>JAYOEF010000053.1:0-19403 GCA_038106605.1 Alphaproteobacteria bacterium
GGTCGACGACGGAGGCCTCCGCGGCGTATCCGTAGAGGATCATCGCGATCGACGGCGGAATGATATTGGCGATCGCACCCGCCGACGCGAGCATGCCGGACGAGAACCGCTCGTCGTATCCCTTCTCGCGCAACGGCCCGTAGGTGAGCGAGCCCACGGCGGCGACCGTCGCGGCGGTCGAGCCGGAGATCGCGCCGAAGACCGTCGCCGTCCCGACCACGGTGAGAGGGAGCGAGCCCCGGATGCCGCCGACGATCGACGACACCCAGGCGACGAGACGCCCGGACACCCCGCCCCGGCTCATCATCTCGCCGGCGAAGATGAAGAACGGAACCGCGATCAGCGCGAACTTCGAGACCGCATCGAACATCACCTGATGGATGACGGTCGCCGGGTCGTTGGAGAAGAACACCAGGACCGCGACCGAGGTCGCGAGCAGGACGAGAAAGACCGGAAATCCCAGCACCAGGAGGACGACCGGCAGCACCGCCATGGCCCATTCCATCGCGAGCGCCTCAGAACCTGTTGCGGAGGTGCGCGCGCAGCCGGACCGCGACCGCGAGCGCCGTGAGAACGAGGCCGAAGAACAGCGCGGCGTGCGGGATCACCATCGGCACCGAGGCGGTGACGCTGACATCGCCGCCGCTGGAGATGAGCTCAAGCACCTTCCACGACTGCACGGCCGCAAAGCCGCAGCAGCCGATCAGGGCAACGGCCGCAATGCCGTTGACCCCTTCCTTCCACGGGCTCGGCAGGCGCGCGGAGAAGAGGTCCATGCGGAGATGCGCGCCGTTGAACGCGACCGTTACCCCGCCGAGGAACACACACCAGACGATGAGGAAAATCATGATCTCCTCCGCCCAGAAGATCGCGTAGCCGAACAGGTAGCGGCCGACGACGTTGGCGAAGTTGATCGCGATGCCCGCGAGCATGAGGACGGCTGTCAGCCGACGCGGCCCGGTCTCGAACAGGGCGCGGAGCGCGGGCGCGGGCGCGCGGACGTCGTCAGGCGCGCTGTCTCGGGTATCGCCGGGGTCTGTCATCGGAACAGTCTAGCGCATCGGCGGAAACGGCTGCGGCCCGGAAGGCGTCCCGCCCTCCGGACCGCATGGCCATTCATGTGCCGGTCAGTGCTTCGCCGCGACCTCTTTGATGCGCTGGTAGAAGGCGTGAACCTTGGCGTCGTCCTTGGTCACCTTCTCGCCTACGCCCTTCAGCATGCCGTGAACCTTGCCGATCTCGGCGTCGGAGAGCGAGATCAGCTCGCCACCGCCCTCCTTCCATTTCCCGATCATCGCGTTCTCGTTCGCGTCCGAGAACTGAGACGTCTTGACCTGGATCGAGTTCCCCGTCGCCACGACCATGTTGCGGAGATCGGCCGGGAGCTGCTTGAGCCAGGACGGGCTCAGCACGGCGGCAGAAATGATCAGCGTGTCGTCGGTCCGCGTCAGCACCTTGCTGATCTTGTCGAACTTGAAGACGACATAGACGACGGTGCCGCTCTGCGTTCCGTCGATCACGCCGCGCTGCAGCGCGGGCACGACCTCGTTGAGCGGCATCGGAACGGCCGTGGCGCCGAAAATGCCCATCTTCTCGCGTTCGGCCGCGGTGGCGTTCACGCGGAACTTCTTGCCCTTGAAGTCGTCGAGCTTGCGGATCGGGTCCTTCGCGAGATAGTGCGCCGTCGAATGCGTGAAGATGGAGACGGTCTCCATGTTCTTGTCGGCGCCGAGGGCCAGGATCTCCTTGTTGAGCGCCGGATCGGCGATCGTCTTCGCGGCATGCTGCTTGTTCTTGAACAGCACCGGAATCGAGAAGACGCCGTAGCGCGGGTCGACGCCCGCGAAGAAGTCCGCGGGGGCAACGAACGCCTGCTGGGTGCCGAGGCGGACGCCCTCGATCTGGCGCGGAATCGCGCCGAGCTGGCTTCGCGGGAAGACCTCGACGGCGATCTTGCCGTTCGACTTCTTCTCGACTTCTTCCTTCATCCAGTCGGCCCACTGGTGCTGCACGTCCTTGAAGGTCGCGAGACCGATCTTCATGGTGTAGTCCGCCGCCTGCGCAGAAGCGGCAGTCAGAGCGCCGGCCGCAGCAGCAGCCAACGCGAATGCGATGTGTTTCCTCATGGTTTCCTCCCGCCGTGGTGTTGTTGTAATCACGTGACCGGTGAAGAAATCTTAGTCACAGGCAGGCATGTTCGACAATAGCAAGTTTTGCTTGCTCGGATCGAACAAGTTGCCCCACCATATCGGCGCGGCCATAAAACCGGCGCTCAGAGAAAGGCAGACGATTTGGACATCGGAAAACGGCTTCGCGAAGCGCGCGTGCGGCGCGGCATGGTGATCGACGACGTCGCCGCCGCGACCGGCCTGTCGCGCGCCTATATCAGCCAGGTCGAAACCGGCAAGGCGTCGCCGTCGCTCCAGTCGCTCGGAAAGCTCGCAACCGCCCTCGAAACGCCGGTTTCGGCCCTTTTCGTCGAGGACGGCGCGGGCTGCACGGTGATCCGCGCCGAGGAACGCCGGCACGTGCATTTCGGCGCACCCGACGCGCGCCACCGCAAGATGATGCAGTACATGTCGGCGCCCGACCGCAAGCTCGAGCTCGTCATGATCGAGATACCGGCGCACTCGACCGCCATCGACAAGGCGCATGCGCACGAGGGCGAGGAAGCCTGCCACGTGCTGGAGGGCGCGATCGAGGTCGTTTACGGCGATGACGTTCACCGTCTCGGGCCGGGCGACAGCATCCATTGGGACAGCCGCATTCCGCACTGGCTCAAGAACAACGGAGACGTGCCGGCGAAGCTGATCGTCGCGCGGACGCCAGCCGGCCTGATGGACATGCGGTTCGCAGACGAGGCCGAACCCGCGGCGAAAGCGACCTGACCCTGGGTCTCCCTTTGCGGAGACTTGATCCGCATCAGGGCGACCTGCCGCTCCCCCAATATGCTGACCAGGTAATGTCAGCGACACCCATGACCGGCCGGAGCCCCGGCACTGCCGACGTCTCCCTCGAAACGCGCGGCCTGACCATGGTCTACCGCAGCGGGGCGGTCGAGGTGCGTGCGCTCAGCGATGTAGACCTGCAGCTGAAGCGCTCAGAGCTTGTCGTCCTCCTCGGCCCGTCCGGCAGCGGCAAGTCGACGCTGCTCAACATCCTCGGCGGACTAGACGCCCCCACCTCGGGCCAAGTCTTCTTCGACGGGCGCGAGATCACGGCCTTCAGCGACCGCGAACTGACCCGATACCGGCGGGACCATGTCGGTTTCGTCTTCCAGTTCTACAACCTGATCCCGAGCCTGACCGCGGAGGAAAACGTCGCTCTGGTGACGGAGATCGCCCGGAACGCAATGCCCCCGCGCGACGCGCTCGATCTCGTCGGGCTTACGGCGCGCGCCGATCACTTCCCGGCCGAGCTCTCCGGCGGCGAGCAGCAGCGCGTTGCCATCGCGCGCGCCATCGCGAAACGCCCGGAGATCCTGCTCTGCGACGAGCCGACCGGTGCGCTCGACAGCACGACCGGCGTCCTCGTCCTCGAAGCGATAGACCGGATCAACCGCGAGCTCGGGACAACGACTGCATTGATCACGCACAATGTCGGGATCGCCGACATGGCCGACCGGGTCATCTCGCTCGCGGACGGGCGCATCGCGGAAATGCGCGTCAACGAACGGAAGCGGCGTCCTGCCGAGCTGTCGTGGTGACGGCCGTGCGCGCCCTCGACCGCAAGCTTCTCCGGGATTTGCGCCGCCTCCGCGGCCAGGTCGTCGCGATCGCGCTGGTCGTCGCATCCGGCGTCGCGCTGATGATCATGTCGCTCGGAACCCACGCGTCGCTGCGCTCGACCGCCGAGGCCTATTACGACCGCTACCATTTCGCAGATGTGTTTGCCCGCTTGACGCGGGCGCCCGACCGGATCGCGGAGCGCATCGCCCAGATCCCGGGCATTCAGCGCGTCGAGACGCGGATCGTCCGGTATGCAAGCCTCGACGTGCCGGGCGTCGCCGCCCCCGTCACCGCCCAGATCGTCTCGCTTCCCGAGGACACGGCGCCCGCTCTCAACGCTCTGGCGTTCCGCACCGGGCGCAGCGTCCAGTCCGGGCGCCCGAACGAAGTCGTGATCGGCGAGCCCTTCGCCCTCGCCCACGGCATCCGGGTGGGCGACCGGTTCGATGCGATCCTCAAGGGTACGCGGCGGACGCTCACGGTGGTCGGCATCGCGCTCTCGCCCGAGTTCGTCTACGCCATCGCGCCCGGGTCGCTGATGCCGGACGACCGGCATTTCGCCGTCCTGTGGATGGGCCGAAAGGCGCTCGCCGCCGCATTCGATCTCGACGGCGCCTTCGACAACGTATCGCTGTCCCTGCTCCGCGGCGCCGATCCGTCGGACGTCATCGCCCGCCTCGACGACCTGCTCGCGCCCTACGGCGGCACCGGCGCAGTCGAACGCGCCGATCAGATATCGAACTGGTTCCTGATGAACGAGCTCGACCAGCTCCGGACCATGTCGCGCATCCTGCCGACCATCTTCCTCGCGGTCGCCGCGTTCCTCACCAACTTGGTCCTGTCCCGGCTGATATCGACCGAGCGCAGCGAGATCGGGCTGATGAAAGCGTTCGGCTACAGCAAGGCCGAGATCGCGATCCATTACGCGAAGCTCGCGCTCGCCATCTGTACGCTCGGGATACTGCTGGGCTGGATCGCGGGCTCGTTCCTCGGGCGCTACAACACAGCGCTCTACAACGAGACCTTCCGGTTTCCGTTCCTCTATTACCGGCCCGGCATTGCACCGTTCGCAATCGCCGCCGTCGTCAGCCTTGCCGCCGCACTCGGCGGCGCCCTCGACGCCGTGCGGCGGGCCGCGACGCTGCCGCCGGCCGAAGCGATGCGCCCGCCGGCGCCGCCCGCATACCGCCACGGAGCGATCCCGATACCGAAGGGTCTCGACAATTCGACCCGCATCGTCCTCCGGCACATCCTCCGCGCGCCCGTTCGTTCGGCGATGACGGTCACCGGCGTGGCCTTCGCGGTCGGCGTCCTCATGCTCGCGCTCCAATGGTCGGACGCGCTCGACCGGCTGGTCGAGAGCGAGTTCCACGACACGAGGCGCTACGACATCTCGGTCGCCTTTGCCGAAGACCGTTCCCGGCGCGTGCTGCACGAGATGGAGCGTCTTCCGGGCGTGCTCGCGGCCGAGCCGGTGCGCAATGTGGCGGTTCGGTTCCGCAGCGGTCACCGGAGCCATCGCGGCACGGTGACCGGGCTTCCGGCGGGCGCCCGCCTCGAAGTGATCTACGATGCCGTCGAAGGCGTCATCCCCGTACCCGAAGGTGGCCTCGTTCTCTCGTCCCGCCTGGCTGAAAAGCTCCAGGTCGGCCCGGGCGACCCCGTCGAGATCGAGGTCCTCGAAGGTCGGCGCATGAAATTCTCGGTTCCCGTGGTCCGGCTCGCCGAGGAGTACATCGGCATGCCGGCCTGGATGGACGCCGACCGGCTCCGCCGGCTGACCCGGGAAGCGGACGGGATCGCGCGCGTCAACCTTCTGGTCGATGAAGCGGGCGAGGACGCCCTGTTCGCCGCGCTCAAGAAACGCCCCGACCTGGCTGCAATCGCCGTCAAGCGGCTCGCGGTCGAGAAGTTCAACGAGACGATGGGCAAGATCATCCTCGTCTTCACCGGTTTCTTCCTCCTCTTCGCCGGCGCACTCTCCTTCGGCGTTACCTACAACGCCGCCCGGATCGGCCTGTCCGAACGGGGCCGCGATCTCGCGACGCTCCGCGTCCTCGGGTTCACGCGGGCGGAAATCTCGTACATCCTGCTGGGCGAGACGGCGCTGCTCGTGCTTGCGGGACTTGCCTTCGGCTGTGGCACGGGCTGGGCACTCGCCGCGGTGATGGTGTCCTCGTTCGACACCGAGCTGTTCCGGGTTCCGCTCATATTGCTGCCGTCGACTTACGGCCTGGGGGTCGTCGGGGCAGCGTGTGCCGCAGTGATGTCGGCAGCGCTCGTCCGGCGCCGGGTCGATTCGATGGACCTGATTGCCGTTCTGAAGACACGGGAGTAACCGAGGATGACCGCAAACGGACGCCGCATCGCCATCTGGATGGTACTCGCCGCGGTGTTCGCGGGAGCGCTCGCCTATGCTTTCCGGCCGCTGCGGGTCGCCGTCGATCCGGTCGCCGTCACCCGCGCCCCGATGCTGGAAACGGTCTCCGCCGAAGGAAAGACGCGGATACGTGACGTCTTCGTGCTGTCTGCGCCGATCGCGGGCCGTGTTCTGCGCATCGAAGCCCATGCCGGCGACCCGGTCACCGGCGGAACGACGGCGCTTGCCCGGATAGAGCCCTCCGATCCGGCCTTTCTCGACGAACGGACCATAGCGGAAGCGCGCGCGGACTTGCAAGCGGCCGAGGCGGCGCTCGCGCTGGCTCGGGCCGAACTCGAACAGTCGCGCGCCGACCGGGATTTCGCTCGGACCGAATTCGCGCGGGCCCGGGCGCTGATCAGGACGGAAACGATCCCGCGCCGTGCCTACGACGAGGCCGAACGCACGTTCCGCATGCGCGAGGCGGGCGTCGCCGCCGCCGAAGCCGCTGTCCGCATGCGCGCCTCCGAGGTCGCCCGCGCCAACGCGCGGCTCCTCGTCCCGTCCGACCGCAGCACCTCCGGCGGCGACTGTGCCTGCGTCGTCGTGCGCGCGCCGGTGGACGGGCGCATCCTTCGCGTACTGCAGGAGAGCGAAGCCGTGGTCGCCGCCGGTACCCCGCTGATCGAGATCGGCGATCCCTCGAAGATCGAGGTGGTCGCCGACTACCTGTCTTCCGATGCGGTACGCATCGAAGCGGGCCAGCGGGCGCTGCTAGAGGACTGGGGCGGTACCGCGCTCAACGGGCGCGTCCGCCTGGTCGAGCCGTACGGGTTCACGAAGGTCTCCGCGCTCGGCATCGAGGAGCAGCGGGTGAACGTCATCGTCGACCTCACCGATCCGCCGGATGCCCGCGCGCGGCTCGGCCACGGTTTCCGCGTCGAGACGAGGATCGTCCTGTGGGAGAACGAGGCCGCGCTTCAGCTTCCCCTGACCGCCCTGTTCAGGGACGGCGGGAAATGGGCCGTATTTGCCATGGAGGACGGTCGTGCGCGGCTCCGCCACATATCGGTGGGCCGCCGGAACCACCTGGCCGCTGAGATCGAAAGCGGCCTGAAGGAAGGCGAGCTTGTCGTCGGGCATCCCGGCGACCGCATAGCAGAAGGAGCCCGGGTCGAGGCAAGACCGCGCTGAGGGAAGCCCCTACTCGGCTGCGAGCCCGCGCTCGCGCGCGAGGCTTTCGTATTCGGTGCGGTATTCCTGCGCGCGCTCGGCATAGGACTGGAACGACCAGTCGAAGTTGCCGAGTTCCTCCTCGGTGATCTCGCGCATGAACTTGGCGGGCCTGCCCGCCCACAATTCGCCCGACTTTACCGTCTTGCCCGGCGTCAGCATCGCGCCGCCCGCCAGCATCGCGCCAGATTCGATCGTGCACTTGTCGAGGACGATCGAGCCCATGCCCACGAACGCCTTGTCGTGAACATTACAGCCATGAAGAAGCGCCATGTGGCCGATGGTGATGTCGCTGCCGATGAACGTGCCCTGGAACTTGGAATGCACGTGGATCACGGTGCCATCCTGCACGTTGACGCGTTCGCCGATGCGGATCGGCTGGTCGTCGCCGCGGATGACGCAGTTGAACCAGACCGACGAGCCCGCGCCGATCTCGACATCGCCGATGATCTGCGCGCCCGGGGCGACGAATACGTCGTCGGCGATCTTCGGCCATTTGCCCTTGTAGGGCAGGACGTTTCCGTGGATCTGGGTCATGGCGTCCCTCCTCCGGCGCCGCGCGCCGTCACTTGAGCCCCGCGGCCTCGTCGAGGCCGAGCACGATGTTCATGTTCTGCACCGCCGCGCCGGACGCGCCCTTGCCGAGATTGTCGAGCTGGGCGGCGAGGACGACGTGGTCGCGCTTCTGGTTACCGAAGACGAAGAGCCGGAGCGCGTTCGTGTCGTTGAGCTCCTCAGGGTCGAGCAGCGCGACCCGCGCCTCGGCCTCCTCCGGGCTCGCGACCGAAACGAAGCGGCAGCCCGAATACCAGTCGCCGAGCGCCTCGCGAATCCTCTCCACCGTCGCCCCACCGGAGAGCAGCGAGAGGTGCAGCGGCACCGAGACGATCATGCCCTGGCGGAACCGGCCGACGCTCGGTGCGAAGATCGGCCTGCGGTCGAGCCCGCCGTGCATCTGCATCTCGGCGACGTGCTTGTGCTCGAGCCCGAGCGCGTAGGCGAAGAAAGCGCTGTTCACCGCCTTCTCGTGCTTCGGGTCCTCCATGCGCGCGATCAGCGACTTGCCGCCGCCGGAATAGCCGGATACCGCGTTGACCGCGATCGGATAGTCGGCGGGCAGAAGTCCGCCCGAGACGAGCGGCCGGATCAGCCCGATGGCGCCCGTCGGATAGCAGCCCGGGTTAGAGATACGCTTCGCCTCCGCGATCTTCGCACGGTGGCCGGCATCCATCTCCGGGAAACCGTACGTCCAGTCGGACGCCACCCGGTGCGCCGTCGAGGCGTCGATCAGGCACGTCGAATTGCTCTCCGTCATCGACGCCGCCTCGCGCGACGCGTCATCCGGCAGGCAGAGGATCGAGACGTCGGAGGCATTGAGCGCCTCGCGCCGCGCCTCGGGGTCCTTCCGCCGGTCGCCGGAAAGGCGGATCAGCGAGATTTCCGCGCGGCTTTCCAGCCGGTCCCGGATCTGCAGGCCCGTTGTGCCCTCTTCGCCGTCGATGAATACCTTGTACGTCATGGCTTCTTCCCCTCGCCGCTCCTCAACGGATATCGGTCGCTGCCTTCCGGATCAATCATAAACCCGGAATGGCCATTAAAGAAAAAGGGCGTCCCCGGCCGGGGACGCCCTTGAGGTCGTAGTTGGCTGTCCCAGCCTTATCGTTTGGAGAACTGGTAGCTGCGTCGCGCCTTCGCACGGCCGTACTTCTTGCGCTCGACCGACCGCGAGTCGCGGGTCAGGAAGCCGCCCTTCTTCAGGGTGGGGCGCAGATTTGGCTCGATGTGCGTGAGCGCCTGCGAGATGCCGTGGCGGACTGCGCCGGCCTGGCCCGAGAGCCCGCCGCCGGTCACCGTGCACCACACGTCGTACTGGCCGTTGCGGTCGACGACGTCGAAGGGCTGGTTGATGATCATCTGCAGCACCGGGCGCGCGAAATACTCCGGGCCGGTCTTGCCGTTGACGACGATCGCGCCCTTGCCGGGCTTCACCCACACGCGCGCGACCGCATTCTTGCGGCGGCCGGTGGCGTAGGCGCGGCCCTGCGCGTCGACCTTCTTCTCGGCCGGTGCCGGCGCCGCGGGGGCCGACTGCTGCAACAGGTCGCCGAGGGTCGCGCCGCCGGCGGTCTGGATATCCGTGTCCGCCATGCTCAGGCGCTCCTTTTGTTCTTCGGGTTCATGGCGCCGACATCGAGCGGCTGCGGGTTCTGCCCCTCATGCGGGTGCTCGGCACCCGAGTAGACGCGCAGCTTCGTGAGCTGGCTGCGGCCGAGCTTGGTCTTCGGCAGCATGCGCTCGACGGCCTTCATGAGGATGCGGTCGCCCTTGTCGTCGAACAGCAGCTTCTCCGGCGTGACGCCCTTGACGCCGCCCGGATAGCCGGTGTGACGGTAGTAGACCTTGTCGGCGAGCTTGTTGCCGGTCAGCGCGATCTTGTCGGCGTTGACGACGATGATCCCGTCGCCGCAATCGACATGCGGGGTAAACGTCGTCTTGTGCTTGCCGCGGAGAATCTTCGCGCAGATCGAAGCCAGCCGGCCGAGGACGAGGCCCTCGGCATCGACGAGGTACCACTTCTGCTCGACGTCCGCCGCCTTTGCGGAATAGGTTTTCATCGTTTCGGTTCCAGAATAACGGGCGCCCGGAGGGTCCGGGCGCGACGGCGGCGGAATATGCCAGAAAAAATATCGCTGTCAACGGAATTTAACCCGAAAAATCCCATGAAATTCAGTCACTTGAAAATGAGGTATCATATTACCTCTTTCTTCCGGTATCGGCCTGCGGAGACCCGTTAACGGCGGCCCGGCGCTATGCTACCGTCCCCACTCCCCTGCGGGTGCAGCCGAGAAAGCGAAACCCGCAGGTCGGGAGCGGAATAGTCCAGTCAAATCAGAGCCATGCCCGACGCCTCTCAGACATCGATTCAGAGACAGGACGAGATTCTCCTGCGCCATGACGCCCACGGCGTCGCCACGCTCACGCTCAACCGGCCGGCCGCGCGCAACGCGCTCTCCGTAGGGCTGATGGGCGCGCTCCGAGCCGAGCTCGCGGCGATCGAGGACGATCCTGCGGTTCGCGTCGTCGTCATCGGGGCGAACGGGCCTGCCTTCTGCGCCGGACACGATCTCCGCGAAATCCGCGCGAACCCGGACCGTGCCGCCTACGAGGCGCTGTTCGCCCAGTGCTCCGACCTGATGCTCGCGGTCACCCGCCTGCCCCAGCCCGTGATCGCCCGCGTCCACGGCGTCGCGTCGGCCGCCGGCTGCCAGCTCGTCGCCACGTGCGATCTCGCCGTTGCCGCCGAAGAGGCGCGCTTCGCGACGCCGGGCGTCAATATCGGCCTCTTCTGCTCGACGCCGATGGTCGCGATCAGCCGGAACGCGGGCCGCAAGCAGACGATGGAAATGCTGCTGACCGGCGAAATGCTCGACGCCGAGGCCGCCCGCGCCGCCGGCCTCGTCAACCGCGTCGTTCCCGCGTCGGAGCTCGATGCGGAAGTCGCCCGCTACTGCGGCCTGATCCGCGCGAAGTCGCCGCTCACGCTCCGGATCGGCAAGGAAGCCTTCTACCGCCAGCTCGACATGCCCCTCGCCGATGCCTACGGCTATGCCAGCAAGGTGATGGTGGAGAACATGATGGCGCGCGACGCGGAGGAAGGCATCGACGCCTTCCTCGAGAAGCGGCCGCCGACCTGGACCGGAGAGTGACGATGGCGCCGTCGCGCGTTCCCGTTATCGACCTCGAGCCGTTGCGTCTCGGGGACCTTGCGGCACGGAAGGCGGTCGCCCGCGAGATCGAGGAGGCGTGCACGGATTCGGGCTTCTTCACCATCGTCGGCCACGGCGTGCCGCAGGAACTGATCGCGCGGACGCGCCAGGCCGGCGTCGACTTCTTCGCCGCGCCGGAGGAGATCAAGCGGGCCGTCCTGCGTCCGCCGTCCAAGATCAGCCGCGGCTGGAACCCGATCAAGGACCGCACAATCGCCTATTCGCGCGGCGAGGTGACGCCGCCCGACTGGCAGGAAGCCTGGGCGATGGGCCCGCTCGACGTCGGAAGCGATCCCTACTTCACCGAGGGCGCGGGCAAGTCCTTCTTCGCGCCCAACCAGTGGCCGGACATGCCGGGTTTCCGCGAGACGCTCGAGGAATACTACCGGGCGATGATCGGCCTCGCGCAGCACGTGATGCGCGGTTTCGCGCTCGCGCTCGGCGCGGACGAGCACTATTTCGACGACAAGGCCGACCGCGGCTATGCCAATCTCCGCATCGTCCGCTATCCGGGCCAGGACGATTCCCCGGAGCCGGGCCAGCTCCGTGCCGGTGCGCATACCGACTACGGCGCCTTCACTTTCGTCAAGGGCGACAACGTGCCCGGCGGCCTCCAGGTGAGCGACGGCAAAGGCGGGTGGATGGACGTGCACGCACCGGACGGCGGCTATGTCTGCAACATCGCCGACGCGATGCAGCGCTGGACCGGAGGCCGCTTCCGCTCGACCCTCCACCGCGTCGTGAACCCGCCGCGCGAGGTCGCGCGCCAGGACCGCATCTCGCTTGTCACCTTCCACAATCCGAACCACGACACCGTGCTCCGCGGCATCGGCGACAGCGACGCCTCCGGCGAGCCTCCTGTGACGTTCGCGGAACACTATTTCGGGAAGATCGTCCGCGCCTCCGGCGGCAGTACGGCAACCGCCGAAGAGCTTGCGGGCAAGACGGCCGCCGAGTAAGGACCCATATGGCCGAGCTTTCCTACCCCGACGCCCTCATCCGCCGCATCCTCGACGAGACCCGCACCATCGCCATGGTCGGCGCCTCCGCGAACTGGGTGCGGCCGAGCAACTTCGCCATGAAGTACCTTCAGGAGAAGGGCTACCGCGTGATCCCGGTGAACCCGGCGAGCGCGGGAACCGAGATTCACGGCGAAACCTGCTACGCGAGCCTCGCCGACGTCCCCGCTCCCTTCGAAATGGTCGACATCTTCCGCCGTTCGCAGGATGCCGGCGCGATCGTCGATGAGGCTATCGCCCTCAAGGACGCCAGGGGTATCCGGTTCGTCTGGATGCAGCTCGGCGTCGTCGACGAGGCGGCGGCGAAGCGGGCGGAAGCTGCGGGGTTGACCGTGATCATGGACCGCTGCCCCAAGATTGAGTTCGGCCGGCTGCACCATGAGCTTTCGTGGTCGGGAATCAATTCCGGCGTCATCACCTCCAAACGCCCCCGGCTGCGGCCCCGCCGCTAGTCGCGCTCCGTCCGAACAGGGAGAAGCCGAGAAGTGACCGAAATCCGCGTACCCGTGCTCATCGTCGGCGGCGGGACCGTCGGGCTCTACCTCGCGATGGAGCTGGGATGGCGCGGTGTCGAATTCCTGCTCGTGTCCGACCGCGCGACGACCTCGACCCACCCCAAGGGCAGCACGATCAACTGCCGGACGATGGAGCATCTGCGACGGATCGGCGTCGCGCCGGAAGTCCGCAAGGTGGGCGTCCCGGCGGATCACGTCACCGACATCACCTACATCACGCGCTTCACCGGCTACGAGCTCGGCCGCATCGAGATGCCGTCGCTCAACGAGAAGATCGGAAATCCGGGTCCCTGGGGCGATACACTGCTGACGCCCGAGCCCATCCACCGGTGCAACCAGTTCTATTTCGAGCCGGTGTTCCGCCGCTATGCCGAGTCCTTCCCGACGGCGACGCTGCGTTTCGGCTGGAAGATCGTCTCCTTCGCCGAAGAGGCCGGCGGCGTACGCGCCGAAATCGAGGAGGTCGAGACCGGTCGGCGGGAAACGGTCGTCGCGGATTACATGGTCGGCTGCGACGGCGCCAACGGCCCGATCCGGCGTCAGCTCGGCTTCCGCTACGGCGGACGCAGCTCATCCGGCGACAAGTTCTACGACGGGCGCATGCTGTCGCTCTACGTCCGCGCGCCGCGGATCTACGACGTCATGAACTTCCCGGTGTCCTGGCACTACTTCACGATCAACTCGGACGGGCGGATGGACTGCATCTCGCTCGACTGCGAGGGCGAGTTTGTCATCCTCGCCCATATCCCGCCCGACGTGCCTCTCGAGGAGATCGACGCGCAGGCGCTGTTCCACCGGACGGTGGGAGCCGACATCGGCGCCGAGATCGTCTCCGTTCAGGAATGGTGGGCGGGCCTCGCCCTCGTCACCGAGCATTTCCAGGCAGGCCGCGTGTTCCTCGCAGGCGATTCCGTGCATCTTTTCACGCCGACCGGCGGGTTCGGGTTCAATACCGGAATCGACGATGCCGCCAACCTCGCGTGGAAGCTCGAGGCAGTCTGCAAGGGCTGGGCGCCGCGCGCCCTGCTCGACACCTACGAGACCGAGCGCCGGCCCATCGGCGTCCGCAACACCAAGGAATCCGGACAGCTTGCCGAGCAGGCGGCCACGCTGCAGATACCGCCGCACATCGAGGAGGATACGCCCGAAGGCGACGCGGACCGCGCCGCGTTCCGCATCGAGCTCGACAAGTTCCGCGAGGAGTTCGCGAGCCTCGGCATCCAGCTCGGCGCGCGCTACGACGGCTCGCCGATCATCGTCGGCGACGGCAGCGCGCCGCCGCCGGACGAACCCAAGAAATATACGCCGTCCGGCGTTCCGGGCGGACGGGCGCCGCATTACTGGATCGAGGACCGGCATTCGCTGTTCGACCGCTTCGGACCGGGCTTCACCCTGCTCCGCCTCGGCCCCGACGCGCCCGGCGCCGACGGCTTCGCGGCGGCCGCGAAGGCCCGCGGCATCCCGTTCGACACGGTCAGCGTCGAGACCGCCGCGATCCGCGATCTCTACGGTGCGCCTCTCGTCCTCGTCCGCCCCGACCAGCACATCGCCTGGCGCGGCGATGCGGAACCGGCCGACCCGGGCACTATCCTCGACACCGTCACCGCACGGAGCCCAGCATGAGCGACAAACCGAAGACCTACGGCTTCGAGACCCGCGCGATCCACGCGGGCGCGGCACCCGACCCGGTGACCGGCGCGCGCAACACGCCGATCCACCATTCGACGTCCTACGTGTTCGAGGACGTCGACCACGCCGCCTCGCTGTTCAACCTGCAGACCTTCGGCTTCATCTATTCGCGACTCACGAACCCGACGGTCGCGGTGCTGGAGGAGCGCGTCGCAAATCTCGAGAACGGGCGCGCCGCCTGCGCTGCCGGCTCGGGCCACGCCGCGCAGTTCCTCGCCTTCTTCACGCTGCTGGAGCCGGGCGATCATTTCGTCGCGTCCCGGAACCTCTACGGCGGCTCGATCACCCAGTTCGCGGTGAGCTTCAAGCGCCTCGGCTGGCACTGCAGCTTTGCAGACCCGCTCGATCCCGAGAGCTTCCGCGCGGCGCTGCAGCCGAATTCGAAAGCGATCTTCATCGAATCCGTCTCTAACCCGTCGAGTGTGATCGGAGACATCGAGGAAATCGCCGCGATCGCCCGCGAGGCCGGGATCCCCCTGATCGTCGACAACACGATGGCGACCCCGTACCTGTTCAATCCGATCGATCACGGCGCCGACATCGTCATCCACTCGACGACCAAGTATCTCAACGGACACGGCAACTCGATGGGCGGCATGATCGTCGAGTCCGGCCGTTTCAACTGGGCGCAGAACGACAAATTCCCGTCGATGACCAAGCCCGACGACGCCTATCACGGGCTCACCTTCTACGAGACCTTCGGCGACTTCGGCTTCACCATGCGGGTGCGCGCGGTCGCGCTCCGCGACTTCGGACCCGCGCTGTCGCCGACCAACGCCTTCATGACGCTCACCGGCATCGAGACCCTGCCGCTCCGGATGGAGCGGCACGTCGCCAACGCCGAGACCGTCGCGACGTGGCTGGAGGATCATCCCAAGGTCGCCTGGGTGTCCTACGGCGGGCTGCGGTCGAGCCCCTCCTTCAGGAGCAAGATCCGATATTTTCCAAAAGGTTGCGGCGGAGTCTTTACGTTCGGTGTCAGGGGTGGGTACGAGGCCGGCGTCCGCTTGGTGGAAGGCTGCAACCTGCTGTCCCACCTCGCCAACGTCGGCGACACGCGGAGCCTCGTCCTCCATCCCGCCTCGACCACCCACCGCCAGCTCACGCCGGAGCAGCAGGTCGCCGCTGGCGCCGGACCGGAGGTCATCCGCCTTTCGGTCGGGATCGAGACGGTCGACGACATCATCCGCGATCTCGACGAGGCGCTGTCGCTCATCTGAACGCCGTCCCGATTAGCCGACGACGTTCGCGACCTCTACGAGGTTGCCGTCCGGATCCCGGAAATAGACGGAATTGAGCGTCCCGGCTGCGCCCTGACGGCGGACGGGCCCGACCTCGACGGCGACATCGCACGCACTGAGATGGGCCATCACGTCTTCTACGGGCGTATCGGTGAGCAGGCAGAAATCCTCCGATCCCGGCACGATCTCGCGCGCCTTGGGCGCGGCGGCCGTGTTGCGATCGTGGATGTTGAATTTCTGGCCGCCAAAATGGACCGCGTGCAGGCCGTTCCCGAACTCGACATGCTCCATGCCGAGCACCCGCGTGTAGAAGGCGATCGTCGCCTTCAGATCGCTCGCGGTGATGACGAGGTGGTCGAGGCTCCGGATCTCTATGGCCATTGCGCGAACTCCCTTCCTATTGGGCGGCGGCGGCAACCGGGAGGCTGCGCACGCGCTCGCCCGCGCGCGGCAGCACGAAGGCCGCGCAGACGACGATGGCGGACAGCACCGACATGGATGCGAACATCCACCAGAAACCGCCCGTCAGGTCGTAGATGCGGCCGACCGCCGGAATCGCAAGGGAACTCACGCCGAGCCCGAGCACGAACTTGGTGCCGTAGGCGGTCGCATGCCAGCGCGCCGGGCAGAAGCGCGCGACGAGGCTGTTCTCGGCGGGCAAAGACGACGTGATCAGGAACATCACCGCCCCCGCCGCACCGACCAGAGGGAGACCGGAGAGCTCGCCTGCGAGCAGCGCCATCGGGATCAGGATCGCGTGCATGGCGGGATAGACGAGCGTCAGCCGGTAACGGTCGGCGAGCCATCCGCCCGCGAGCTGGCCGAGGGCGCCGATGCCGAGCGCAAGCGAGGCGAGCCCGCCCGCGCCGACAAGACCGGCCCAGTCGACGATCGCGGGCGCGCGGACGGCGAAGACCTTCGGCAGCACGACCGTGAGCGCCTGCGCGAGGAGCCCGACCGAAAGGACGGTGAGTGCGAGCACGGCGAGGCCGCGGATCGCCTGCGGGCGGGGGATGTCGTGGGGGACCGGCGCCTTCCCTGCGCGCGCGCCGTCGGCCATGCCCTTCATCGCGAACAGGAAAGCGATGCCGGTCAGAAGGCAGATCGCGCCCGGCACGAAGAAGGCCGCGCGCCAGCCGAACAGCGCCGTGAGCCCGCCCGCAATCAGGGGCGCTGCGGCGACGCCCGCGGTCCCGAACACGCCGTTGACCCCGAGCGCCCGCCCCCGGGAGGCGGCATTGGCGACGACGTAGGCGGTCCCGACCGGATGGTAGATCGAGGAAAAGAGACCGATGGCGGCCAAGCCCAGCGCGATGCCGAACGGGCCGGATGCGAATGAGGCGGCGATTCCGGCGGCTCCCGTTCCGAAGAAATAGATCGCGATCATCGCCGGCGCGCTCCACCGGTCGGCCAGCCAGCCCGCGGGCAGCGCCGCGACACCGTAGAGCACGAAGCCCGCAAACGAGAGCGTCAGCAACTCGCCGTATGGCATGTCGAACGCCTTCTCGAGCGCGATGACGACGGTCGGGTAGATCAGCATCATCACGTGGCTCTGGAAGTGCGCCACGTTGGCGAAGACGAGGGCGGCGCTGCTGCCGCGGGCGGACGGGCTACCGGTCATGGCTCGTTCGGGAGGACGGGTCGGCGGCGATCATAGCGGGGCGCCCGCATGCCCGCACTTCCAATCGCATTCTCCATTCGGATCAATGACATGGCCGTTACCGTCCGCCCCGAAAATGCCTCAATTCCGCCCTAATGACGCCACATCGCCGGGCCAGCCTGTCAGCATGTTAACCATGTGCCACGACATCGTCATGCACCATCCGATTGCGCCGGACGAGCTCCCCGCGACGCCCGACGAGATCGACCTGGAGCGCGTGGTGAACGACCCGGAATACCGGGCGGCGGTGAAGGAGCTTCTCCGCCGCTGGACCGAAGGGGCGGACGGCGGCCGGACCGGACCCTCCTAGTCGGTCTCGCCGTCTACGCCCCGGGTTTCCGAGGCGATCCATTCAAGGAAATCCGGATTGCCGCCGTCGATCGGCAGGGCGACGATGCACGGGCACGTGTAGGAGTGAACTTCCTTCACCATCGCCGTGAGCCGATCGACGAGATCGGCGCGCGTCTTGGCGATCAGGATCGTCTCCTCGGCCTCGGCCACCTCACCCTGCCACCAGTACATCGACGTCATCCCGTCGACGATGTTGACGCAGGCTGCCAGCCGCGCCTGAAGGAGCGCCGTGCCGATGTCGCGCGCCTCGTCAGGTCCCGAAGTAGTGACGTAGATCAGGCGGGCTTCGGGAATTTCGGTCATCTGTCGCATCCGGATGTTTCAGCGCTGCCCGGACTATGCCACGGGCGCTCCGGCCTCGTCAGGAGAAGAACGGATTGCTGCCCGCGGCGTGATCGGTGACGTCGACGACGCCCTGGATCGTCGGCACCTCTGACAGGATGGCCTTCTTCACGCCCTGCTGAAGCGTCATCGCGGATGCGGAACAGCCCTGGCAGCCGCCCTCCATCCGCACATAGGCGACATGGTCGGCGACGTCGATCAGCGTGATCCGCCCGCCGTGGGCAGCGACTGCGGGATTGACCTTGGCGTCGAGCAGTTGCTGCACCGCGTCCGCCTCCGGCCCTTTCGGGCCGTCCGCCGCGCGTTCGAACAGCCCTTCCGGGATCTCGACCAGCGGCGCTTCGCCGATCCACGTCACCGCGGCAACGTCCGGCACGTGATGGGTGATGATGTTGGTCATCATGTTGCGCTTGTTCGGCCCGCCGCCGCCGATCAGCTCGAGCGTCAGCGTGCCGTCGGCGAACTTGCGGAACAGCACCTCGCCGCCATAGGCCTCGATCGCCGGGCGGATGCGATCGTCCAGAAGGTCGATGACCTGGACGACGACCGGTTCCGCGACGATCGGATCGCCGGCGCCGTAATGCTCCATGATCGCGCCCAGCACCGAGGGCTTGAGGATGTACCACTGCGCGTCGGCGGCCTTGCGAAGCGTGAGTTCGTCGAGCCCGAGCGCCACGCCCTCGATGCCCTCAATGCGGAGGAGACGGCGCGCGAGCGGCGAGCGCACGGCGGCCTCGGCCTCACCCAGGTTCGCGGATCCCGCGGGCAGGACCGGTTCGCCCGGCGTGAAGCGCATGCGCGCGGGATCGTCGAGGGGATGGGTCTGGATGAACATGGGCGGCCGCCCGTCTTCAGGCGCCGCCGCCGTAACGCGTCTCGACGTACTTGTCGACGATGGCGCGAAACTCCTCGGCGATCTTCGGCCCGCGCAGCGTCATGCGCTTCTCCCCGTCGATGAAGACGGGCGCGGCTGGTTCCTCGCCGGTGCCGGGCAGGCTGATGCCGATGTCGGCGTGCTTGGATTCACCGGGGCCGTTCACGATGCAGCCCATGACGGCGACGTTGAGGGCCTCGACCCCGGCATACTTCCTGCGCCATTCCGGCATGCTTTCGCGGATATGGCTCTGGATGCTCTGGGCGAGCTGCTGGAAGACGGTCGAGGTGGTCCGCCCGCAGCCGGGACAGGCGGCGACCAGCGGCACGAAGGACCGGAGGCCCATCACCTGCAGCAGTTCCTGCGCGACCGTGACCTCGCGCGTGCGGTCGCCGCCGGGCTCCGGCGTCAGCGAGATGCGGACGGTATCGCCGATGCCTTCCTGGAGGAGGATGCCCATGCCGGCGGCCGAGGCGACGACGCCCTTCGTTCCCATGCCGGCCTCCGTGAGGCCCAGATGGAGCGCGTAGTCGCAGCGCGCCGCGAGGTCGCGATAGACGGCGATCAGGTCCTGCACCGCGGAGACCTTGGCCGAGATCACGATGCGGTTCTTCGGCATGCCGAG
>JAYOEF010000054.1:0-18955 GCA_038106605.1 Alphaproteobacteria bacterium
ACGCTGCCGAGCGCGTACTTGGTGTCGTCGCGCGTCGCCGCGACCTCGACGGCCTCGGAGATCGCGATGCCGAGGCTGCCCGTGGAGTCCGGCGTCTTCTCGAGGATCGCGCGCCCCGCATTGGTCTCGGTCGACGGGCTCGCGATGCAGCGGGCGCCGTACGATTCCATCAGCGCCTTGCGATAGGGCTTCTGCTGGAACGAGACCTTCACCATGTAGACGTCGACCTGCAGGCCGAACAGCGCGCCCGCGAACGCGAGCGAGGAGCCCCACTGGCCCGCGCCGGTCTCGGTCGCGAGCTTCGTGATGCCTTCGGCCTTGTTGTAGTAGGCCTGCGGGATCGCGGTGTTGGGCTTGTGGCTGCCGGCCGGGCTGACGCCCTCGTACTTGTAGTAGATCTTCGCCGGCGTCCCGAGGGCCTTCTCGAGGCGTCGCGCGCGGAACAGCGGCGTCGGGCGCCACTGCTTGTAGATATCGCGCACTTCGTCCGGGATCTCGATATAGCGCTCGGCCGAGACCTCCTGCTTGATCAGTTCCATCGGGAACAGCGGCGCGAGGTCCTCCGGGCCGATCGGCTGGCCGGTGCCCGGATGGAGCGGCGGCGCCATCGGCTCGGGCAGGTCCGACATGATGTTGTACCAATGGGTGGGGATATCCTTCTCTTCGAGAAGGTATTTGACGGTATCCGACATTGCGGCTGCCTCCCGCGGCTTAGGTTGTTATTTCAAGCTTCAAAGATTGCCCATTTCGCCCGGCGCGTAAAGGGGACGGGCTCAGAACAGGTCTGCCATCCTCTTGCGCATCGCGGCGTCCGGCATCGGGCCCGCCGCCGCTTCGACAAGGTCGGCCATGTGCTCCGGGTTCGCGGTGCCGGGGATCGCGCAGGTCACTGTGGGGTGGGAAACCACGTATTTCAGACAGAACTGCGCCCAGGTCCGGCAGCCGAGCTCTGCGGCGATGTCGGGTAGCGGCTTTCCCTTCAGGCTGCGGACGAGCGAGCCACCGCCGAAGGGCAGGTTGATCAGCGTGGCGACGCCGTTCGCGGCGCAGAACGGAAGGATGTCGTCCTCCGCGTCGCGTTCGTCGATCGAGTAGCAGAACTGCACGAAATCGACCGGCTCGGCCCGCATCGCCGCCATGAGGTCTGCGAACGCCTGCGGCCGGTAATGGGTATAGCCGAGATAGCGGAAGCGGCCTTCCGCCTTCCAACCCTTCATGGTCGCGAGGTGAATGCGCCAGTCGACCAGATTGTGCACCTGCATGAGGTCGATGCGGTCGGTGCGGAACAGGCGGAAGGAGTCCTCCATCTGGCGGATGCCCTTGTCTCGGCCCGACGTCCACACCTTCGTCGCGATGAAGGCCTCGTCGCGGCGCCCCGTGTCGGCGAGAAGGTCGCCCGCCACGCCTTCGGCGCGACCGTACATCGGCGAGGAATCGACGACGCTCGCCCCGCCGTCGAGGAGGGCTTCCAGAACCTTCCGGCGCGGCGCGCGGTCGGACGTGCTGCGCCCGACATCGAAGCCCTGCCATGTTCCGACGCCGACCGCGGCGATCTGCTCGCCGGAGGATGGGATGGTGCGCATCAGCATGGCTGAAGCTTAGCGTAATAAGGCGGACCGCGCGACCCGCGGGCACTATGATGCGCCATGCTCGACCGCCTCGATACGTTGCTTGCTCCCTGCGGCCTCTTCGTCCGCGGCGGCTTCCATCCGGAGGCGGAGGATTGCGTGCCGCCGCTTGCCGGCGGCCACACGCCAGGCACCTGCGTTCTTGTCGGAAACGCGGGGGATGCGATGTGGCGGGCCTTCCGCGAACGGGCGGATCGTTCGGTCTCCCATCCGCTGGATCGCTGGCTGCGCCCGGCGATCGAGACAGCGGCAGCGGAACTGGGCGCCACGGCACTGTTTCCGAACGAAGGACCGCCCTTCGTTCCCATCGACCGCTGGGCGATGCGGGCGGAGCCCGTATTCCGGTCGCCCATCGGCATCCTGATCCATCCGGATTTCGGGCTGTGGCATGTCTACCGGGCCGTCCTGCTGTTCGGAGAGCGCCTGTCGCTTTCCGAGCCGGATCAGCGGGCGAGCCCGTGCGAGACATGTGCAAAGAAGCCATGCGTCTCCGTGTGCCCGGCCGATGCTTTCACGCCGGAGCGGTTCGACGCTCTGTCGTGCGCCGGCCATGTGAAAAGCGCGGAGGGGTCGAACTGCCGTGAACGGGGATGCCTTGCGCGGCGGGCATGTCCCGTCGGGCGTGATTATCTATATCCGTCCGATCAGCAGGCCTTCCATACAGCGGCCATGGTCTGCGCCGTCGAGCGCGGCTTCGGGAAGAGCGCGGTCTAGCTGCCCTGTGAGCGGACATAGCCCGCCCATGCGATGTCCACGGCCTGCTCGATCTCGATGCCGCGGCGCAGTTCTTCGTACATGCCGTCGCCGATCAGGACCCAGAGGTCACGGCTCATCCGGCAGAGCGCCTCGAACGCGTCCAGGGTATGGACATGCTCGGGGTCGAAGCCGAACTCGTCGGCCCATTCGACCGCGTCCTCGCACGCCTCGAACTCGAGGACGATGGCGCCGAGATAGCGGAGCGCATCCTGCGTATCGGGTGGCCCCTCGCCCGACACCGTCGACATGTGGAAGCTGATTTCCCGGTTCCAGCTGCGCAGCGCGCAGAGGTAATGCTCGCAGTCCTCCGGAATTTCCTCGGGATGGACGTCCGGGTTCGTATCGGCGGGTTCGGACGACAGGGAAAGGCCCGCCCGCCGGATCAGGGTATTCACGTTCATGGCGGCGGAACCTATACGATTCCGACCGCGTGTACAGGGGATTCGTGAGAACCGCTCAGCGGCTGCGGAGTGTCTGCCAGAGGATGCGGAAGACCACGATCGGGATCACCACGGCCGCACCGATCAGGATGTAGTCCCAGGCCCAGCCAAAGGCCGACACGCCCCACTGGTAAACCCGGTTGGCGGCGTTTCCGAGGCTGTTCCAGAAATCGCCCGCGGTGACCCCGAGCGCCGACAGCGCGACCCCGACGATCAGGCACCAGATCGCGATCTTGAAGAACCAGCCGATGCTGAGCTTTTGCGTGGCCATTTCAGCCGCCCCCGAACCCGTCTCCCGCTAACTAACAGCTATTCCGACCGGTCCGCAACGCCGTGCTCGCGCCGCCGGGCCGACATCTTCTCGGCCATCCTTGGCGCCCGGCCGGGCGTCGACCATGGGCAGGCCGCGATGCAGATGCCGCAGCCCTGGGTGTCGTTGAAATACGGGATGCACTTATCGAAATCGACGAACCACTTCTCGACGCCCCGCACCGTCTGCTTCTCGCGGAAGATCGCGTCGGGCGGGCAGGCCGTGGTGCAGATCTGGCAGCTCGTGCAGAAGTCGTCGGCGCCGAAAATATCCGGTGTGTCGGCGACGAGCGGCAGGTCGGTCAGCACGCCGGCGAGGCGGAAAGACGAACCGTAGGTCCGGTTGATCATCGAGCCGTGCTTGCCGAGCTCGCCCATGCCGCACTCGATGGCCGGCGGGATCAGCAGCATCGGCCCTGCCATCGGTCCGCCGTGGGGCCGGGCGCTGTAGCCGTGGCCCTGGACGAAGTTCGCGACCTCGCGCGCCGCCCGGGTGCCGCGGTTGTACTGGCGGATGACCTCGATCGCCGACGGCGTCTCCGGCGCCTTGGCAAGCTCCGTATGGTCCATGGCGACGCCGAGCATGACGATCCAGGGCTCCGTCACCTCGTATCCCGCGAACACCCATTCGGGGCGGATCCGCGCGATGCCGACGAGATCCGCCTCATGTGCGCGTGCATGCTCTTTCACCAGCCGGGCCCAGTTCGACGGGGTATCTATTGCGGGTTCCGCTGGCTTCTCCGGCGGCTTGCGTCCGCCGCGACCGCCGTATTTCAGATGGAAGTCGGCAAGCTCCGGTTTCGCATCGAACTGGCGGAGGTAATAGTCCTGGAGCGCCTTGTGCGGCATCTCGATGTCGCCGTAGTGCCAGTAGATCGGCGACGGTCGGCGAACCTCGGTTTCCCCGAGCCCGTTCACTGTATTGCCCGAGACGCCCGGAAACAGCGCGAGCTGTTCCTCCGGCGGGCGGTAAACGGGTTTGGGCAGACGCGCCATCGGGTTTCCTCGGGTTTCGCGTGTTTCAATTGCCACAGGATGGCGTTAACGTCCCGGCAAATCGAGACATAACGGAAAGCAAGGGAGAGGCGCGTGGCCAAGATCAACATCCAGTTCACCCTGTTCTCGGCGTTCTACTCGCCGCTGATCTCGACCTTCTCGGCAGGGTTCCTGCAGAAGGAAGGTCTCGAGCCGGAATGGTCGATTTCGCCGCCCGGCGTTTCCGCGATCGCCGCGGTCGAGAATGGCACGGCCCACGTCGTCCAGTCTGCTGCGAGCCAGGCGTTCGGTAACCTCGCGAAAGGCGAAGCGCCCAAGGCGGTTCACTTCGCACAGGTGAACGAGATGGACGGGTTCTTCATCACCGGCCGCGAGTCCGATCCCGACTTCTCGTGGAAGAAGCTCGAAGGCGCCGAGGTGGTGACGTTCTCGGGCGGCCAGCCGCTCGCGATGTTCAAGTATGCCTGCCACAAGGCCGGCATCGACTATGGCAAGATCAAGCTGATCCATCCCGGTGGGCCCGGTGATATCGACAAGGCCTTCCGCGCCGGGCAGGGGCGCTACGTTCAGCAGCAGGGCCCGTTTCCGCAGCAGCTCGAGGCCGACGGCGTCGGCCATGTCGTCGCCCAGTCCGGCCCGCTGATCGGCCCGTGCGCCTTCTCGACGCTCGCGGCAAGCCGGGAATGGCTGCAGACCGACATGGCGAAGGCGTTCATGCGCGCCTACAAGAAGACGCGGGCCTACATGAACGAAGCCCCGGCCGAGGAGATCGCGAAGGCCGAGAAGCCCTATTTCCCGGATATCGACGAGGACGTGCTGGCGAAGTGCATCGCCGCCTACCAGAAGCTCGGCACCTGGTCGCCGCATGTGGAGATCAGGAAGCCCGGCTTCGAGGTCATTCTCGACGTGTTCGAGCATTTCGGCACGCTCAAGGAGCGCTACCGCTACGATCAGGTTTGCGTGCTGCCGCCGGAAGGCTGACGCGGAGCGTCAGGACGGCGGGGGGAGAGAGCCGAGAACGGTGACGGTTCCGTCCGGCTTCATCCGGGCCACGACCACTTCGCCCGATCGGGGATAGACACCCGTCAGCGCGGTGATGTTCACCTGGTGGGTTACGAGAACGAGGGGTGTTCCGACGCTCCGCGCCGCCAGCCAGTCCCGCAGCTCCCTCGTCTGCCGCTCGCCGCGCGACGGCGCGTCGAAGAACGAATTGAGCGGCGCGAACGGCCGCACCGCGCCGAGCCCGAGAAGCTCGGCTGTCTCCCTGCATCGGCACCAAGCGCTGGACAGAACTTCTGCGGCTGGAATTCCGTTCGCGCGAAATAATGCGCCCGTCTTCCGCGCTTCGCTCCGGCCAGCCTCGGACAGATTCCGCTGCGTCCCGCAATCGTCGAGCGTATATCCGGGTGCATCCCCGGTACCCGGCGCGGTCGCGTGCCGCATCATCGCAAAGGCGCTGCCGGATTTGAGTGCCGACCAAATGGAATGGTGTGCCTCGGACCGCTGATCCGAATACACACTGTCAGTTCCCCACGCGAACGCGAACAGGCAGGCGAGCAGCAGGACCGGCAAGTTGGACTTTCGCTGTTTCATGGGGGGTATACGGAGCGACTGGGCGTTTCAGATGTGGCGGACATAATGGGGTTACATGACGCCAGTCGGCTGTCGGAAAAATTTACGGATTCGAAAATTCCGCGAGCTGGCAAACAGCTAACGTCATGACGTGTATATATTTCCTGACTTGGCCCGATTCTTGCTTGTGATGATGCAAGTTTGCCTGCGTGCAAGAAACCGAAGCAGAAGAGGCCCCGCAATGCAAATCATTCGCAATCCGAATTCTCCGATTTTCGCGATTCTGATCTCCGGAATATTGCTTTCCGCTTCTGCGGGAACCGCCTCGGCGAATTTGCTGTTCTCGGAGGACTTCCAGGGTCACGCGAACGCCTCGACCATCCAGAGCGCGAACGGCTGGACCGGCGATGCGGTCAATGTGAACGACAGCGCGAATTTCGGCGGCAGCCGTGTCGCCGATGGCCGCGATATCGCGGGAACTGTCGACGGTTTCGCTCTGATCGAGCGCTCGATCGGCGGAAACCTGAGCGGAACGGGCGTTCACGAGATGTCGATGGACGTCTATGCGCAGACCGGCACCCTGCCGTCGCACAACAACGGGTTCGGCCTCAGCGCGAGCACAGGCGCAACCGCGTTCTCGGGCGGGGCGTACTGGTCGGTTCTTTACGACATGAACAACGTTCCCGGGCGTACGGGATATTCCTTCGACGCCCGTCAGATCACCGGGCTTTCGTTCGCGTTTATGACTCTCCAGGGCCCGTTCAACGCAATCGAAACGCTCCGCATCGTCCTCGATGGTGCGGCGGGCGAGGTCTATGGCGTTTACGATTTCGGCGGCGGGACGCAGGAGACGACACACTATGCGGTGAGTTCCGCCCAGATCGCTGCCGTAGATCAGGTGTTCGGGTTTTTCGATTTCCGGGCGGCCCATCCGGGGGGCACGTTCACGAGCACCGGGCTCGGTACCCTGTTCGGCGCGGCGCAATGGGACAATATCACGGTGTCCGGAACGTTCGACGGTATCCCGGAGCCTTCCGCCGCCGCTGTCTTCGGCCTGGGGCTCCTCGGCATCGCCTCCGTCCGACGCCGCCGGTCGCGTGCAGTAGCCGTCTGAGGCACTCCGTCATCGGGCGCTTGCCCGACTCCCGCCGGCGCACCATCATGCGGCGCGGGAGGAACCGGCCATGACCGGCGCGAAAACGCGGGGCTACAACGATCTGCACGACCACCTGAAGGCGCTGGAGGCGGCGGGGTTACTCGCCGTCATCGACGCGCCCGTCGACAAGGATTCCGAGCTCAGCCCGCTCGTCCGCTGGCAGTTCCGGGGCGGCATCGCCGAGGCGGACCGAAAGGCGTTCCTGTTCACCAACGTCACCGATGCGTCGGGGCGGAAATACGATATCCCCGTTGCCGTGGGCGCGCTCGCGGCCAATGCCGCGATCTATTCCGTCGGCATGGGCTGCCCCGTCGACGAGATCGGCGCGCGCTGGAACCGGGCGGTCGCGCAGCCGATCCCGCCGGTCGAGGTCAACGGGGCGCCGTGCCAGGAAATTGTGTTCGAGGGCGAGGCGTTGACCTCCGGCCACGGACTCGATGCGCTGCCGGTGCCGGTCTCGACGCCGGGCTACGATTCCGCGCCCTATCTCACCGCGACGGCCTGCATCACCCGCGATCCGGACACGGGTATCCAGAACGTCGGCACGTATCGCGGCGGGCTCAAGGCGCCCGACCGCATCGGTCTCAAGCTGTTCATGAACCTCGGCCAGGGCGGCGCGGCGCACTGGGAGAAATACCGGGCGCGCGGCGCGCCGATGCCGATCGCCATGGTGGTCGGCTGCCCGCCCGCCGTTGCCTATGTCGGCCCGCAGAAGCTGCCGCAGGGCGTCGACGAGCTCGCGGTCGCGGGCGGCATCGTCGGCGCACCGATCCGCGTCGTTCGCGCGCGCACGGCGGACCTGCTGGTGCCCGCCGAGGCCGACATCGTGATCGAGGGCCTGCTGGAAACCGACTGTTTCGAGCCCGAGGGTCCGTTCGGCGAGAGCCACGGCCACATCAATCTCGAGGAATACAATTTCGTCTTCCGCGTCACCGCGATCACGCGCCGGAAGGATGCGGTGTTCACCTCGATCATCAGCCAGGTCACGCCGTCGGAATCCTCGGTGATCAAGCGCGTCGCCTACGAGCCCCTGTTCCTCGATCACCTGCGCGACCATCTGGGCGTCCGCGGTGTTCGCCGGGTGGCCATGCACGAGCCGCTGACCAATCTCCGCAAGGTGGTCGTCGTGCAGTATGCGCGCGGCACGGCGCGCACCGAGATCTGGCGCGGCCTGCACGGCGCGATGTCGTTCCAGGCGCCGGTCGGCAAGTACCTGATCGCCGTCGATGAGGACATCGATCCCGACAGCCTCGATGCCGTGTTCTGGGCGATGAGCTACCGCGCCAACCTCGCGACCGACTGCGAACTGGTGCCGCACCGGCCGCTCGGCCACGGTCCAAGGTCGGCGGCGAAGGAGGACGCGACGCTCCTGATCGACGCGACGCTCAAGGCCGACATGGCGCCGGTCGCACTGCCGAAGCGCGAATACATGGAGCGCGCGAAGGTGCTGTGGGAGAAGCTCGGCCTGCCGCCGCTCCGCCCCGAGCCGCCGTGGCACGGGTACGAGCTCGGCGACTGGTCGGCGGAATGGGACATGCTTGCCGAACGCGCCGCGCGCGGAGGCTGGATCGAGAACGGCGAACGATCCTTCGCCAATCGCCGGGGCGACGTCGCGCCCAACACCGACATCAGGAAAGCGGAGAAGTGAAGAACCCGCTCTTGGCGCTGCCGCCGGTGATCCTCGGCCCGCTCTGGATGATCACCGCCGGTCTCGGCTACACGCTAGCGTCGGCGTGCACGCGCGAGCTTTCGTCGGAATACTCGACCGTACAGCTCGCCTTCCTGCGCTCCCTGATCGCCGTTCCGTTCTTTGCGCCGATGCTGTTCCGGAACGGCATCGGCGTCCTGAAGACGTCGGTCTTCCCGATGCATTTCTTCCGCGCGCTGCTCACCTATGGCGCGATGATGACCTGGTTCTTCGCAGTCGGCGAAATACCGGTTTCGGACTACACGGCGCTTCTCTACACCCAGCCGATCTTCACCATCCTCTTCGCCGTCCTGCTGCTCGGCGAAAAGGCAGGCGGGAAGACCTGGCTCGCCGTTGCCGTCGCGTTTGCCGGCGCGATGATCATCCTTCGGCCGGGACTCCAGGAGGTGAGCCTCGGCATGCTCGCCGCGCTCGCGACGGGCATCCTGTTCGCCTCGATCAACACCTGCGTGAAATTCCTGTCGCGCACCGACAAATCGTCGGTGATCGTCGTCTATGCGAACACGCTGGTGCTGTTGATATCCTTCGTGCCGGCGCTGTTCTATTGGAAGTCGCCGGCGCTCCACGACTGGCCTGCGATCCTCGGGATCGGAGTCTTCGCTCTCCTCGGCCAGTATGGAATCACGCGCGCGATCTCGATCGCGGACGCGCGGATCGTCCAGCCGTTCGACTTCTCCCGGCTCATCACCGCCGCCATCGTCGGCTGGATCGCGTTCGGCGAGAGCTCGGATATCTATACGTGGATCGGGGCGGTCGTTATCTTCTGCGCCGGTTATTACGTGCTCGTGTTCGAACGGAAAGGAGGCCGCTGATGGCCAGGCACAGGATCGCGGTTGTCCCGGGCGACGGGATCGGCAAGGAGGTCGTGCCGGAGGGACTTCGCGTCCTGGAGGCGGTCGGCTCGCGCTTCGGCATCGAGTACGACTTCGTCCATTTCGACTGGGACTGCAGCGACTACGCGAAGACCGGACGCATCATGCCGGAGGACGGTATCGAGCAGCTGCGCCCGTTCGACGCGATCTTCCTCGGTGCGGTGGGCCTTCCGGGCGTGCCCGACCATGTCTCGCTCTGGGGTATGCTGATCCCGATCCGGCGCGAATTCATGCAGTACGTCAACCTGCGCCCGGCGCGCCTGCTTCCGGGCGTGAAATCGCCGCTCGCGAACCGCGGTCCTGAAGACATCGACATGATGATCGTCCGCGAGAACGTCGAGGGCGAGTATTCCCAGATCGGCGGACGGCTCTACGAGGGCCTGCCCGAGGAGATGGCGATCCAGCAGGCCGTGTTCACGCGGAAGGGCTGCGACCGCATCATGCGCTATGCGTTCGAGCTCGCGCGCACGCGGAAGCGCAAGAAGGTGACATCGGCGACCAAGTCGAACGGGATCATCTTCTCGATGCCCTACTGGGACGAGCGCTTCGCCGCGATGGCCGCGCAGTACCCCGACATCGAGACCGACCAGTACCATATCGACATCCTGACGGCGCGCTTCGTCACCAGCCCGGACCGTTTCGACGTCGTCGTCGGCTCCAACCTGTTCGGCGACATCCTGTCGGACCTCGGCCCGGCCGTCGCGGGTTCCATCGGCGTCGCGGCGTCGGCCAACATCAATCCCGAGCGAGAGCATCCTTCGATGTTCGAGCCGGTGCACGGCTCGGCGCCCGACATCATGGGCCAGGGCATCGCCAATCCTGTCGCGACGATTTGGACCGCGTCCCTCATGCTCGACCATCTGGGCGAGAAGGCGGCCGCCAAGGCGGTCCTGGAGGCGATCGAGAACGTGCTCCGCGACGGCGGGCCCCGCACGCGCGACCTCGGCGGGCAGGCCTCCACCGCCGATGTCGGCAAGGCGATCGCCGCGGCGATCTAGAGCCGGATGATCACCCTTTACGCCTGGCCGACACCGAACGCGCAGAAGGTCTCGATCCTTCTCGAGGAGATCGGCCTCGGCTATGACGTCGTGGCGGTCGACATCACGAAGGGCGAGCAGTTCGCTCCTGAATTCCTCGCGATAAGCCCGAACAACCGGATGCCGGCCATTGTCGACGATGCGCCGGCCGACGGCGGCGCGCCCGTTTCCGTCTTCGAAAGCGGGGCGATCCTCATCTATCTCGCCGAGAAGCACGGCCGGTTCCTGCCGGGCCCGGAGGACATCCGCGGACGCAAGGCCGCCCTCGAATGGCTGATGTGGCAGATGGGCGGGCTCGGGCCGATGGCGGGGCAGGCGCATCATTTCCGCCAGGCGATGGGCGGCGTCGAGGTGCCCTACGGCATCGAGCGCTATTCGAACGAGGTGCGCCGGCTCTACGGCGTCATGGACCGGCGTCTTGCGGACAACGTCTATCTCGCGGGCGACGCCTATTCCATCGCCGACATGGCGTGCTGGCCGTGGGCGCGGCCGTCCCGCCGGCAGGGCGTCGACAAGGCCGAATTCCCGAACGTGAAGCGCTGGTTCGACGGGGTCGCGGCGCGGCCCGCGGTGCAGGCCGGCATGAACCTCCTTGCAGAGCACCGCGGGGGCAGGGCGCTCGATCAAGCCGAGCGCGACGTCCTGTTCGGGGCGAAGCAGCTCGGGGAGAATTGAGCCGATTCAGTGCGCGGCGGGCGTGCCGCCCCGCCGCGTCTCCTCGCGCACGCTGTACCAGTTTCCGGCGAAGATGATCAGCGCGCCGATCCCGGTCCACGGGTCCATCGCTTCCTGGAACAGCAGGTAGCCGATAACCGCCATCACCGGTAGGCGCAGGAAATCGAGCGGGAAGATCACGGTGATGTCCGCGAGCTTGAGCGCGCGCGCCATCGAGTAATGCGCCCAGAGACCCGCGAGGCCCCAAACGAGGATCCACGGTACGTCGCGGAGGCCGGGCGTCACCCAGTCGTGCCAGAAGACGGCGAGGCCAAGGCCGACGGGCAGCTGCGCGATGTTCATCCAGAAGATGATGCCCTGCGGGGTTTCGGTGCGTGTCAGGTACTTCACGAGGACGCCGGAGGCCGCGTAGAGGACCGAGCCGAAGATCATCACTGCGCCCGCGATGTTGAAGGCCGAGCCCTCGGGCCGCAGGATAAGCAGTACGCCGCCGAACCCCACGATCGTCGCCACCCACTTGTGCCGCCACATGCGCTCGCCGAGGAACCCGACGGCGAGCAGCGCCGTGAACAGCGGGATCGAGAACTCGATGGCGACAAGGTCCGAAAGCGTCAAATGGACGATGCCGTAGATCCAGCAGATCTGCGCGCCGAACTGGACGGCGGCGCGGCCGAGATGAAGCGGCAGCTTCGTGGTGCGGAGATCGGCGAAGCGCCGCCGCATCAGGAACGGCAGGACGAAAAGGACGCCGATCAGACTCCGGAAGAACAGGATCTCGAAGGTCGACATCGTCGTGTGCAGCCCACGCGCTGCGATCGCCATCCCGGCAAAACCTGCCATCGTGCCGCAGAACCACAGGACCGCCTGCAACAGCGGCGGCAAGCCCGTCATCGGCCGGCCTCCCGCGTTTCCTTCCAGACTGCATAGTAGTTGCCCGCGAAGATCAGCGCCGCGCCGGCGAGGACCCACGGATTGACCGCCTCGCTATAGACCAGCCAGCCGATAAGGACTGCAAGCGGCAGGCGGATGAAGTCGAAGGGTACGCAGAGCGTCGCGTCGGCGAGGCGGAATGCGCGCGCCATGCAGTAATGCGCCGTGATTCCGGTGAAGCCGATCAGCAGGATCCACGGCGCGTCGGCCGCCGCCGGCCAAACCCAGTCGAAATAGAAGACGGCGGGACCGAGCGCGAGGGGCAGCTGGATGACCTGCATCCAGAACACGATGACCCAGGGCGGATCGGCGGACGTCAGCGCCTTCACCATCACGTTGGAGGCGGCATAGAGCACCGCGCCCGCCAGCACGACGAGCGCGGCCTCGGTGACGATCTCGATACCCGGCCGCAGGATGACCATGGTGCCGGCGAATCCGACCGCGATTCCGACGATCCGGTGCCGGCGCAGATGTTCGCCGAGGACAACCGCGGCGATCACGGCGGTCCACATCGGCATGGTGAACTCGAGCGCGATGACGTTGCCGATCGGCAGCAGGGTGAGGCCTATGACCCAGCACCACTGGCCGCCGAAATGGATGACGTTGCGGAAGACCTGCAGTGCGGGCCGCCGCGTCGGCAGGCGCCGGAACCCCATGTACCAGGCGACACCGAGCATGATGGGTATGCCGACGATCGAACGGAACGACAGCACCTCGAAGCTCGACATCTTGGTCGAGAGTTCGCGCACCGCGACGATCATCAGGACGAACGAGCATACAGTGCCCAGCATCCACGCCCCCGCGCGCACGGCATCCGCCGGCTGGGCCGGCGGTCGTGCCGGCCCCGAAACTGCTGCCATCTCGTCCGTTTCCTCTATCTTGCCGCGGCTTCTTCTGTCTTCCGCCGCTTTGCCGCCCGGGCATCCCGCTGGAATACATAATACGTCGCCGCGACGATGATCGCGCCGCCGATCCATGCCCAGACGTCGGGTATTTCGCCGAAGAAGATGAAAGCCCCAAGCGCCACCAGGGGCAGTTTCGTGAAGTCGACGATCATCACGACGCTTGCGTCCGCTGCCTGGAAGGCGCGCGCGAGCAGCCAGTGGGCCAGTGAACCGGCAAAGCCGATGCCCACCAGGAAAGGCAGGTCCGCCGACGGCGGCAATCTGATTCCCCCAAGGGCGATGGCGAGCGCGACAGTGAGCGGGATTTGCATGACGTTCATCCAGAACACGACGGTGTCGCCCGTGGAGGTGCGCATAAGCACTTTCGTCGCAACGTTGGAGGCGGCGTAGCCGACCGCGGAAATCATGCACAGCGCCGCCGCCATGGTGAGCGGAACCGCGCCCGGCCGAAGGATTATGAGAACGCCGATGAAACCCGCGGCGGTGGCGATCCAGCGGCCGGCGTCGACCTTCTCGCCGAGCACGAAGATCGCCATCACGATCACGAGAAGCGGGATCGTGAACTGCAGCGACATCCCGACGGATAGGTTCATGTTCGCGACCGCGTAGAACCAGCACACGACGGCGACGAAGTGCATCAGGTTGCGGGAGAGGTGGAGGCCCATCCGTTCGTTCCGGACGAGCGCCGCTCCGCGGCGGAGCCAGATCGGTGCGGTCAGCACGAGCCCCATGAATGCCCGCCAGAAGGCAAGCTCGCCGACGTTGTATCCTTTCGACATCTGGCGGACGAGCATGATCATCGAAACGAATGCGAGGGTCGCGAACGAAATCCAGATGAAGCCGCGCGTATTCGCGGGCAGCGCGGCGAAACGGCGCGCGATCGGCTCGAAAGGCCGCGTGAGCGAGGTCAACTTTCGGTCTCCGTCCGTTCCGCGGTGGCCGCCGCTTCGCGCCGCCGGCGCTCCAGCCTGCTCTCCCGCGCGGTGATGTACCACGTGCTGAGGAAGATCATGCCGCCGCCGATCCAGACCCAGATTTCCGGAACTTCGCCGAACAGTGCGAACGCAATGGCGGACGTGAACGGCAGGCGTAGGAAGTCCATCGGCGCGATGATGCTGGCGTCCGCCGCGCGAAGCGCCACGGTAAACAGAAGCGGCGCGAGCAGGCCGAGCACGCCGATGACGGCGATGGGCAGGATGTCGTCGATCGTCGGCGGAACCCAGAAGTAGATCGTGGGCAGAATGCACAGGAGGCCGATGAACGTATTCGTGTAGAACGTCATCGCGAGCGGGCTCTCGGTGCTGACCATGTTCTTCAGATAGATCACGGTCCCGGCGTACATCACCGCCGACAGAAGGATCATGCCTTCCGGCCATCCGATCTCGACGGCGCCCGGCCGCAGGATCACCAGCATGCCCGAGAAGCCGACGGCGGTCGCCGCGATCCGCCTGGGCCCCACCTTTTCCCTCAGGAAAACGGCCGCGAGCACGAGGACGAACAGCGGCAGCGTGAAATGGATCGCGACCGCCTTGCCGAGGGGGACGAAGGCGAGGGCATGGAACCAGAGCACCATGCCGGCGAAGTTCACCACGCCGCGCTGGAAGTGGAGGCCGGGCCGCGTCGTCCGCAGGCGGTGGAAGCCCTTGATGATGTAATAAGGCATGATCAGCGCGAGGCTGACCGCCATGCGCCAGAATACGATCTCGAACGCAGACATCGTGTCCGACAGCATCCGGACGGAGGAGTGGGTCGACGAAAACAGTACCATCGAAACGACGGCGATCAGGACTCCCTTAACGAGACCCGATGGATTCGATTGTGTGGGGGATGACGCGCCGGAACCGACCATGCCGCAAAATACCGGGTTTGAACGCTGCCTTCCCCGCTATTTTTGCAACCGGAGAGTTCGCCACGCGCCGGGCCGCTCCTCAGGAAATTGTTGCGGAGTCAGACGATTCTAGGCCCGACAGGGGCGTGCCGACCGGCAGGACCGGGCGTACGGGGGCACCGGTTCGTGCCCTCGGTCATTTACCCGACTTCTGGCGCTCCTCGTTGAGGCGCCTCTCGATCTCGCCCCGGATCGCGGAAGGGTCGTTCTGCATGCTCTCCATGCCTGCGGGGAGACCGGTTTGCCCGCTGCGGAGGCGTCTTTCGATCTCTTCCTTGATCGCGGAACTGCTCCCGGCCGAACCCTCCATCCCCTGGAGAAGATTCCGCTGTTCCGGGGTGAGACGCTTTTCGAGCATGCTGCGGATCGCGGCGCTGCTGTTGGGCTGGCCCTCCATGCCCTGGAGCATCTTCTTCTGTTCGTCGGTGAGGTGCTTCTCCAGCATGCCGCGTATCGCGGCATTGTTCTCCGCCTGGCCGCCGATGCCCGGCAGCAATCCTTTTTGCGGCGAGTAGACGATCGTGATCTGGTCGCCTGAAATCTCGAGGGTCTGGACCGTATCGAGGAAGGCCTGGCCGCGTCCTGGGCCCGAAAGCTGGTCCATGACCAGGATGAAGGCCGGTTTCACCAGAACGCGCGGAATCTCGATCTCGCCGACGACAAGGCGCCCGATCTGCAGGCCGTCGGAGGAGGGTTCGAAGAGCATGCGGATGTTGACGTAACGACCGAACGGGTTCGGCGGGACGGGCAGTTCGCCCGTCGCCGCACCGAGCAGGCCGTACTTGCTGGGGACGACCCGTGCCTTCAGACCGGGTGTCGACAGCGCGCTGGCGAGCGCCATGTTGATCTGGCGTTCGTTCGTCGTGATCCGGCTGGGCTTGCCGTCCCGGATATTGCGGGGATCCAGCTGGCCGAGGAACTCCATTGCCGACTTGAGGTCGGAGGCGCCCGCGGTCGGCGTCTTGGTGACCAGGGGCTGGTCTTCGAGCCCGTAATACGCGACGAGAGGCGAAGACAGGACGCCGAGAATGAGGAGCCAGAGGATGATGCGGACGGCGATCATGTTCTAAGCTGACGACGGTTGGGTTTGCTCCAAGGGGGTGGTGGACCGGCCGGGACAGTGTATAGCGCGGTGCCGGCCGGACGTCACTGCACCCCCGTGCGGACCGCAAGGCAGTCCTGGCCGGGGATCGCGGCCTGGACCTTGGCGCAGAGCGCGCGCGCGGTGTCGCCGTCGCTCAGCGGTCCGGCCTGCAGGCGATGATAGACGCCGCGCTGGCCGAGATCGGCGGGAGCGACGATCGGCTCGATTCCTGCCAAAGCCGGGCCCGCCTTGTCCTTGAGGTGCTGCCAGGCGTTCACGGCGTCGGCAATGTTGCGGAAGGATGCGAACTGTACGCGCCATTCGCCGCCCTTTTCCGCCGGTGCCGCGGCAGCGGGAGTCTTCTCCGGTTTCGGTGCGGGTGTCGCGCCATGCTCGGGTTCCGGTGCCGGGTGCGCCTCCTTCGGCTCGGCTGCGGCGTGCGGCGCGTCCGGCTGCTGGATCGGTTTCGGCGGTGCGGCGATCGCGCCACCCATACCTGGCTCCGGCTTTGCGGACTCGGTGCGATTCGGTTCCGTATGTTTCGGTTCGCCGTGCAGAGGCGCAGCGGCAGGTGTGACGGGTTTCGCCGGCGGCGGAACCTTGGCGGCAGGGCGGGGCAACGGCGGCGGAAGGGGCTCCTCGGAGACGGTTCCCGTTTCGCCGGCTGGCGAACCCGCGACGGTCGAAACTTCGGCCGCGGCGCCCTCGGCGGGGGATGCCGAGGGCAGCCCGCTCCGCGCACGTTCGAGGCGGGCGAGCGCCGCGGCGGCCCGCGCATCGCCCCGTGCCGCGGCGCGCGCATACCAGGCCATGGCCTCCCGGTCGTTCCGTGTGAAGATGATTCCCTTCTCGTACATCTCGGCGAGGCGGAGAAGCGCCGGGACGAAATCCTGGCCTGCGGCAAGGCTGACCCATTTGACGATCTCGAGGTCGTTCCGGACGAGGCCCTGCTCGTTGAAATACATCACCGCGATGTTGAACTGGGAGTTCGCGAAGCCTTGGGTTGCGGCCAGGCGGAACCACCGCAGCGCCTCGCCGTAGTCCTTCTCGACGCCGTTGCCCTGATAGTAGAAGACGCCCATTCCGTGCTGTGCGGCAGGGAGCTTCTGCTCCGCCGCCTTTCGGTGCCATTCGAGCGAGGCGGCGATGTCGCGCGCGACGCCGCGTCCGGTCATGTACATCACACCGAGGTTGAACTGTGCCCGGGCGTCGCCCGTCTTTGCGAGTTCCGAGAATTCGGCGAATGCCTTTTTGTAGTCCCCGGCGCGATAGGCCGCGACGCCGGCCCGGAGGTCGGCTGCAGCCGTCCCGGGGAGGGCCAGCGCAGCGGCGAGAAGCGCTGCAGCCGCCGCCTTTTGCAGGATTCCGTATCTCATCGGGGGGACAATGCGCCGCGATCCTTTCTGAATCAAGAATCCGGCACCGGCCAGGCCACAGACCGGCCACATTTGACCTGCAGTTTGCCCCTGCGTTAGCGTTCCGGCATCGCCGGACGCCCCAGGCAGTATGGAGCCAAACATGATCGCGAAACTTGCCGCCGCGCCACTCGCGGCCTTCCTTCTCCTCCTACACGGGCCGGTTTTCGCCGATGACGGTGGCAGTGCGGGCGCCTTGCGTACCCTTTCGGTGACCGGAAGCGGCGAGGTCTCGGCGGTCCCGGATACGGCGCTCGTCACGGGTGGTGTCACGACCGAGGCGGCAGACGCCCGTACCGCGCTCGATGCCAACAGCAAGGCGGTCTCCGATATCTTTGCCGCGCTCGCGCAGGCCGGTGTTGCTCCCGCGGACATCCAGACCCGGAATTTCGTCGTCTCGCCGCGTTACGACCGTTCGCAGCGTGGGGAAATCGGCAAGATCGTTGCCTACCAGGTGACCAACCAGGTCGCGGTCCGCGTTCGCGCGCTGGAGAAGCTCGGTCTGCTTCTCGACCGGCTCGTCTCGGCGGGCGCGAACCAGATGGGCGGTATCGCGTTTTACGTCGACAAGGCGGATGCCATGACCGACGAGGCGCGGAAGCGCGCGGTCGCCGACGCACGCCGCAAGGCCGAGCTCTACGCCGCTGAGGCGGGCGCGAAGGTCGGCCGCGTTCTTGCGATCTCGGAGGCCGGCGCGCGGCCGCCGCAGCCGGTTTTTCGCGCCATGGCAATGGCCGACCGGGCGGAATCGGTGCCGGTCGCCCGCGGCGAGCAGACGATTGCGGCGACGGTGACGGTTACCTACGAGCTCGAATAGTCCCGCGCCCAGAGCTCGGCGAGCGCTACGCGGTCGATCTTGCCGCGCGCGTTCTTCGGGATGTCGGCGAGCAGGATCACGCGTTTCGGCCGCTTGAACGGCGGCAGCACGCGTGCGCAGTGCGCGGATATCGCCGCCGCATCGGCCTCCGCGCCCTCCCGGACGGCGGCGAAGCTCACCACTTCCTCGCCGTAGACACGGTCGGGCACGCCCACCGTAGCCGCCTCGCGGACGTCGGGGTGCGCGGCGAGCACGTTGTCGATCTCGAGCGGCGCGATGTTGACGCCGCCCCGGATGATGACGTCCTTCGCGCGGCCGGTGACCACCAGGAAGCCGTCGGGGTCGAGATAGCCGAGATCTCCGGTGCGCAGCCTGTCGATCCGTTCTTCGGTTCCGTCGGGAAGAAGATAGGCGCGTGCCGGCTGGGCGCCGCCGATCTCGATCTCGCCGACCTCGCCCTGGGGCAATATCTCGCCCTCGGGGCCGACGATCCGCAGGTTCTGGTAGAGGCCTGGCCTCCCGACGCTGCCGATGCGGCGCGCGCCGACATGGTTGCTCGCGACGACGCCCCCCTCGCTCATGCCGTAGAGTTGGACAAGCTCGGTGCCGTAGGTTTCCTCGAACCGGCGATGCTGCTCGACCATCAGCGGCGCAGTCGAAGACGACATGAAGCGCAGGCCGGACATGGCCGCGACGTCCGCCGCAGCCGGATCGCTTTCCAGCAGCATGTTCACGACCGTCGGCACGCCGATCACCATCGTCGGCCG
>JAYOEF010000055.1:0-7805 GCA_038106605.1 Alphaproteobacteria bacterium
ATCTTCCGCAGCGAGCGCGACACCGCCCGCGCCGCCGGCACCACCGGCACCGGCCGCCGCGAAGCCGTCCTCGATGCAGACCGCATCGCTGCCGCCCGCGGGCGGCGCCGTAACGGTCGGCCAGCAGGTCCGCCTGTCCTTTGCCGCCGGTTCGGCGGCGCTCGACCCCGACGCCGAGAAGCGCCTCGATGCGGTCGCCAAGGGCATGGCCGCGAACGAGGAAATCCGGCTGCAGCTGCTCGCCTATGCAGGCGGCGCCGAATCGGCGAGCCAGGCGCGGCGTCTTTCCCTGTCGCGCGCGCTCGCCGTGCGGTCTCACCTGATCAAGCAGGGCGTGCGCAGCACGAGCATCGACGTCCGCGCCCTCGGCGACAAGTTCGAGGGCGGCCCGCCCGACCGCGTCGACGTCATCGTGACGTCGCGGTGAGGATGCGGTGGGGAAGCGGCAACCGGTCCTTTCCCGCGCGGCGCCGTCCGCAATCCGAACAGATGAAGCCGGCAAGATCGTGAAGGCCGGCCGATGAGCCATCCGCGGCGCTACCTCGTCCGGATGGCGGCGTTCCTCGTTGCGGTCCTCGTCCTGTGCGTCCTCCTCCTCGGCGGCATCGAGGATGCGTTCCTGTCGAACCCGGCGTTGAACGGACTAATCATCGGCGTCGGCCTCCTCGGCATCGTCCACATCTTCCGGACCGTCTTCGTGCTGATCGCGGACGTCGCCTGGCTGGAGACCTTCCGCGCCGGCAATCCCGGCCTCTCGGTCCAGCCCAAGCCCTACATGCTGGCCCCGCTCGCCGCCATGCTCGGCGGCCGCAAGGAGCGCTTCAGCCTGTCGGCGCTCTCCATGCGCTCGGTGCTCGACGGCATCGCCGCGCGCCTCGACGAATCGCGCGACCTCGCGCGCTACATCATCGGCCTCCTGATCTTCCTCGGCCTGCTCGGCACGTTCTGGGGCCTGCTGCAGACCATCGGCGCGGTGAGCGACGTCATCGGCTCGCTCGCGGTCGACGGCAGCGAGTTGGGCTCCGTGTTCGCCAATCTCAAGCAGGGCCTGCAGGCGCCGCTCTCGGGCATGGGCACGGCGTTCTCGTCCTCGCTCTTCGGCCTCGCCGGATCGCTCGTCCTCGGCTTCCTCGAGCTGCAGGCGGGACAGGCGCAGAACCGGTTCTACAACGACCTCGAGGACTGGCTGTCGGGCCAGACCCGGCTCTCCTCGGGCTCGCTCAGTGTCGAGGGCGACCAGTCGGTGCCGGCCTACGTGCAGGCGCTGCTGGAGCAGACCGCGGACAGCCTCGAAAGCCTGCAGCGGACGATGCAGCGCGGCGAGGAATCCCGCATCGGCGCCAACGCCTCCATCGTGCAGCTCGCCGACCGGCTCGGCACGCTGACCGACCAGATGAAGGCCGAGCAGACGCTGATGGTGAAGCTCGCCGAGAGCCAGCTCGAGATGAAGCCCATCCTCGCGCGGCTGGAGGAGAGCCTGAACCGGTCGCGGCTCAGCGACTCGACCACCGGCGAGGACATGCGCGGGCATCTGCGGAACATCGACGTCCACCTCTCGCGGCTCATCGAGGAGTCCGCATCGGGGCGCGCCGAACTGGTGCAGGAACTGCGCACCGAGATCCGCGTGCTGTCGCGCACGCTCGCCGCGATCGCAGAGAAGTCGTCGGGGCGCTAGCCCCGGGAGAGGACACGCACCGCCATGCCCGGCGCATCCCGCCGCCTGCGACAGACCCCGGACATCTGGCCGGGCTTCGTCGACGCGCTGTCGTCGCTGCTGATCATCGTCATCTTCATGCTGATGGTGTTCACGCTGTCGCAGTTCTTCCTGAGCGAGATCCTGTCGGGCCGCAACCAGGCGCTCGAACGGCTCAATCGACAGGTCGCCGAGCTTGCCGAGATGCTGTCGCTCGAACGCTCGACGTCGGCGCGGCTGCAAGAAGACGTGACGCGCCTCGCCGCCGACCTCGAGGCCTCGGTCGCGACGCGCGACCGGCTGTCGTCCGAGCTTGCCGAGATCCTGCCGCAGAAGGACGCGCTCGAGGCCACCCTCGCCGCGATGACCTCCGAGCGCGATGCGCTGCAGGGCCGGCTGGAGGAAGCGACGAAGTCGGTCGCCGCCGACAAGGAGAAGATCGAGGCGCAGCTCCGCGAGATCGCCCAGCTCAACCGCGACGTCACCGCGCTCAGGACGCTCCGCGCCGAGCTGGAAAAGAAGCTCGCCGAGGCCGCCGCCGCGCTGAAGGCGAAGGACACCGAGCTCGGTGCCGTCCGGGACCGATCCAAGGAGCTGGAGGCGAAACTCGCCACCGCCGAGGAACGCACGGCTCTCGCCCAGAAGGACATCGCGGCGAAGGAGCTCACGCTCCGCGAACTCGGCGAGCAGGCGAGGCGCGTCGGCGAGGACCTCACGGCCGAGCAGCGCGCCAATGCACAGGCCAAGCAGCAGATCGAGATCCTCAACCGCCAGCTCCTCGCGCTCCGCCAGCAGCTCGCCCGGCTCAACGCCGCCCTTGAAGCTTCCGAAGCGAAGAACAAGGAGCAGAACGTCCGGATCGAGAGCCTCGGCAAGCGCCTCAACGAGGCGCTCGCGACCAAGGTCGCCGAGCTCGCGCGCTACCGCTCGGAGTTCTTCGGCCGCCTGCGGGAAGTGCTCGGCAACCGCCAGGACATCCGCATCGTCGGCGACCGCTTCGTCTTCCAGTCGGAGGTGCTGTTCCCGTCGGGCTCGGCCGACCTCAACCCGGGCGGCGCCGACCGGATCGCCCACCTCGCCCGCACGCTCAACGAAATCTCGGCGCGCATCCCGGCGAACATCAGCTGGGTGCTCCGCGTCGACGGCCACACCGACCGGGTGCCGATCAGCACCGGCAAGTTCCCCTCGAACTGGGAGCTGTCGTCGGCCCGCGCCATCGCCGTCGTCAAATCCCTGATTGCACAAGGCGTGCCGGCGAACCGCCTCGTGGCGGCAGGCTTCGGCGAATACCAGCCGATCGACGACCGCTCCGACGAGATCGCCTTCCGCCGCAACCGGCGCATCGAGTTCAAACTTACGGAACGCTGAGGGGCCCGGTTTCCGGGGGTTTCCCATCGATTCCGGGCCGATTTCGGGCCGGTCCGCGGCCGGGTGCCATTCCCGCGCGTTTTTGTTGCAAACCGGGCCCGGTTTCCTTATAAAGCGGCCTCTTTCGCGGGAGCAAAGCGATGAAAAAGGACATTCACCCGAACTATCACGAGATCAACATCGTGATGACGGACGGCACGACCTACAAGACGCGCTCCACCTGGGGCAAGGAAGGCGACACCATGCGCCTCGACATCGACCCGAAGTCGCACCCCGCCTGGACCGGCGGCTCGCAGCGCCTCGTCGACGTCGGCGGCCAGCTGGCGAAGTTCAACAAGCGCTTCCAGAACTTCAAGATCTGACACTGCGCGGCCCTCCTGCCGGGAGGGGCCGCAGCGGAAGGATCGAAGGGACGCCCATCGGGCGTCCCTTTTCGTTTGGGGGTCGTATCGCTATGCGGCGCATTACCCTGCGGACCGGAACCGGGACAGCGGATCGGGCAAATTGGACAGGTCCGAGGAATGCTTTAGCGCATCCCTGCCCAGTCGTTCATGATTTCCCACAAAACAATCATGGCGGGAACAAGGAAGACGATTGACGAAAATATCACTATCGAAATTGCGATAGAGAGCACTTCATAGGCTTCCTCGCTCAAATATGGGCGGAGTAACACAGGAATTACCCCCCCAATAAATACATAAGATATTATGAAAATTGGCCGCCACTTTTTTCGATGAAGCCATTCTTTGCATTGAAAGTATTTAGACGAGACAAACTCGAAAACAAAATATGTCATGACAGACCGGGGAAATGCTACAGGCCGAAAAAGAAACGCATTCCAGTCTGAAGCACGTCATCTTCACACGCAACCGGATCGAAGCGGCGTGTAGAGGAAGCCAAATCGGCAGGGGAAGCGTCGGAACGCCCGAAAATCCGGGAAAGCTGGCCTTAGCCCCGCCCCGCGCTGCGTTCCATGCCGCGGTCGGTCATGTCGCGGAGCTTGCAGATCTGGTCGTGGAGGCGCCGGGTGCGGTCGATGTAGCTGCGGACCTCCATCGGGAGCGCCTTGGCGTCGAGGGCCGGCGGGTCGGCCGCCTCGTCGGCACGCTCCAGCATGCCGACCGAGCGCGCCTTCGCGTCTTCCGGCGTGATCTCGCCCGCCGCCACGGCCTTCTGCACGAGGAGCCAGGCCATGCCTTCCGTGAGGTTCCGGGTGATGGCGGAGATTTCCGCGATGACGCGGGTCCGCGTCTGCACGTCGGTATCGTCCCCCTTCGACGCCTGAAACGCGGTCAGGTAGTCCCGGAGCTCGGTCATCAGCGACAGCGTGTCCTGATAGGCGTCCTCGATGAAGGCGGCGAGCGCTCCGGCCATGTCCTCTCGCTTGTCGGGGTGGGGGAATGCGGATGAAGGTTAAGACAACCTTCCCAGTATCCCCTGAACAAAGCGTAAAGCGGAAAAAAAGAACCGCCCGAAAGGGCGGTTCAAGTTAACAGGGAGGCGTCAAAAGGATGGGATGAGGATCCTTTTCAACGATTCGATCGCTCGAACCGTCATGAAGCAATATGGGGTTAATTCGTTAACAAAGGTTTAAAAAACGGCGAATATTCGCGTTGTCCGAAATTTTTTCACGCCCGCGAACGACGATGTTTGAGGCGGCAAATTATATTTATTTTCAGTGGTTTATGTCGTTTTTGATTGCGTGTGCGACCGCCGCACGCGAAAAATTCCGGAAAATTTCTTCAATTAATTTTCAAGAACGAGTCAACCGCTGCTTGCGCCGTAAAGACCTGAGGAAAGGTCTCGCACGGCCCTCGTCTCAGGACGGCTTCCTGAACAGGGCGTCGACACCCGCCCGGTGGGCCTGTTTCTTCGAAATCTCGCCCTTCACGCGCTCGATTTCTTCGAGCATCTCGGCGATGTACTCGTCGAGCTCCTCGATCGACATGGGATCGAGGTCGCGTTTCGGCTTCTTGGCCTTGAGGGGGATGTTGTCGTCTTCGAGCACCGTGGGCTCCCGGATTGGGCGCTTGCCAGTTTGCCCGCGAGCGGATAGACCTGCAATCGTCGTTTCCCGAAAATCCGAGCCTTTCCATGACGTTCGACGTTCCCGAAACCATGACCGCTATCGAGATCACGGCCCCCGGCGGGCCGGAGGTCCTGAAGCCCGGCAAGCGCCCGGTGCCGAATCGCGGCGCGGGCGAGCTGCTGGTCAAGGTGGCGGCGTCCGGCGTCAACTTCCCGGACACGATGCAGCGCCAGGGCGCCTACCCGCCGCCCCCCGGCACCACGGACATTCCGGGCCTCGAGCTCGCGGGCACGGTGGTCGCGACCGGCGCGGGCGTGACGGCGTTCAAGCCGGGCGACGAGGTCTGCGCGCTCGTCGCCGGCGGATCCTACGCCGAATACTGCATCGTCCCCGCGCCGCAGGCGCTGCCGCTGCCCAAGGGCTACGACATGCTCCGCGCCGCGGCGATCCCGGAGAACTTCTTCACCGTCTGGACCAACCTCGTGGACAGCGGCCACCTGACATCGGGCGAGAGCGTGCTGATCCACGGCGGATCGGGCGGCATCGGCACCGCGGCGATCCAGGTCTCGCGCGCCCTGGGGGCGACCGTGTTCACCACCGCGCGCACCGCCGAGAAGTGCAGGGTCTGCGAGGAGCTGGGCGCGACGCGCGCCATCAACTACGTCGAGGAGGACTTCGTCGCCGTGGTCAAGGAGGCGACGGGCGGCAAGGGCTGCAACCTCGTCCTCGACATGGTCGGCGGCGACTACTTCAAGCGCAACCTCGACGTGCTCGCGGTCGAGGGCCGCCTCGTCCAGGTCGCGGTGCAGAAGGGCGCCAAGGTCGAGCTGTTCATCCCGACGGTCATGGCGAAACGTCTGATGTTCACGGGCACCACGCTCCGGCCCCGGTCGGTCGAGCAAAAGGGCAAGATCGCGGCGGCAATTCGCGAGAACCTCTGGCCGCTGTTCGAAAAAGGGGATATCAAGCCCCTGATACACACGGTCTTCCCGCTGGAGCGGGCCGCCGAGGCGCACGCCCTGATGGCGAAGAGCGACCATATCGGCAAGATCATGCTGCAGGTCGGCGACGCGCCCTGAGGCGGACGCGGCCGGCAGCGAAGCGAAACTTAGAGAATCCGAGAGAGTCCGAAAGATGAGCAGTTCATCCGAAAGCGCGAAGCCCCTGATGCCGAAAGCCACCGCGGTGTGGCTGATCGAGAACACCGGCCTGACGTTCCGCCAGATCGGCTCCTTCTGCGGGCTCCACGAGCTCGAGGTACAGAGCATCGCCGACGACGAGGTGGCGATCGGCATGGTCGGTTACGACCCGGTGACGAACGGCCAGCTGACCAAGGAAGAGATCGCCCGCTGCGAGGCCGACCCGGCATCGCGGCTCCGTATCGCGCGCAGCGTCGTGCCGCGCCCGGCGACCCGCACGAAGGGCCCGCGCTACACGCCGGTGGCGAGGCGCGGCGACAAGCCTGACGGGATCGCCTGGCTGGCGAAGCACTTCCCGAACCTGACGGATGCGCAGATTTCGCGCCTGATCGGCACCACCAAGCCGACGATCAAGGCGATCCGCGAGCGCAGCCACTGGAACATGTCGAACATCACCGCGCGCGATCCGGTCGGCCTCGGCCTCTGCAACCGGCCGGACCTCGACCGCGAGCTCGCCAAGGCGGGCTATCCGTCGAGCTACACCACCGTCGAGCTCGAGGAAGAGCCGGAGGCCGCGGCGCCCGGGTTTCCGGAGCTGAACTGAGTTTCCGCCTGCCGGGCGAACCGCCGGCAGGCCGGTAGATAAAAGCAGAAACGCCCGCCTCGGGGAACCGGGGCGGGCGTTTCGCGTACGCAGGCAGCGCGTCAGTGGTGGGAGATGCGCGCCATTTCGTCCTTCAATCTCAATTTCTTCTTCTTGATCTCAGCGATGGCGAGCTCATCGGGCTGCAGCTTGCTTTCTTCGGCGAGGAGGGCGTCTTCCAGTTTGGCGTGGCGGGCACGAAGCCGCGCCGATTCCTGACCTTCGATCGTCTGAGAACTCATATCGGTCTCCTCCTGGTTATGTGTGGGTAGCCCACGTCGAAAAGTGTAATACCCGTGCGTGACGATTGTAAATTCAGCTTATTTTTCGAGCATTAACGCTACGTTAACTCCCCTCATTTAAGGCCTGCCGCCGCCGATTCAACCGCCGTACGGTCCTGTTCCGGGTAGGCGACGGCGAGAATCGCGGCGAAATGGCCGCGGTCCGCCGCCGATAGCCGGTATCCCCTTTCCCTGCAGTAGAGACCGACGTTCGCCGCCGAATCGCTAAGCCGGTCGGCCTCCGCCCTGCCCTCATCCGCCGGCCGGTCGACCGCCCCGGCGAGCATCAGCTGCTCGTTATGCTCGCAGTCGATTTCGATCTTCTGGATGCGCTGGCGGAGCGATTCGGTGCGGGCGTCCGGCGACGGCGGCATGCCCCCCTTCATCCGCGTACGCACGGCGCGCAGCGCGCGCACCACCTCGTTGTGCCAGGGATCTATGGCATCGAGAGCGCCCCGCATCTCCGCCCCGGTCATCGAGCCCCTGCCCGACGCGCCCATCCACAGGCACCAGAGGACGACGTTGACGTCGAGCTCGTGCGCCGCCTGGAGCTCGACGCAGGCGGGCCCGACCCCGGGCGTCATGTAGACCCTGAGCGAGAAATCCCAGAACGGATGGTCGGGAAAGTCGGACACGCGTTTCTTCTCCTTTT
>JAYOEF010000055.1:7905-18899 GCA_038106605.1 Alphaproteobacteria bacterium
GAGAAATCCCAGAACGGATGGTCGGGAAAGTCGGACACGCGTTTCTTCTCCTTTTTCTCTCCCGGCCTTCGCCGGGGGGGTTCTCCCGGCCTGCGCCGGGGGGTTTCTCCCGGCCTGCGCCGGTGGGGGGTGCCGGCTCAACCCGCCGGCTGTCGGCGGGAGCCCGCGGGCTCCCCGATATAAATCCCGAGCCCGCGCGCGGTGGCGGCGAGCGCGCTGTCCGGATCGACGCACTGGGGCGCGCGGACGGCCTCCTCGAGCGGCACGTCGATCACCCGCCGCGCCGACCAGGCGACCATTCGGTCGAAGCGCCCGGCGGCCACGAGGTCGACCGCATGGACGCCGAAGACGGACGCGAACAGCCGGTCGCGCGAGTTGGGCGGACCGCCGCGCTGCAGGTGACCGAGCACGGTGACGCGGGTATCGGCGCCGGTCTCGCTCTCGATGATCTCGGCGACATGCTCGCCCACCCCACCGAACCGGACCCCGCCGGTCTGGGTCTTGCGGCCGATCGTGTGGCCGCCCGGCAGCGCCGCCGCCTCGGCGACGATGACGAGCGCGAAATGGCGGCCGCCCGCGGCGATCTTGCGGATCTTCCGGGCCAACCCCTCCGCGGTCCACGGTATCTCGGGAAGCAGGATGGCATCCGCCCCGCCGGCGATCCCGGCCGACAGGGCGATGTGCCCGGCGCCGCGCCCCATGACCTCGAGGACCATCACCCGGTCGTGGCTCGCCGCGGTCGGCTGCAAGCGGTCGAGCGCCTCGGTCGCGACGTCGACCGCGGTGAGGTAGCCGATGGCGTTCTCGGTAACGCCGACGTCGTTGTCGATGGTCTTCGGGATGCCGACGAGGTTGATGCCGCCCGCCTGGGCGAGGCGCCGGAGGATCGACAGGCTGCCGTCGCCGCCGACGGCGATCAGCGCATCGAGCCCGAGCAGCCGGTACCCCTCGACGATCTCGGCCGACCGGTCCTTCGTCGTCCCGTCCGGCATGGGAAAGGCGAACGGATCCCCCCAGTTGACGGTGCCCAGCATGGTGCCGCCCTGGCGCAGGATCGTGCCGTCGAAGATGTCGAGGGTAAGAGGCAGGGCGTCGACCGGGCGCTTCATCAGCCCGTGGGTGCTGTCGCGGATGCCGACGACCTCCCACCCGTAGCCGTCGATGGCGCGGAAGGCCACCGCCCGGATCACGGCATTGAGCCCGGCGCAGTCGCCGCCGCTCGTCAGGATCCCGATCCGCTTGCGCTCCGCCAAAAGTCCTACCTGCCGGAAATATCGTCGCGCCAGGCTCCAAGCCTAACAGCGCCTGGCGATTCCTGCTATCATCGCAACCGACACAAACAGAACAAGACGGTACCCGGATGAGCGACGAGGAGGCCCTGCGCCAGAAGCTGGCCGAGCTGGAACTCGAACACCGGGACCTCGACGACGTCATCGCGCGGCTGACCGAGCGCGCGCCTTACGACCAGCTCCAGCTGCAGCGTCTGAAGAAGCGCAAGCTGATCCTGAAGGACCTGATCGCCCATATCGAGGGCGAGCTTTATCCCGACATCATCGCCTGACGGCGAATTGGGGCCTTTTCGCGGAATTCCGGGGCGGAAGCGGGGCCTAGGCCGGTTCCTTGCGCGACCCGGCCTTATGCGCGTACATCGCCCGGTCGGCCGCGGCGAGCGCATCCGACGCGTCCCCGCCGCCGTGGATCGTATGCACGCCGTAGGCGACGCGGAGCTCGACGGTCTCGCCCTTCCAGTCGAGCGGATCGTCGGCAATCTGGCGGGCGAGATGCTCGGCCTTGGCGGCGGCCGCCTTCTCGTCGGCATGCGACAACATGACGCCGAACTCGTCGCCGCCGAGGCGCCCGACCACGTCGGATTCGCGGACGTTGCCGGCGAGGATGTTGGCGACCTTAACGATGGCCGCGTCGCCCGCCGCATGTCCCTTGGTGTCGTTGATCTGCTTCAGCCCGTTGAGGTCGAAATAGATCACGCTCGACGGCGTGCCGTAGCGTTCGGAGTAGGACAGGATGCGCGACAGCTCGCGGACGAAGGCGCGTCGGTTGGCGATGGGGACCAGCGTGTCCTTGTCGGCGAGGTCCTCGAGATAGCGGATGCGCGCGCGGCTGTCCTCCAGCTCCTTGCGCATGCCCTCGACCTCGGCCATCAGGCGCATGATCGCCTCATGGACCTTGGGGGTGAGCTCGTTCGCCGGGATGCCGAGGACCGACGCCGCGTCCACGGGACCGCGCGCGGCGCCGCCCGAAGCGGCGCTGCCGGCCTTCTCGTAGGATCGGGCGCCCGCCGCTGGGGCTGGGCGCCGGGTGTTGTCGATGCGCATGCGAACCGGTTCCAAAGCCGATATTTGGTAAAACCCTAGTATCCAAGGCGTTAACAAATCGTTGCGTCCCTTGGTTTCCCGCGGTTTGCGCCGACGCACGCCTTGCCTATAATGCGCCTCCGCCGCCGCACCGGCTCCCGGCCGGATGGGCGGCAAGGCATTTGTGAGGAAAGGCTTCCGTGAGCGAAGGCAAGGCCCAGCGTTCCAGGACCCGCAGCGCATCCGCGGCGGCAAAGACCACCAAACCCGCACGCACGGCGAAAAAACCCATACGCACGGCGAAAAAGCCGGTCGTAGGCATCATCATGGGCAGCCGTTCCGACTGGCCGACCATGAAGAACGCGGCGGACATGCTGAAGGCGCTCGGCGTCGCGCACGAGACCCGGGTGGTCTCGGCCCACCGCACGCCCGACCGGCTCTACGACTACGCCAAGACGGCGAAGGCGCGCGGCCTCTCGGTCATCGTCGCGGGCGCCGGCGGTGCGGCGCATCTGCCCGGCATGGTCGCCTCGATGACCACGCTCCCGGTGCTCGGCGTGCCGGTCGAGAGCAAGGCGCTCAACGGTCTCGACAGCCTTCTGTCCATCGTCCAGATGCCGGGCGGCATTCCCGTCGGCACGCTGGCCATCGGTTCGTCGGGGGCGAAGAACGCGGGCATCCTCGCCGCCTCGATCGTCGCGCTTTCGGACCCCAAGGTCGCGGCGAAGCTCGACGCCTGGCGCGCGAAGCAGACCGGCGACGTGCCCGAGCGGCCGACGGGCCGCTGACGGCGGTCCCGCACCAGGAAATGCCAGCCCCCCTGCCCCCCGGCTCCGTGATCGGCATCCTCGGCGGCGGCCAGCTCGGCCGCATGGCGGCGCTCGCCGCGGCCGAAATGGGCTACCGCTGCCACATCTACAGCCCGGATGCGGATGCCCCCGCCAAGGAAGTGGCCTTCGCCCAGACGACGGCGCCCTACGAGGACGTCGCGGCAGCGGAAAAATTCGCTAAGTCGGTCGATGTCGTGACCTTCGAGTTCGAGAACGTGCCCGACGCGACGCTAAACGCCATCGCCCACATCGTGCCCGTCCGGCCGGGTGTCGACGCGCTCCACGTCTCTCAGGACCGCGCGGTCGAGAAGCGCTTCATGAACGAGCGCGGCATCGCGACCGCACCTTGGGCAACCGTCGAGAGCGCCGCCGACCTGGAGGCCGCCGCGGCTAAGACGGGCCTTCCCGCCATCCTCAAGACCGCGCGCTTCGGTTACGACGGCAAGGGGCAGGCGAAGGTGCTGGATGCATCGGGGCTCGGCGACACGTGGAAATCCATCGGAGAAACACGCGCGGTTTTGGAAGGCTTCGTCGCCTTCGAGCGAGAGATCTCGGTGATCGTCGCACGCGGGCTCGACGGGGAGACGGCGGCCTACGTGCCGGTCGACAACGTCCACCGCGACCACATCCTGTTCACGACGACCGCGCCATCGACGGTCTCCACCTTTATTGCCGACAAGGCGCGCGCCATCGCGGAGAAGATCGCGTCCGCACTCGACCTCGTCGGTCTCCTCGCCGTCGAGATGTTCGTGACGGCCGACGGCGACGTGCTGGTCAACGAGATCGCCCCCCGGCCCCACAATTCGGGGCACTGGACGCAGGACGCCTGCGCCGTCAGCCAGTTCGAGCAGTTCGTGCGCGCGGTCGCCGGCCTGCCGCTCGGCGATCCCGAACGGCACTCGGATGCGGTGATGACCAACCTGATCGGTGCCGAAGCCGATGCATGGCGCGAGCTCATGGCCGAGCCCGGCGCCTGCCTCCATCTCTATGGCAAGGCCGAGAGCCGGCCCGGCCGCAAGATGGGTCACGTGAACCGGCTGTTCCCGAAGTCGTAGCGGCGGCGCACGGCATCCCGAAAAGCGCGGAACGGATTGGGCGCCTTGCCGCAGAGCCCGCCCGCGCGGCGCGCGAAGCTGCCGACGCGGAGCACATCCTCGATGCGGCGCGCGAGGAAGGCGCGCGTGTCGGACCCGTCCTCGCTCCGGTCGTCGAGCCAGTAGAGCGTCGTCGTCGCGATCACGCCCGCGAGCAGCCCGCGCTTCGTATAGAACGAGAAGTCGGCCGAGCGGTCGCCCGCCGCGTACCACGCGTCATCGACCGTGCGGTAAAGGAGCTTCGCCGCCAGGGGCGCGTTCTGCGGCAGCGCGAGCCAGGACAGGCCGCGCCGCACCGCCTCGCAATGGGAATCGAGCGCTTCGAGCCGCGCCTCGACCGCGCTCGCGATACGCTCGCGCACCGGCATGTTCGAGAGATCGCGCCCTTCGAGCGCGGCGAGCATGCGCCGGTCTGCCCAGCGCGAGAACCACGAGATCGCATCCGCGATGCCGCCCGGAAAGAGATCGGCCGCGTCCTCGGGCGCGAAGCCCGCGTCGCGCGCGCCGGCTTCGAGCGCCGCCGCCGTCCAGCCGTCGAACGGCACGTGGGCGAGCGCGGCGCCGAGCAGGCGGTCGCGGTCGGCGGTGATGATATCGTCGTCGCGCGGGCTCATTCCGCCTCGCCCTCGCCGTCCTCTTCGCCCCGCAGCCGTGCGGTGGCGTAATCCATGAAGTGCTTGATCTCGTCGTTGAAGGTGAGCAGCGAGAGATCCGTCATGCGCATCGGGAACAGGATGCCGTCGAGATGGTCGATCTCGTGCTGCACGACGCGGGCATGGAAGTTGGTCGCGACCTTCTCCACCGGCTGCCCGCTCGACAGGTAGCCGCGATAGACGATGCGCGTGAAGCGCGGCACTGCGCCGGTGATGCCGGGAATCGAAAGGCAGCCCTCCCAGCCGAGCGCCATGTCGTCCGACAGCGCCTCGTACTCCGGATTGATCAATGCGGTCAGCGGCGAGAAATCCGTCTCCTCGGACGGCTCCTCGCCGCGCTCCCGTGGCGACTTGAAGATGATGACCCGGCGGCCCTGGTAGACTTGTGGCGCGGCGAGGCCGACCCCGTTCGCGTCCTCCATGGTCTCGACCATGTTCTCGACGAGCGCGCGGACCTCTCGCGAGGTCGGGTCGGCGATGGCCTCGGCCCGGTTCAGCAGGACCGGCTGGCCCATGCGGGCGATCTTGAGGAGGGTCATGGGAGCTTCCGTGCGTCTTGTCCGTTGGTCTTGTTCGTGCATTCCGTCCGTGCGGCCGATTCCCGGGCCTTTCCGGCCCGCCTGCGGCCTTCCGGGCGATTTTCGCTCCCGGGAAACCGGCGATTCCAATGATTTACCAGACAATGGCGTTAAGGTCTTTAAAATCAACCCCGGACTATGCTATAAGGCGCGCGCTGAACCGGTCGGAAGGCCGGTTTTCGTTATTTCCGGCCCGCGTGCGAGCCTCCCCGAACGGGGCGCGCCGGGGCCATACAGATCGCTCTTGAAAGGGGACGACCGGACCGTGGAAGTATCCGTACGTGACAACGACGTCGATCAGGCGCTGCGCGCCCTCAAGAAGAAGATGCAGCGCGAGGGCATTTTCCGCGAGATGAAGATGCGCCGCTCCTACGAGAAGCCGTCCGAGCGCCGGGCCCGCGAAAAGGCCGAGGCGATCCGCCGTGCGCGCAAGCTGGAGCGGAAGCGGATGGAGCGCGAAGGCTTCTGAGTCTTCGTTCCCTGCGCTGAGAAGAAGGCCGCGTTTCGCGGCCTTTTTTGTTGCGCGATAACCGGCCGGCCTTTCGCTACACTCCGCGCACGAAACACGGGGACAGGGCACGAGGCACGGTCGGGGAATGAGCGAAAAGGGCATCGGCAACCAGGCCGAATTCTGGAACGGCGAGCACGGCGAAGCCTGGGCGCGCTATACCGAGATCGTCGACTTCATGTTCGCCGAGTTCACGCGCGCGATCCTCGACGCAGCGAACATCGGCACCGGCGACCGGGTGCTCGACCTCGGCTGCGGCGGCGGCGGCACGACGATGGAGATCGCGCGCCGCGTGACCGCCGTCGGCTCCGTCACCGCGATCGATGTCTCCGCACCGATGATCGGGGTGGCGCGCGAGCGCACCGAAGCCGCCAACCTCTCGAACGTCACCGTCATCCTCGGCGACGCGGCGGCGCACCCGTTCGACGAAGGTGCGTTCAACATCATGGTCTCGCGCCTCGGCTGCATGTTCTTCGCCGACCCCGCCGCCGCCTTCGCGCGCTTCCGCCCGGCCATGGCGCAGGACGGTACGATCTCCCTCGGCGTCTGGCGGCAACCGCGCGAGAACCTGTGGGCGATGGAGCCGGTCTCGGCGGCCCGCGAATTCCTCGACATGCCGCCGCGCCCCGGCCCGGAAGATCCCGGCCCCTTCGCCTTCGCCGACCCCGCCCGCGTGCGCAGGGTGCTGGGCGAAGCCGGTCTCCGCGACATCGACGTCGCCCCCTTCGACTTCCGCATTCCGATGGGCCGGACGTTCGACGAGGCGCTCGCCTTCGCCATGGAGATGGGACCGCTGTCGCAACCGCTCGCCGCGGTGAAGGGCGAGAAGCGCGAGAAGGCGGTCGCGGCGATCGCCGACGTGCTGAAGCGCAATACCGACCCCGACGGCATCGTCCGCCTCGCCGCGGCGTCGTGGATCGTGACCGCCCGGGCCCCATGACCGAGACGTGATCCGATCATGACCGGAACCGAGATCGCCGTCGCGGCGGTCGCCTTCCTCGTCGCCGGCATCGTCAAGGGCGCGGTCGGCATCGGCCAGATGACGACTGCCGTCGCGATCCTCGGCCTCGGTCTCGAACTCCGCGCCGCCGTGCCGTTGCTGATCGCCCCCGCGCTGGTCTCCAATCTGTGGCAGGCCTCGCGCGGACAGGAGGCGCCCGCCCTCTTCCGCCGCTTCGCGCTCTCGAACCTCGCGGGCGGGATCGGCATCGTGATCGGCACCGCGATCCTGTTCGCCGTCCCGGCGGGCCCGATGTCGGCAGCGCTCGGCATCCTCGTCGCGCTCTATGCCGCGACGACGCTTGCGCGCTTCGAACCGGTCGCGCCGGCCGCCGTCGAGCGCTGGGGGACCCCTCCAATTGCCTTGGTCTCGGGCTTGCTCACCGGAGCGACCGGCTCGCTCCACCTGCTGCTCGCCGCGTGGTACGCGGCGCTCAGGCTGCCGCGCGCCGCCTACATCCAGGCGGTCGGGCTCTGCTTCCTGATCGCCAGCCTGTTCTGGGTCGGAAGCCTCGTCTGGAAAGGCGCGCTGACCCCGGAGGTCGCGCTGTGGTCGGCGGCCGCGCTGGTGCCGACCTTCATCGGCATGACGGCTGGCAGCGCGCTCAGGGGCCGCGTCTCGGAAGCGCTGTTCCGCAAGGCGCTGATGGTCTTCCTGCTGGTGCTGTCGGCGACGCTGGTCTGGAAGTCGCTCGGGCGGCTCTGACCCTGTACGCCGGAATGCTCAGGCGCGGTGTTCGACGAACGGGAACACATGGACCGGCGTCGGCGCGGCGAAGCGTTCGAGCACGTCCTTCGTCTCGTAGACCGGCACCTCGCTCCCCTCGGTCTCGCTCACGATGATGCCCTCGACCGGGATGCCGCGTGCGAGCAGCACGGCGTGGGCGGTGAGCGTGTGGCTGAGCGCGCCGAGATAGCTGCCCGAGACCAGTACGGCGGGAATGCCGAGATCGGCGATCAGGTCGACCACCATCCGCGTCCCGTCGAGCGGCACCATCACGCCGCCGATGCCCTCGATCAGCAGCGTGCCGCCGCTCGCCTCGCAGTCCTCGATCACGGCGCGGCAGTAGGAGACCACCTCGTCGTAGGGCACGGACTTGCCCTCGCGAGCCGCCGCCATGTCGGGCGAGAGGGGGGCGGCATAGCGGCAGGGCGACATCAGGTTGATGTTCTGAGCCGCGAGCTCTAGCCCGAGCGCGGCAATCAGCCGTCCCGTGTCGCTTTCCCGCACCCGGCCCGGATCGAAACCGGAGACGACGGGCTTGATCGCCGCGACGTCACGCCCCTCTTCCCGCCACTGGCGGATCAGCACCTCGGCGACGAAGGTCTTGCCGACGCCGGTACCGGACCCGGTGATGAAAATCGCCGTCATGCCGCGCCCCGCGCGGGGACGTCGAACATCCCCTCGGCCGAAAGCGCGGCGACCGCATCCGCAAGGGACGCGACCTGCGCCGCGTCGTGCTCGGCGGTGAAGGTGAACCTCAATCGGGAAGTTCCCGCCGGCACCGTCGGCGGGCGGATGGCGGCGACGAGGAAGCCGCGCGCCTCGAGCGCCGCGGAGGCGGCGAGCGCCGCATCCTCCGGCCCGACGATCAGCGGCACGACGGGGCTTTCGGGTTCGGCAAGCCCGAGACGCGCGCAGAAATCGCGGGCCAGCGTCAGCGGCCGCGCGACGCGGCCGGGCTCGTCCCGCATCACGTCGAGCGCGGCGATGGCGGCGGCGACCGAAGCCGGGGGAAGGCCGGTGGTGAAGACGAGGCTGCGCGCCCGGTTCTTCACGAACTCGACGACGGGCGCGCTCGCGCACAGGAACGCGCCGTAGCCGCCCGCGGCTTTCGACAGCGTTCCCATCTGGAGGGGGATGTCGGGGACCGGATCCCATTCGAAGGCGGTGCCGCGCCCGCCGCCGAGCACGCCGAAGCCGTGCGCGTCGTCGACCATGAGCCACGCATCGTATTCCGCGGCAAGGCGCGCGAGCTCGGGCAGCGGCGCGCGGTCGCCGTCCATGGAGAACACGCCTTCGGTCAGCAGCAGGCAGTAGTGTGAAGATCCCCGGGCGTCCCGCAGCACCGCGGCGCAGTCGGCGACGTCGTTATGGCGGAAGGTGCGGATCTCGGCGCGGCTCGCGCGCGCGCCCATGTACATGGAGGCGTGGGACAGCTCGTCGAGCACGACGAGGTCGCCCGGCCCGGCGAGCGCGGGAACGATGCCGGTATTCGCCATGTAGCCGCTGCCGAAGACGCAGACCGCTTCCGTCCCCTTGAGCGCGGCGAGGCGGGCTTCGAGGTCGGCATAGAGCGGGTGGTTGCCGGTGATCAGCCGCGAGGCGCCGGCGCCCGCGCCATAGGTCTCCACGGCGTCGATCGCAGCGCGTTTCAGCGCCGGATGGTGGGTGAGCCCGAGATAGTCGTTGCAGCAGAACGACACAAGGTCGCGCCCGCCGCGCCGCAGCGTCACCGCGTCCGTCCGGTGCGTGTCGATGAGCCGGCGGCGGAGGCCGCGGGCCGTGAGCCCGTCGAGCTTCGCCTTCGCGAAGCCGTCGAGCGATTCGCTGGACATGCCGAATCCTGCTTGTCGCGTCCAAGTGCGGCCGTACTATAGCGCACATGACGATTCTCACTATCGGCGACCTCCCCGCTTTCGAGGCGGGCGCGCTGCGCCGCGACTGGGCGCAGGACGAGGTCCGCGCCCTGATGGACGCCCCCCTCAACGATCTCGTATTCGCCGCGCAGACCGTGCACCGGATGCATTTCGACGCCAACGAGGTGCAGGTCTCGACGCTTCTCAGCATCAAGACCGGCGGCTGCCCCGAGGACTGCGCCTACTGCTCGCAGAGCGCCCACAACGAGGCCGACGTCGGCGCGGAAAAGCTGATGTCGCTCGACGCGGTGAAGGCCGCGGCGCTCCGGGCGAAGGATGCGGGTGCCACGCGGTTCTGCATGGGCGCGGCGTGGCGCGGGCCCAAGGACCGGGACATGGACGCAGTGTGCGACATGATCCGCGAGGTGAAGGCGCTCGGCCTCGAGACCTGCGTCACCCTCGGATTGCTGGAGGACGGCCAGGCGGAACGGCTGAGCGAGGCCGGGCTCGATTACTACAACCACAATGTCGACACGTCGGAGGCGTTTTACGGCGAGATCATCTCGACCAGGACGTTCGCCGACCGGCTGGAGACGCTGGGCCGAGTGCGGGGCGCCGGCATCAACGTGTGTTGTGGAGGAATTCTCGGCATGGGCGAAAGCCGGGCCGACCGGGCCGACATGCTGCAGGCGCTGGCGACACTTCCCGCCCATCCGGAGAGCGTGCCGCTCAATCTCCTCGTACCGGTTCCGGGCACGCCGCTGGAAAACCTTCAGCCGCTCGACCCACTCGAACTCGTGCGTGCCATCGCGGTCGCGCGGATCACGATGCCGCGCTCGATGGTGCGGCTGTCGGCGGGCCGCCTCGGCATGGATGCGGCGACGCAGGCGCTCTGCTTCCTCGCCGGCGCCAACTCGGTCTTCTACGGCGACACGCTGCTGACCACGGGCAATCCCGCCGCGACCGAGGACCGCGCCCTGTTCGACCGGCTGGGCGTCCGCCCGATGCCCAAGAACGAAGCCGCACAGGGCACGCCGGCCGCCGCCGCGGAATAGGCGGGCCCCGTGCCCGGCGTCCCCACCGACCATCTCTGGCTTCCCTACACCCAGATGCTCGGCGCGCCCGCGCCGCTCCGCGCCGCGCGCACCGAGGGCTGCCGCATCGTGTTAGAGGATGGGCGCGAACTGATCGACGCCGTCTCGTCCTGGTGGACGGCGTGCCACGGCTACAACCACCCGCACATCGTCGAGGCCATGGAGCGCCAGCTGCGCACCATGCCGCACGTGATGTTCGGCGGCCTTGTGCATGAGCCGGCGGAGCGCCTCGCCGCGCGGCTCGCCGCCCTGCTGCCCGCGCCCTTGAACCGCGTGTTCTTCGCCGACTCTGGCTCGGTCGCCGTCGAGGTGGCGATGAAGATGGCGGTGCAGGTCTGGCTCAACC
>JAYOEF010000056.1:0-18882 GCA_038106605.1 Alphaproteobacteria bacterium
CCGCCGCCATGGAACCGCGGCGCCCGGTCGAAGGCGGCAGCCGGGACCATACGGCTGGGCAGCGCATCGGCGCCAATGACGCCGCCGCCATGGGCGACCATGACGGGCCCCGGTGCGGGAAAGTCCCCGACCGGTCCCGTGGTGCCGCTTCCCCCGAACAGGCCGCCGAAGATGGCGCCGCCGAGATCGGCGAAGATGCTCTCGAACAACCCGCCCAGAGGCTTGATCACCGCCATACGCCAGGCAGCGCGCAGCGCTTCCTCGGCGATGCTGTTGAACAGATCGGCCGCCGAGAGCTTGCCCGTCATGGCCCACTCGACGAAGGCGTCCTCGCTCGCCTGCAACGCCCGGGTCGTCGCCTGCTCGAACTGGCGGGCGGCATCGCCCGCTTCGTCCAGATAATCCCGGATGGCCCGCTGGACCCCGGCCGACCAATCTCGGCTGGCGCGCAGCATCCGGTCGTAGGCCTCTTCGCTCGCAGCCGTGAACGTCTCCTGGCTGATGGCGCCCGCCTCGAGCAGCGCATTGAGCTCGCGGATCTCGTCGGCATAGGCCTGCTGGGCCGTCCGCAGGCGGCGGGTCAGCGCCTCGCCTTTCTCGCGGAGCTTGCGCGCCTCTTCCTCGGCCTTGTTGCGGGCCTCGATCGCCTGGCGTTCGTCGAACAGCGCCGCCGCCAGCTCGCGCACCCGCGCGCGCTCCGCCTCCGTCGCCTCCGCCGACAGCCGCCGCAGCGCTTGTGAGACGAAACGTTCCCGGTCGGTCATCGCAAGCTCGTCGCGTTCGGCGCGGAGGCCTTCGATGACCCGCTGGTTGGCCTGGCGCTGGCGCGCCGCCGCCTCCTCTTCACGACGGGCGAGCTCGGCGAGACGCGCATCCCGCAGCGCGGCGGCGTCCTGCATGATCTGCTCGACGCGGTCGAGGTTCGAGCCGTCCGGCGCGATCAGGAACTGCATCTCGGCGACGAGGCGCTCATACTCGGCGCGGATCCGCTCGGCGCCCTCGTGGCGGGCTTCGAAGAGCTGGCGCTGCAGATCCTGCTCTATCCGGGCGATACGCCGCGCGCGCTCCTCCGCCGAGGCGACATCGCCCTCGATGGCATCCGGCGTGGTGCCCGTATCGGGGGCTGCCGGGGGCGGAGTGTCACGTTCGGCCTCGGCCTGCATCCATGCGAGCTTCGCCGCCCACTGGCGGTACTGCTCGACCCGGTCCTGAAGGCGGCGTTCGAGCGCCTGCCGGCGTCCCCACGCGATCGGGTCGTCGAGGAAGGAGACATCCCCGATCTCGTTCAGCTCGCGGGCTATCTCCTGCAGTTCCTGACGCCGTTCCTCGACGATGCGCCGGGTCGAGCGCAGGCTCAGACCCTCGAAGTTGAAGTCCCCCTGCAGGACAAGCTTCAGCTGCTCGTAGGCGACGCCGGCATCCGCGGCGAGTTCCGCAAGGCCCGAAGACAGGTCGGCGATCAGCGGCGACAGATCGAGGACGGCGCGCGTCAGATTGGCCGAGATCACCTTGCCCAGCGTGTCCAGTTCGTCTTTGGCTTTCTCGGCGTTGCGGATCAAATCCTCTTCGAGAACGATGCCGAGATCGCGGGCGCGCTGGCGCATATCCGCGAGCCCATCGGCGCCGCGGTTCAGCATGTTCACCATGGCGACGCCTTCGCTGTCGAACAGCTTGAAGGCGAGGCGCAGCCGCTCGGCCGGATCCTCGACCGCGCGCAAGGCTTCAGCGACATCGTTGAGCAGGTCTTCCGAGCGCCGGATATGGCCGTCTTGGTCGCGTAGCGCGATCCCCATGCTGGCCAGCGCTTCCTTGGCCTCGCCGGTGCCGCGCGCGGCTTCCCCGACCCGGCGCGTGAAGCGTTGCAGCGCCATGTCGAGGGTGTTCTGTTCGACCCCCGCCAGGCTCGCCGCGTAGCGGAGTTCCTGCAACGCCTCGACACCGATGCCGAGCTTGTCCGCGGTCTTGCCGATGGCGTCGGCCGCTTCCAGCGAGCGGTTGATCAGTGCGGACAGACCGCCGACCGTGGCGATGCCGGCGAGTGCGCCGCCCAGCAGCCGGATGCCGCTGCGCAGGGACGAGGCGCGTTCGGCGAGCGATCCCAGCCCGCGCGAGGCAATGCCCGAGGCGCGGTCGATCTTCTTGAGGGACCGGTCGCCGCTCTCGCCGACCCCGCGCAGCTCGGCCTGGACCCGACCGCCGCCGTCGACGCTCAGGCGCACCGCGTATTGATGTGTCGTCTTGGCCATGGATTAGTCCGGTCGCTGGCTCTGCAGGGCTTCGAGCATCCCGAGTTCGGCGGCAGGCAGAAGCTCCGAGAGAACGGTCGCGTCGAAGCCGCGGGCACGCGCGATGTCGAGCAAGGCCGGCTGGTCGAAGCCGACGACCTGGCCCGTGGGGCCGACGCGCAGCTGGCTGCCGTGTTCGCTCACCAGCAGAGAGAGGGCGTGCTCGTCTTCCGACTGGGGCGCGTGCTCCCGGTAGGGGCAACGTTCAGCCGCGCCTACACCTTCGCCTTTGGCGCATGGGTTTCCTTCCTGGCGGCACCCTTCGCAGTAGTCGGGCCCTCCGCCGAAGTGCCAGCGGCAGAGAGCCCGGATCCGTTTTTTGCTGCGGTGAGCAGCACTTGCCTGAGCGTGAACTCCTGGAAGAACCGCTCGCCCACGGGATAGAGATCCATCAGGGCGGCGACGTTCTCCGGCGTCAGGTCCGCCGGCCCGTCGTTGCCCTCGACACCGTCCCAGCCCACGATGTGCCGGCGTGCGAGTTCCTTGATCAGCAGCGCCTGATAGAGCCCGTCCCGCGCTGCATCGTCATCGAGCACGGGAAGTTCCTCCACGGACAAGCCGTTCTCCCGGCGCTCGCGCAGATCGCTCTCGATCCGCTCCAGCAGGCGGCGTGCCGCCGACTGTGCGGCGGCCATCGCCGTGGTGGTGAGTGGCTTTACCGAGGCCCGAACCCCATAGGGCAGCTCGATCTCGAACGGCTCGCGCGACGCCTTGAGTGAAATCATCCTCGTCTCCTTACACGTAATCGGTGCCGTCGAGATCGTTCACCAAGGTCACCGTCAGCATCCGCCCGGCCGCCTGGTTGCGCGCTCCCTGGAAATCAAAGTTGGCCTGAACCCCACCCGGACCCTCGATGGGGAGCTTTGGTTTCGGCAGATAGACCTCGTGCGCATCGAACGTGACCGAGAGGCCGGCGCCTAGGCTGTAGGAAAAGGAGAGGTCGACCGGCGTTCCGTCCGTCGCCAGATCGATCAGCGCGGTATCGGCGAAACGCACATCGATCCGTCCCGTCAACGCCGCAACGGTTGGGTCCGCGCCGTCGATCTTGCCGTCGGAGCGGATGGTCTCGATCTTTTCCAGATTGTTCGAATAGGTGAGCGAGCCCGCCGTCAGGTTGGCGATCGACGAGCCGCCCCGGCTGATCGCCCCCTGGAATTGGCTGACGCGCTGGAAGGCGAGTGTCGATGGCGTCCCGCCCTGGCTGGAGTTGAAACGGTTCTCGCCCTGCGCGACGCACTGGAGCGTGGCCGCCGCGGCGCCGGAGCGCTGGAAGTCGAGCGCCATGGATCCGACCACCAGCCCCGTGTGTTGGAAGTACACCGGCACCTGGGGCATGCCGACCTCGACGGTGTAGCTCGGCAGGCTCTCCTGGCCGGAGGCGAACACGTGATCGTAGGTGCCGTCGCCATTGTCGGTGGTGACCGGATCGCCCAAGAGGCCGGTGAGCCAGATGCCGAGATAGCGCATGTCGACGGGCACGACGATGTCGCCCTCGTCCATGATGGCGTCGCGCAACGGCGCCAGCGGATCGCGCCCCTGTCCGAGGACCGGATCGTCGATCAGTCCCTGCTCGGAGCCGACCGAACAGCGGTTGAAGGGCATGCGACGGAAGCCGCTCGCCGCCGCCTGACCATAGGTGCTCTCGCGGGCGACGAGCAGCGTCGCGCTCGAACCATAGGCTCGCGCCATGACGTGTTCTCCTGTGTGTTGTGGATGGGCCTCAGCCCAGCGGGCCGGGCGCCTCGTAATCCAGCACCAGCGTGATCGTGCCGGTCTTGATGGCGGGCCCGCCCTCGACGGCTTCCGTCATGACCTCGGGACGGCCATAGGTCATGCCGAAGACGAGCCCGCCCAATGTCGGGTTGGCATCGAGCGCGGCACCGATGGCCGTGGCCAGATCATCGAAGGTCTGGTCGCGGATCGCCTGGTCGCCGGACTCCGCATAGAGCTCCAGCTCCACCGCATGGCGATAGTAGACCGGCTCGAACCCGCCGAGCGCCTGTTCGGGCTCGCCGGGATCGCCGTCGCGCACGACCACGAGCCCGCCTTCGGGGATGCGTTCCGGGAGCGCGCTGTTCCGTTCGACGCCGATGTCCGGGATCTGGCGCAGGCGATCGACCAGAGCGACCAGCGCCTGTTCGGATCTGGACGGCATGGCTCACGCCTCGCTCACGTGCCGGTCGATCAACCGCGGCAGCGCCCGTGTCCATTTTGCCGCGGCCCTCTCGACATCGAGACGCTTCGGCATGCGGACCTGCGGCACCAGTACGAACATCACGACCGTGGACATACCGGCTTTTAGCCGACCTGACTTCGTATAGGCCCCGCCCTTGGCGTGGCGGCCGACCCGGCCGGTGCCGGCGTTGACGCGGACGCCGTCCACCACCAGCAGCGACGGCCGGCCGCGCCGGTAAACGAACCGCAGCGGTCCGAACCGGTGCTCTGGAAAGTTCGACGGGTTGATGCGCTTGCCGCCGACCCCGCGCTTCGGCGCGGCAGGCGTCGGAATGGCGAGCCAGAAGGCGTTGCGGCTCCTGATCACCGTCCCCTCGTCGAAGACCCGAACGATCTGCGGCGCCTTCGACCAGACCAGGCTCGCCGGGTCATAGCCCTTGTTCGGGTAGGTCCGCGACCGCCAGGCCCGTGCGAGGCGAACCCCGAAACCAGCGGTCAGGACCTGCTTGCGCAGATCCTGCTTCAGACCCTCGCCGGCATCGCCGACGCCGGCTTCGACCGCCTTGGCGATGCGCTCGGCCTCGGCTTCCAGATCACGGCGGACCGCCTCGCCGAGAGCGGCAAAGCTCGGGAGTATCTTGCTCGCCACTACTGCGGCCGGACATCGAGGGTCCAAATCAACCGTTCGGGATCGCGCACCGGTTCTCCCTGCACGACCAGCGTCTGGCCATCGATTTCGATGGTGTCGCCCGGTCGCGGCTGCTCGATCGACGCGACGAGCACGTCGATCAGCGACGTCTCGGCGTGCAACCGGGTCTCCCCGAAGTCGATGACCTGATCCGGACGCCGAGCGAAGATGCGCAGCGGCACGCCGTCTCCGATCCCGCCCGGGCGATAGACGGCCGAGCGCGCGAGGTTGGGATCGTTGAACAACACCCCAAGGGCAACGGCGATGGCCGACATCAGAAGCTGCCGTTGAGCCGCACCCGGCCGATGGTATCGGACGCACCGCCGCCGACGGCATCGACAGCGACGCCGATCGCCGTATTCCCCGAGGCCGTCTTGGTGGCCACCTTCGCGGTGTTGTCCCAGTAGACCTTGTCGCCGGCCGCCCAGGCTTGCGACGCCGCCTTGGTCAGATCGAAGATGCCGACGAGTGCGGCCTCGACCGTCTCGCCATTCACGGCGTTTCCGGCGGCAACGCCGAAAATTGAACCGACGAGCAGGCCGTCGCCGGACGCGGCGTCGTATGGTGCGGTGAGGGTGATCGTGTTGCCAGGCTGGACGTAGTTTTTCATGGGAATGGTCCTTTCTCAGAGGCGTTGAATAGTCAGTTGTTTTCGGATGCGGCCTGTTTTCAGGGCGGCGACGTGGCTGACGGTGACGCCGAACGCCCCGGCGACCTCGCGGCGGGAGAACCCGGCGCCGAGGCATTCGAGCATCCGGCTGCATTGGTGATCGGTCAGGCGCGAGAGATGCGAGCGGTCACCGCAGGGCATCGTGCCGTGATCCCGCTTGTGTTCGATGTTCTCGCGCTGTGTGACATAGGCGAGGTTTTCGACCCGGTTGTTGGCCTTGTCGCCGTCGAGATGGGCGACGACCAGACCCTCCGGTCGCGGCCCCAGGAACGTGGTCGCGACCAGGATATGCAGCGCGATCCGCTGGCGAGTGCCAGCTTGGTCGCGGACCAGCGTATGGTGCAGATACCCCTCTGGGTCCCGCCACGGATGGCGCAGCGTCCACTCATGGCGATCCAGCCAAGGCGAGCGCGCACCGCGCGGTATCCTGCCCTTGCGGTGCGCGCTCCAGACCTGACCGGCTCGGTCGATGTGATATCCGGGGAAACCAGGGATCGGCGCCGCGCCTTGTCGATCATCGATCGCCATAGGAGCCAGCAGCACCTACGCCCCCGGATTTTTGTAGAGGCCGCGCCAGTCGATGGCCTTGGCGCCGAAGTCGAGGCGGCACTTGATCTCGACCCCGTCGACATCGAAGCCATTGCGCGTCTCGATGTAGGCGCCCTGTTGGCCTTCGAGATAGGCGTACTCGATCGTGTCTATCTGGTTCGGGCTGGCGGCCAGATACCAGGCGGTCTCGCTGGCGGCGTCGAGCCGGGGCTCGCTGATGGGGCTAAGCGTGCGGATCGACTGCGGCACCACGTTGCCGCTCGACGCGGGCACGAGGTTCTGCGCGACCAGCTGCTCGGCCTTCAGTTCCAGCGAGGCGGGCACGATCAGGAAGGCGGGGCGGATGTTGAGCACCGTCTTCTTGTCGAGCCCGGTCTGCTTGGCCATCGCCGCACGAGCCGCGCCGACGCTGGTGACATCAAGCGCCGCGCCGGTGCCCGCGAGGTTCTTATGGGTGGTGTGGAACAGCGCATTGCCATCGGCCATGGCCGGGTTCGAGGTGATGATGCCCCAGACAACGTCCGACTCCAGCTGGGCGATGGAGTTGCCGTACATCGCCGGGATCCGGGTGAAGGCGTCCAGATCGTCGTTGATCAGCACCTGCCGGGTGATGGCGACGACCCGGCCGTAGGTCTTCACGCGGTAGCTTTCCTTGCTCTCGCCGAGCGTCCCGCGCTTGAACTCGCCGCTCTCGCCGACCTCCAGCAGCTGCGGCGCTTCGCCGAGCTGCACCCGGTGCATCGCCTTGAAGTCGGTCGCCAGCACTTGGCGGCAGAAGAGCGCGAAGGTCCGCGGATAGGCCTCGTAGGCCTGCCGGAGCGTCTTGTTGGTGACGGCCGCGAGGATCTCGGGGAAGTCCGAGGTCGAATGCAGCGCGCGCGTCGCCACCTCGTCACGCGAGAGCCCCCGCGTGTTCACCCCGGCATTGCCGAGGCTTTCGCGGGCGAGTTCCAGCAGCGTCATGCCGCGATACTGACGCGCAGCGTCCTCAAGCGGGAACAGCGTCGGGCTGTACCGGTGCAGCAGCGCATTGGCCACGGCATCGCGACGAGTGATGCGCTCATCCCGGCCGCCGAGCGGGACGGAGACTTGGCCGAAGGTCCGCGTCTCCTCAGACTTCGCTGCGACCTGATCGAGGATCAGGCGACGCGCTTCGTCGAGACCAGTGCCGCGCTTGACCAGATCCTCAGCGAAGCCGCGTTCGAGGTTCAGGCGACCGGCCAGATCGTAGATGGTCGAGACACGCTCACGTTCGGCTTCACGGGCGCGGTTCGCTGCGGCATCGGGATCCGGGGTATCGGGCTTGGGGGTCTTCGGACGCGCGCGGGTCTGCGTGTCGGCCGCGCTCGGGGGCGTGTCGGTCATGGTGGTCTCCTCGGTCGCTGCCGTTTCGCTCGTCTGGTCGGCCACGACCTCTTCGGTGGGGGCCGGGGTCTGGGTCTTCTCCGTCATCGGGGATGCTCCTTGCGGGTTTGAGGGCGCGTCCCGGCGGTGAAGGACGCAGGTTTCAAGCGGGCTCTGGCTGCGGAAGCCCGCGGCGGGGTCGGCCCCGACCGGGACCGCTGAAATTTCGAAGGGGGTCCAGTCCACCGCCCGCCACAGTTCTCGGCCGCCGTCGGGCTTGGAGATGTTGAAGCGATGGACCTGGTAGCCGATGGAGACCGCGCGGATGTGCCCGGCCTGGATGTCGCGCCAGATCGGCTCGACATCGGCGCGCTCGCTGATGCGGACCTGCGCGACGCCGCGGCCGTTCTCGATCCGCGCCGAGCCGGGCACCACCGAGCCGATGACGGCGTCGAGTGTGTCGATCTCATGCACCTTCAGGAACGGCGCGCCCGCGTTCAGCCGATCGAGGCGCACATTGGCAGGGTCGAGGCTGAGTTCCTCGTCGTAGGGCTCGCCGAAGAAGCTCGCCCGCCGGACGCGCGCGCCCGCCGACCAGATCACCTCGACTGTGCGTGCGTCGGCATCGACGGTGTTCGGCGCAAGCTCCGCCGACCGGCGAAGCGCCGGCAGTTCGATCATAGTGTCCATGAAGTCAGTCCTGTTGGGCGGTGTCCGGCTGCCCCGTGTCGGGTTCCGGATCGGTTGCCGGGTCGCTCGATTGCGCGCTGCCGGTCTTGGTAACGCGGCGGGGGTCGCTGTCGAGCACGAGCCCGAGGGCGTCGAGCTTGGCGTTCGTCGCGGCGATCTCCGCCAGCACGGCGTCGGGATTGCGGCCCTGCCGGGCGATCACCTCGGCCAGAGTCATCGTGCCCGAGCGGATCGCCAGCAGGTTGGCCATCGCGTCCTTCTGCGGGTCGACCGCCTCGAACTTGGGCGGCGACCATTCGACCGGCACGTCCGGCGTCGGGATCTGCCCCGCGGCCCATGCGGCCTCGGTGAACCAGCGCCAGACCGGGGTGCAGAGCATCGGAATGAAGAGCTGCCACTGGACAGCGTCGATCATCCGGCGGAACTCGACGAGCCCCGCCCGGATGGAGGAGTAGTTCACCTGGCTGAGATCGCCGGTGAGTAGCTCGTAGGGCACCCGGAACCCGGCCGAAATGGTATGCAGGCTTGCGCGCTTGTACTCGCCATAGCCGCCCGTCGCGGCCGGCTGGTTGAAACGGATGTCCTTGCCGCCGCGGGCGTAGGCGATTAGCCCCGGCTCGAACTGCTCGACCCGGTTGCCGTCGGCGTCGACCACCGCCGGCGCGATGCCCTGCTGCGCCTCGTCGTCGCCGAAGACGATGGCGGTGACGCAAGCCTCGGTCTTCTTGCGCACGATCTCGGCCACCTCGTAATCGTCGAGATCACGAAGGGCGCGGATGACCGGTGCGCCCCACGGGACGCCGCGCGCCTGCGTGCGCTGCTTCTCGTAGACATGGGCGATTTCGCTCGCCGGGACCGGCCGGCTCTGCAGGCTGCTTTGCAACGCGCCATAGGCGTCGCCGGGATGCTCGGCATGGAGCCAGTAGGCCCTACGCTTGCCGAGCGGATCGAACTCGATCCCCTGCACGAGGCGGCCCGCACCGAGCGCGCCGGATTTGGTGGCGTCGAGGAAATCGGCCTCCAGCACCTGCAATTGGAGCGGGACGGCAAGGCCGTCTGCAGCGCGGCGCAGGCGACGGCGCACCAGCACTTCGCCGGCCTCGACCATCTCACGGCAGATCAGCGTCTGAAGCCCGTAGAAGTCGAGCTGGCCGTCGGCGTCGCACTCCGCCGTCCAGCGCTCGAACATCGCATCGACGCGGCGGTCCAGCGCCTCATCCCCACTGGCGGCACGCGGCATAAGCCCTGAGCCAATGATGTTGTTCACCAGCACCGCCACCGCCTTGGCTGCATGCGGGTTATTGCGGACGAGGTCGCGCATCCGGTCGCGCAAGAGCGCCCCGGCCACGCCGATCTCGGTGTCGGCTGAGGATCCCGGGGCACGCCAGCCCTCCACGCGGCGTCCTCGCGCGGCGCCTTCGTAGCCGCGCGCGAGCGTCTCGAACGCCTGTCGCGCCAGGACACGCCGCGCGGCGGCCCGAGGGGCGACCGACGCGATGGCGCGGTCGAACCAGTTCACCATCATCAGCGATCCCCGCGCGAGAAGCCCGCGAGTCCGGCGACCGGAAGCGGCCGCCCCACACTCGCAATCGCGCGTTCGATGGTCCGGATGCGGGCGAGAAGATCCTCCGCCGAGCCGTAGTCCACGGACTTGCCGTCATAGCTGACGCGGGTCGTGCCGCTGGCATAGGCCCGGCGCAATGCCGAGAGCTCGGCTTCGGTCCAGTCGGTCATTTCAGAACCATCCTTCCCGCCGCCCGATCCAGTCGGAACGGCGCTTGCCTTGGGGTGCCTGTCCCGGCCGGTGGATCTGCCCGGCGGGATCGCTGTCGGTGGGCGTCGCCCCGAGCTGGTCCTCGAGGTCGCGCCATTTCTCTTCGGGCCAGCGGTCGGCGCCCGCGATCCAGGCGGCCGCGCGGGCGTAGACCCGGCAATCGAGTGCCTCGTTGCGCTCGCGCAGCTTCTGCCATTCGAGCTTCGCGAAGCCACGCTTTGTGCGCACCGTCACAAGCTGCTCAGCCACGACCTGCTTCAGCCACTCGCTCTCGACCCATGTCGGCAGGTGGATCGTGCCGGGCGGGAACGCCGCGCCCTCGTCACGTTCCTCGGCCGTCGGGCGCTCCAGCCGCAGGAAGCGGTAGGTTTCGGCCTTGAAGGTCGAGACGGCCACCGTCCAGAGCCGGGCGCCGCGACGCAGGCGCTTCCCGCCCTCGGTTGCATCCACGAATGTGGGGCCGGAGACCGGGCTGGAGCGATTGAAGCCTTCGAGCCCCTTGACTGGCGCGACCTGTGCAAAGCCGACTTTGCGCGACCAGGCATAGACGGCCGGGGCTTCGTAGCCCGTGTCGATGGCGAACCGCGCGATCCGAAGGTGCGCGCCGTTATCATGCGGCCACGACCGGTCGAGGAGTGCCGTCAACTGGTCCCAAGCATCATGCCGATCCGGCCCGCCCTCGATCACGACGTGATCGACGAGCCAGCTCTCAAGCCCTCGGCCCCAGGCCCAGACATCGACCTCGATGCGGTCCTTTTGGACATCCGCGCCCGCCGTCAGGAACAGCCCGCCCGCTGGCACCGTGCCTGGCTGCCAGGCCTCGCGGCGATCGTAGAGCCGCTGCCAGTCCGGCGCCTCTCCGGTTTCGATCCATGTCTCGCCGAGGATAGTGTTGCGGAACGCCTTGATCGCCTCGTCGGAGCCTTGCGCCGCCTCCCAGCTGCGCGCAATCCGTGACCAGCTGAGCCAGCCGACAGGTGAATAGAGCGCCGAGAGGTGGTAGCCGACCGTGGTGGGATCAGCGGCGACAGCGGTCGCCCGCCATTCGCCGCGCTCCAGCATCGCCGTCTTGTGGTGCTCCGCGATGGCTCTGTCGCAGCCCTCGCAGATATATTCCGCCGTCTCTGGCCGCCCCTTCTGCCAGCGCAGCCGCTCGAACTTCAGCCACTGCATCGCCCCGCAATGCGGGCACGGCACGAAGTAGCGCCGCTGGTCGGACGCCTCGAACTCGCGCTCGATGCGGCTGAGCCCCCGGATCGTCGGCGTCGAGACTAGGAACACCTTGCGCCGATGGGCGAAGGTCAGCGACCGCGCCTCGGCCAGGGTCACCGGGTCGCCTTCCTCGTCGGCGGAGGCCGGATAGGCATCGACCTCGTCGAGGAAGATGTAGCGCGCCGGGGTCGAACGCAGCCCGACCGCCGAGTTCGCGCCCGTCATGATCAGGATGCCGCCCGCGAATTCCTTGGACAGCATCGTGTTGCCGGCGTCGCGGGATCGGGCCGGTTTGACCCGCTCCCGCAGATCCGGGCTCTCGTCGATCAGCGGATCGATCCGCTGCCGCGAGTTGCGCTTGGCCAGTTCCACGGTCGGCTGGACCGCGAGCATGGGACCGGGCGCCTGGTGGATCGCGAAGCCGATCCAGTTGTTGCCGGCTTCCGTCGCCCCGACCTGCGCGGCCTTCATGAACACGATCCGTTGCGCCGCGTCGCCGGGCGACAGCCGGTCCATGATCTCCCGCATGTAGGGCGTTCGCATTGTGCGGTAGCGCCCCGGTTCGGCCGAAGCGCGGGACGCCAACATCCGGTGCCGGTCCGCCCATTCCGAGACGGTGAGGTCGGGATCCGGTCGGATCCCGTTGCCCCAGGCGCGCAGGATCTCAGCAGCGCCTTCGAAATCCCTCAAGCCATATTCGTCACCGGAATTCGGGACGGACCTCGGCGAGTTCGTCGAGGTGGGCGCGTACATGTTTCTCCAAGGCCTTCTGCATGGGGGCCGCCTCAACGCCGAGTTCGGCCGCCATCAGCGCCGCCGCGCGCGCCGGCCAGTTCACCCAGGCATCGCGCTCCTCGCGTGCCAGCCGGAACACGACCGCAACCGCCCGGGCGCGGTCGACGAGTTCTCCCTTGAGCTTCTGAAGCCGGATGCGCCGCTCTTGGGCCTTCAGCACCTCATTCGCGGTCTTGGCCTGCAGGAAGGTCGTGCCGCTGCCGACGGGTGGCGCGGCAAGCCCTTGTTCCCGCAGAGTGTCGCCAACGGCGGACACGGCCGCGTCAGATACCGGCTTGAGCTTGGGTGCCGTGGTGCGCCGGGACTTCGACGGGTCCGTCATCGCCGCGCGGCGCGCATCGCTCGCCTCTGCGTCGATGCTGCCATCCTCGTGGAGGACCAGCCGTCCCGCAGCCTTCGCCTTCTGGATCGCGCCCCGCGAGAGACCGACGCGCGCGGCGTACTGGCGCTCGCTCAGCCCCTGCATGGCATTCTCCGATTATTGTTCAGATTCATGTGCTTATCGAGTTGATAAGCGGTTCGGACAGAGCGAACGTGGCTTCCGAGAGCACGATGCAACTCGGCATTAGGAGCCACAGAGATGACCCGCCGCGCCACCGACAACCCGAAGGCACTCGACGCCTTCATCGCCGCCAAGCTGGAGATCGACACCATGCTGGAACGCCTCAAGGCGCTCAGCGACGACCACTTCGAAACCGATCCCGACGAGATCAACTGGGGGCATGTCGGCACCCTGAGCCACTACCGCGACAAGCTGCGCGAGATCACCGACATGGCGTTCCGCGAGGGCGAGCACGCCGGGTGAAATCCTGCCTTGAACTGAACTCCGGCCGCGCCGCGCGGCTTGGGGTCGTAGAAGGACCGCGACGGTCGCGGTCCCAACCAAGGAGACGACCCCATGACCAAGCTCACCGACACGCAAGCCGTAATTCTCAGCGCCGCCGCTCAGCGCGACGACCACAATGTCCTGCCGCTTCCCGGTTCCCTGCGCGGAGGCGCCGCCACCAAGGTGGTGGAGACGATGATCGCCAAAGGCTTCATCGAGGAAGTCGATGCCAACATCCGCAAGGGAGAGCTTGTCTGGCGCGAGACCGGGGACGGTCACGGCACCACGCTGGTTGCGACCGACGCAGGCCTCGCCGCCATCGGTATCGAGCCCGAGGGCACCAGCACCGCGCTTGCCAGCGCGACAGACACCCCCGCCGAGCAGACGGACGCGCCCAAGGCGCGGATACCGCGAGAAGGCACCAAACAGGCCACGCTGATCGCCATGCTTCGCGCGCCAGGAGGCGCCACCATCGCCGAGATTGTCGCGGCCACCGGCTGGCAGCCGCACACGGTGCGCGGCGCAATAGCGGGCGCTCTCAAGAAAAAGCTTGGTCTCGAAGCGGCCTCCGAGAAGGTCGAGGGCCGAGGGCGGGTTTACAGCCTGCCGCCCGCTTGATTCTGAGTTCCTCTCCGAAATTGAAACCCCGCCTCATTTGGCGGGGTTCACTTTGTTCCTTGCAACTAGGCAAGGGAGCGAGCCTGTCACGGCGTAGATGTCAGTGGCCTGAATCGTCGCCGCTGCCTTCTTCGTCTTCATCATCAGTCGGCAACCCTAAAGACGCATAAAGTCCTGCCAACTCTTCTTTAGAAGGAGGCTCCCAAGGCTTCAGGTTGCTTAGCGTTTCCATGAAGTGGTCGAGTTCCTCCTGGGTGGGCGGCTCTATGTCTGGAGACTTTATGCCAGTTGCGTTTCGGAAACTGGAAATGGCATCCTTCAGATTGTCGACTTCCTTTCGCTTGTAGACCGTCCCTTCTTGAGAGAGCAGTTCATCAATCGCTATATCCATCTGGTCGAGCGCATGGGCTAGCCAAATCCGACGCCGGTTAAATTTCGCACGAGCAGACCCCTTTGGGTTCTTTGGACCCTTCTTGCTGTTTCCGGCGATTAGACCTTCGAGGGTTTCTTTGGGATCTTTGTTCAACCCAAATTCCAAACGTTCAAAACGGGCGAAGCCATATGAATGCCTGCCAATTGCTCAGCGCGCCGGGGGGCAGCGCAAATCAGCATGCACAGCTTGCTAAGGTTTGTCATTAATTCTGAAACCCTCGAATAGCCTCCGCAACACATACGACCGTGCGATACTGACCACCGTGAAGATCGCGCCCATCATGAGGTTTTGAGCCAGCGTGGTGTGCAGCCCGAAGATCGGGAAGATCAGGATCTGGGTCACCACCGCCACGCCGTAGCCGATGGCGACGTTGGCAAGGGACTCGACCAGCGACATGGCACGGCTCTGCTTCATGCCGCATCCGCCTCGGATGAAACAGCGCTAAGCCGCTCGGCCTTCACGTTCCCGAATGTGCGGCCATCACCATCGAGGATCGCCTCGCGCCCCGTGTCCGCCTGCCAGCGCTCCACGGCGACATCGACATAGGCCGGGCTGATCTCCATCGCGAAGACGCGCCGGCCGTTGGCTTCGCCCGCCATGATCTGCGAGCCGGAGCCCGAGAACGGCTCGTAGCAGAGCCCGCCGCGTGCGACGTGCTGGCGCATCGGGATCCCGAACGCGTCGAGCGGTTTCGGCGTCGGGTGGTCGGGACGCTCATCCTTCGTGAAGCTGGGCATCTCCCAGGTCGAGGGCAGCGTCTCCTCGGCGACCTTCGGCGGGCGGTTCGGGCGGCGCCAGCCCATGAAACAGGGCTCGTGCTTCCAGAGGTAATGGGACCGGGTCAGGACGCCGCGGTCCTTCACCCAGATGATCTGCTGATGGACGAAGGCGCCGGCCTTCTCCCAGCACGCTTCCAGCATCGCCTGGCGGCGGGACGCGTGCCAGCAATACCAGGCGGCGTCCTCGGTGATCGCCTCGGCCACTGCGGCGGCTATGAAACCGTCGTAAAGCTCCGTGCCCTGCGAGCTGTCGTCCCATGTGGTGCCATAGGACGCCGACCAGTCCTTGTTCCGCGTCGGGTGGTTCGAGCCATCGTAATCGACGAGGTATGGCGGGTCGGTGGCGAACAGCACGGCGCGCTCGCCGTTCATCAGACGGCGTACATCCTGATGGTTCGTGCTGTCGCCGCAGAGCAGCCGGTGGTCGCCGAGGATCCATAGATCGCCCTTGCGCGAGGCCGGATTGCGCGGCGGTTCGGGGATGGTCACGGGCGGAACCGAGCCGCCAGCCCCGCCGTCTTCATCGTCTGCGTCCGGATCTAGCGCGAGGAGCTTGTCGAGTTCGCCGTCAGAGAAGCCGACCAGCGACAGATCGAAGTCCTCGGCCAGCAGCCCCTGCAGCTCGGCGGACAGCAACGCCTCGTCCCAGCTTCCGAGTTCCGTCAGCTTGTTGTCCGCAATGCGGTAGGCCCGGCGCTGCGCCTCGGTCAGATAACCGAGCACAATCACCGGCGCCTCCGTCAGCCCGAGCTGCGTGGCAGCCAGCACACGGCCGTGACCCGCGATCAGCTCCCCGTCCTCGGCCACGAGGCAGGGTACGGTCCAGCCGAACTCGGCCATGCTGGCGGCGATCTTGGCGACCTGGTCCGCGCCGTGCACCTTCGCGTTCTTGGCGTAGGGCTGGAGGCGCGAAAGCGGCCAGGTCTCGATCCGCTCGGGGGCGAAGCTCAGCGTCATGGGTCGGATGGGTCCGTGGATCGAAGTGGACACCTGTGGTCTGGACTCCGGATGCCACGCTGGACTCCGTGAGGGGTCCAGCGGGCGCTACGGGCGTCCGAACATCAGGCGCGTTTTCGTTGGTGGTTTCTCGGGATTGGCGTGGATCCGGATACCGGGTGGCTTCCCAAAAATCCGGCCCTGTCGCTGGCGATCCATCGCGCCTCGCCCGCCAGCATACGATTTCCGCCAGGAAGGACCCGTGAACTCGTCTGGAAGCGGGACCAAGGCCAGGACGCGCGCGCCTCTCCCGAGGATAGTCAAAAACCTAGCCCGATCCGCCGTTTATGTCCGTTCGAAAACTGTCCGGCGGACACCTTCCTCGCCATCGCTCAGCGCTGCGCCGCCCCAGCCAGCTCGATCACTTTGCGCTTCGAATAGCTGCGGTTGAGCCGCCGACCGTTAAGCCGGAATGCGATCACGCAGAGCGCGTAGAGCCAGTGCTCGTGCGCCGCCGACCGCTGCAATCCGACGGTCCAGCAGATGGTTTTCCAGCGCTCGCCGTAGGCGCGCAGCCAGACGATCTTGCCGTCGATCGGATCGAGCCCCACCGTCCAGCTGAGCGTCTCCTCCATCCGGCTGATTGCGGCGGGTGACGGGATGACGCGCATCGGCTTTGGCTCCTGTCCGACCTTGTCGGCGAAACTATGGATGACCTCAGGCCAGACGCTGAAATATCCCTGCCGCCGGGGTTCGGGCAGGCGCTTGAGCACGAAGGCCGCTTCCGCGAGACGCTCCTCGACCAGGCTCGGTGTCCACAGGGTCATCGACGGGCCTCCTTCGCCTGCTCGCGGTCGCCATAGAGCTTTTCGCCGAGTTGCCGGACCAGCTCACGCTCAGGCCAGGTCAGCCGGTCGTCATCGAGAGAGACCGCGAGGACACGCTGCTCGCGCCAGCCATCGCGCTTGACTTCATCGGGGGTGCGGCGCTGGCCGCCATATCCGCGTGGCGTCCACCTCACAGCACACCTCCCCGGGTCTCCATCGCCCAGAGCAGGATCGCGATCGCGTCGGCCTCGTTGTCGTCGGCGGGTTGGAAACCACGCTGGCGCATCGCGGCGAGCACGGCATCCTTGCCGGCGTTGCCCTTGCCCGTGGCGAAGCGTTTGATGGTGCCGACAGGAACGCCCTGATAGGCGACGCCCTCACGCTCGCACCAAGCGGTCAACGTCGCCAGGAAACCGCCGTAGAGGTGGGCGGCGTCAGTGCCGATATGGCGCCGGACCTCCTCGAAATAGATCGCGGCCAATCCACCGCTGTCGTCGGCCAGTTGTTCGAGCCAGTGCTGGAAGCGCAGGTAGCGCATGCCGCCGCCATCGTAGCGGCCGGAGCGGAAGCTGGCGGTTCCGCTGTGCACGATCCCGCCCGCCAGGCTCGCCCAGCCCGTGGTGGTGCCGAGATCCAGGGCGAGAATGGCGCCGCCCGCGGATGTCGAGATGACCGGGGCCGGATGGGGCGCGCTCTTTGGGAGGGGGGACGGGCACTGGCTCATGGTGGTGGGTCCTTCTCGTCTGATGTCGGTGAGGGGATGGACGGCACGGCGACCGCGCGCGCGAAGCCCCTGGGGGTGGGAGTGGGAGAACCCGCTCGGCGCGGTTCTCCCCCACCCCCGAAGGGGGTGGCTTTCACCCCCACAACTTCGAGAGCGCATCAACGCTCTGAATCTTTTGGAGAAATCGAAGTTGGGACGGCCCATTGCGTGGGTCGCGTTCCCAACTTGAATCTGCGAAAGGCCGCGCAGCGGAGCGCGCGGGAGCCAAGGTAGTTGGGACGAGCTTTCCCAACTTGAATGTGCGCGGGATGGCTGGGCGGAGCGCGGCGGCGCGAAGAGCAACGAAAGTAGTTGGGAAGCTGGCCGCCCAGCTCGCCGCAACTTGCCACAACTTGATCCTGCGTAAGTCCGCGTAGTCGGGATGAGCTGCCACATCACGAGGTCTCCTCCGTCTGATAGACCCAGACCAGGGGGTTCTCGACCGGCAGCGCCGCGCCGCTCTGTGGGCATTTGTAAGTGCTGGGCAGGACTGGGATCCGGACGGGCACGACTTCGCCGGTGTCGGGGTCTGCCGTCTCTTCTCCGGTCGGGAACGTCATGCCCTCGACGCAGAGATAGCCGAACTTCGAGCGCGAGGTTGGCAGACCGAACGGCGCGCCATCGCGAACGAACTTGATGAAACCCTTTGTGGCCAGCACGCTGATCCGTTCGCGGATCGTGTCCTTGCCGCCGAGCCCGGCTTGGTTCTCGAAGCTCTCGGCGAATTGCAGCGCGGTGTAGAGCCGGCCAGCCTCGGCCTCATCGAAGAGCAGTTGAAGGATCACGTCGTGTTTGCGTGCGCGCTCGGCGTCGAGCTTCTCGCCGAACTCACGACGCACGAGCCTTGTCTCCGAGCGGTCGATCGCGATCCAGCGTCCGTCCGCCTTGTCGACGATCATCGGCTCGATGCCGGGGCCGTTGCGGAGCTCGAAATGCAGCATCCGCTCCGGTCGGTCCTCGTCGGGCCGGTGCATGATCACCCCGGAGGTGTAGAAGCTGCGGAGGCTGCCCGCGCCCGAGAGCGCCATGAACGGGTCCTCGACGAGCTGCTTCTTCGTGATCTTGCGGGTGTGATGGCAGAGGATCAGGCCGGCATCCGGGGCTACGGCGTCCCGCAGCGCTTCGACCCGCTCCTGCAGGAAGAAGAGCATCGCGGTGTTGTCGTTCTCCCCGCCGCCGTCCGGACCGCCATCGAAGAGATTGCGGATCGGGTCGATGCAGAGGATGTCGGGCGCGCCATGGCCGTAGTGGGCGCGAACCGCGGCGATGGTCAGGCCCACGCCGCCGGCGTCGAGCAGCATGCGGACCTTCGGCGTGGCGACGAGATTGTCGCGCGCCGCGGCCAGGAGCGCCGGCTCGATCCGGATGGCCTGGAGGCGCTCCCGGAGGTAGTGGTACTGGATCTCCGCCTGCAGATAGAAGATCCGCAAGGGCCGGCTCGGCGCAAAGCCGAGGAAGTGCACGCCCGCCGCCATGTGGACGAGCAGACTGATCAGGAAGTCGCTCTTGCCGACCTTG
>JAYOEF010000057.1:0-18800 GCA_038106605.1 Alphaproteobacteria bacterium
CCTTTTCGCGGAGCGCTCTCAGCGCGGCCGCATCGATGCCGATCTCGCGCGCGAGATCGGCGATGCGCGGGCGCAGGAAGCGGAGCCACGGCGCGTCCGCCGGCGATGCGGCCTCGAGTCCGAGCCAGCGGTCGAGGGCCTCGCGCAGCCGGCCGGCCTGCCGGTCGGCGAGACCGAGATAATACAGCGCCCGCGGCTCCGCCGGATCGCGGCGGACCGCCTCCTCGAACAGTTCGCGGGCTTCGGGCGTCACCTGGCCGTTCGCGGCCATCGCGTAGGATTCCGCTGCGCGTGAGGCAAGCTCCGCGTCGCCCGGTGCGAGCCGTGCGGCCTGGCGGTAGGCGACGGCGGCGCGGTCGTGTTCGCGAAGCGCGGTGAGCGTCTCGCCGAGCGCGACCCAGTCGGCGAGCTTCGACGGATCGGCCTCGAGCCCGCGCGCGAGCTCGGAGATGCGGCGCCGCAGCGCGGCCGCCTCGTCGTCGTTGGACGCAGCGCGGGCGGCCTGTTGCACCTCGGCGGCGGGCCGGGTGGGAAGCCCCGGATTGCCCTGGGCGAGATAGACAAAGGCCGCGAACGCCGGGACGGCGATCGACGCGGTAACGGCGATGAGCGCGCTCCGGCGAATCTGCGAGCCGTCCTTGCCCGCCACCTCGGTCCTGTCGAGCGCGAGAATGCGGCGTCCGATCTCGGCCTTCGCGGCCTCGGCCTGGTCTGGCGAGATCAGGTTGCGCGCGAGATCGCGGCCGACCTCGTCGAGCTGGTCGCGATAGATTTCCATCTCGTGCTCGGCCCGGCTCGGCGGCGGGCGCCGGTCGCGGATCATCGGCACCGCGACGAGCAGGATCGCAGCGATCGCCATGGCGATCAGGACCGCGGCAAGGGTCACGGCCTGCCTCCGCGGTCCAGCAGCGCATCGACCCGGGCCTTTTCCTCGGCGCTGAGCGGCGCCGTCTCGCGCACCGCCGTGCGCCGGCGGCGATGCCAGATCGCGACGCCTGCGATGCCGGCGAGAAGGAACAGGGCTGGGCCAGCCCACAGGATCGCCGTATAGGACCTGAACGGGGGTCGCAGCAGCACGAAGTCGCCGTAGCGCTCGACGATGAACGCCATCGCCTGGTCGTCGCTGTCGCCCGCCTTCAGCCTGTCGCGCACGAGGATACGGAGGTCGCGGGCGAGCGGCGCATCCGAATCGTCGATCGACTGGTTCTGGCAGACGAGGCAGCGCAGTTCCTTGCTGATCTCCCTCGCGCGCGCCTCGAGTGCGGGGTCTTTCAGAATCTCGTCGGGCTGGACCGCGGCGGCCGGCGCGGAGACGAGGACGAGCAGCGCGAGGATGAGTGCCCGCATCAGCCGCGAACCTTCCGGATCATCGGGCGGATGATGGAGTCGAGCTGCCCCGGACCGATCGGACCGACATGGCGATAGCGGATGCGGCCCGACGCGTCGACGATGAAGGTCTCTGGATAGCCGTAGACGCCCCAGTCGATGGACGTCCGCCCGTTGGTGTCGGCGCCGATCCGCGCGAAGGGATTGCCGAGCGTGTCGAGGAAGCGGAGCGCATCCTCCGGCTTGTCCTTGATATTGATGCCGTAGATCGGCACGCCGTCCTTCGCGAGCGTCATCAGCACAGGGTGCTCGACGCGGCAGGGCGGGCACCACGACGCCCAGACGTTGACGAGGGCGACACGGCCCTTGAGGTCGTCCGTCTTGAATCCGTCGGTGCGGCCCTGGATCGGCGGCAGGTCGAACTGCGGCGCCGGCTTGTCGATCATCGCCGACGGCAGCTGCGTGATGTCCTTGCCGCCCGCGCCTACCTGCCAGAGATAGACGCCGAAGGATGCGGCGATGGCGAGGAAGACGGCCGCGGGAAGAAGGTGGATCGGGCGCAGCGCCATCAGGCGGCAGCCTCGGCCGGTTTTGCCGCCGCGCGCTTCGGCGCGCCGACGCGGAGCCGCCGGTCGGACAGCGAGACCACGCCGCCGAACGCCATGAAGATCGCCCCCGCCCAGATCCAGGGGACAAGCGGGTTGTGATAGAGCCGCGTCGCCCAGCCGCCCTTGCCGTCGGCATCGCCGAGGACGGCATAGAGGTCCGCCATGATCGTGGTGTGGATCGCGGCTTCGGTCGTCGACGACCGCTCGGCCGGGTAGCTGCGCTTCTCCGGATGGAGTGTGGCGACCGGCTTCCCGTTCCGCGTCACTTCGAAGGTGCCGCGGAGCGCGGTGTAGTTCGGGCCCTGCACGGTGCCCGCGTCCTTGAAGGTCACGGCGTATCCGGCGAGATCGACCGTGTCGCCCGGGCGCATCACCTGGATGCGCTCGGTCTGCCACGCCGACGAGGCGGTGATTCCGGCCACCGTGATGCCGAGCGCGGCGTGCGCGATGGCGGTGCCCCAGGCGGAGCGAGGCAGACCTGCGGCGCGCCGCAGGGTTTCTCCGGGCGACGTGCGGAACAGGCCGATGCGGACGATAATGTCCGCCGCGGCACCAACGACGAGCCAGGCGGCGATGCCGAGGGCGAAGGCGGCGATCGCATCGCGGCTGCCGTCGAGCGCGAACGTCGCGACGATGACGAGTGCGGCGACAAGACCCGCGATACGGAGACGGCCCATGACGCCCGGAAGATCGCCGCGCTTCCACGCCATCATCGCGCCGATGGGGCAGGCGATCAGCAGCGGGATCATCAGCGGCACGAAGGTCGCGTTGAAGAACGGCGCGCCGACCGAGACCTTGCCGCCGTCGACCGCATCGAGCAGCAGCGGATAGAGCGTGCCGAGGAGCACCACGGCGCAGGCCGTCGCGAGCAGCAGGTTGTTGAGGACGAGCGAGCCCTCGCGGCTGATCGGCGCGAACAGCCCGCCGGTCCGGAGCGACGGCGCGCGCACCGCATAGAGGACGAGTCCGCCGCCGATGACCGCGACGAGGAGGGCGAGGATGAAGACGCCGCGCTCGGGATCCGTCGCGAAGCTGTGGACCGAGGTGAGCACGCCCGAGCGCACGAGGAACGTGCCGAGGAGCGACATGCCGAACGCGACGATGGCGAGCAGGATCGTCCAGCTCTTGAGCGTGTCCCGGCGCTCGACGACGAGGGCGGAATGGAGCAGCGCCGTGCCCGCGAGCCACGGCATGAAGGATGCGTTCTCGACCGGGTCCCAGAACCACCAGCCGCCCCAGCCGAGCTCGTAGTAGGCCCACCAGCTCCCCAGCGCGATGCCGATCGTCAGCGTCGTCCAGGCGGCGAGCGTCCACGGGCGCACCCAGCGCGCCCAGGCCGGATCGACGCGACCCTCGATCAGCGCGGCGACGGCGAAGGAGAATGCCATCGAGAAGCCGACATAGCCGAGATAGAGGAAGGGCGGGTGGAAGGCGAGGCCCGGATCCTGCAGCAGCGGGTTGAGCCCGCGTCCCTCGATCGGCGCCGGATCGAGCCGGTCGAACGGGTTCGAGGTGAACAGGATGAAAGCGAGGAAGCCGATACCGATAAGGCCCTGGATGCCGAGCACGCGCGCGCGGAGCGGCTCCGGCAGATTGCGGCCGAACTCGGCGACCGCGAGGCCGAACAGCGCGAGGATCAGGACCCAGAGGAGCATCGAGCCCTCGTGGTTGCCCCACACCCCCGCGACCTTGTAGAGCATCGGCTTCAGCGTGTGCGAGTTCTGCGCGACGACCGCGACCGAGAAGTCGGAAACGACGTAGGCCCACGTCAGCGCACCGAAGGCGATCGCGACGAACAGGAACTGGCCGCGCGCGGCGGCCGTGCCGGCAGCCATCAGCGCGCCGTCTGCGCGCTGCGCGCCGATCAGCGGCAGCGTGCCCTGCAGGACGGCAAGGGCAAGCGCGATGGCGAGGGCGAAATGTCCGATCTCGGCGATCACTTCGCGCCTCCCGCGGCCGCGGGCGCGGCCCCGGCCTCGCCCTTCCACTGACCGGTTTTCTTGATCGCGTCGGCGACCTCGGGCGGCATGTACTTCTCGTCGTGCTTTGCAAGCACCTCGTCGGCGCGGAACACGCCGTCGGGCTGCAGCCTTCCCTCGACCACGACGCCCTGGCCCTCTCGGAACAGGTCGGGGAGGATTCCCTTGTAGGCGATTGTGAGGTCGTGCGCCGTGTCGGTGACGGTGAAGGCGACGGTAACGCCGTCCGCTTCCTTGCGCACGCTACCCGCCTTGACGAGCCCGCCGACGCGGAGCCGCCGGTCCTTGGAGATATCGGGTTTGGTCGCGATGTCCGTCGGGCTGTGGAAGAAGACGATGTTGTCCTCGAACGCGGCGAGGATGAGAGCGGCAGCCGAGCCGAGCAGGAGCCCGGCGAGGAGGACGACCATCAGGCGGCGGCGCTTCCGGGTCATGCGCCGTCTCCCTCGACTGAAGCCGCATCGCCGCGGGCGCGGCGGCGTCGCGGCGTCTCGGCCTCGAGCTGGGCGAGCTCGCGCTCGCGCGCCCGCATGGCGTGGACACTTGCGAAGACAAGGATCGCGATGACGATCGTGGCGATGCCCCATGCGGGCCATATGTACCCGCCGTAGCCGCCCATACCGAAAAATGCGCTCATACGCCTGACCCGTCGTTCCGTTTGTTGCGCCGCTCCACCCCGTAAACACGCGCGGGGCGGATTCCAGCCGGCGGCGCGATGTTCTTCCTAGGCCGAGACTCCCTCGGCGGCGTCGCGGTGGATGCGTGCCGACCGCAGAGCGCGGATGCGCCGCGCTGCGAGCTCGGCCCGCGCGCGCACGATTACGAGCGCCACGAACAGCGCCGTGAAACCGAGCGCCATCAGCAGCAGCGGGATCAGCATCGAGGTGTGGATCGACGGCATGCCCATCTTGGTCACGCTCGCCGGCTGGTGCAGCGTGTTCCACCAGTCGACCGAGAACTTGATGATCGGCAGGTTGACCGCACCGACGAGAGCGAGGATCGCCGACGCGCGTTCGCCGCGCGAGGCGTCGTCGAACGCGTTGGCGAGCGCGATGAAGCCGAGATAGAGGAAGAACAGGATCAGCACCGAGGTCAGGCGTGCGTCCCACACCCACCAGGTGCCCCACATCGGCTTGCCCCAGAGCGAGCCGGTGGCGAGGCAGATCGCGGTGAAGCAGGCGCCCACCGGCGCCGCGGCGATGGCGACGACGTGGGCGACCGGGTGCTTCCAGATCAGGCCGACCGCACTCGCAACGGCCACGACGGCATAGGAGAACATGGCCATCCACGCCGACGGCACGTGGACGTACATGATGCGGACCGTCTCGCCCTGCTGGTAGTCGGGCGGCGATTTGCCGAAGGAGTAATAGAGACCGGCACCGATCAGGATCGCCGCCGCGCCCGCCGCCCAGGGCAGGATCGCGTTCGCGAGCTTGAGGAACCGCGTCGGGTTCGCGTACCGGTGGAGAAGCATGGCAGTCACATAGCGCCTTACCGCGCGCGGTTGAAGCCCCTTGCGGCATTAGCACGCAGGAATGTTCCGGCTCCCGCCGTGCGAGGCTCCGCCCGGTTCCAGTGGTAGTCGAGCCGAGAACCCGGGCCGCCCGCCGGCGCGGGCCGGACGGTGGTGGTCAGAAGCCGGCCGTTAAGCGCGATCTCGTGCTCCTGGACCGTGCCGACCTCCCGGATGTCGCCGCTCACGATGATGAAGTGCAGCAGGCGGCCATCGACGATCTGGTACTGGCCGCAGATCGACCGGCATTCGATGCGTCCGCCGCGGCCCGGATAGTTCAGGGTGAGCGACATGTGCCCGTCCGGCGCATAGATCAGCGCGCCCGACGCGCTGTTCGCCCACGGGCGGGTAACCCGTCCGTCGGCGTAAATCAGCCGCAGATCCGCGAAATGCCATGTTCCGCTGAGATCCACACCCGAGATCGGTGCGATCTTCGATGTCGTCTCGCTTTCGTCCATCCGGCGCCTATTCCACCGCCGCGCGCAACGCGACGGCGCATCCCCACGGGCACAACACAAGACACGCAAGTAACAGGCCGCACAGCAGAAGTATCTGCTGGCGCGCCTCGAAGCCGCCCAGCACCGCCTCCACCGCGCCGGCCCCGAAAATCAGCACCGGGATGAGCAGGGGAAGAATGAGCAGCGAGAGAAGGACGCCGCTCCTCCGGGATCCGAGGGCCAGAGCCGCCCCCAAGGCACCCACGAGACTGACGATCGCCGTACCCACCGCCATCGTCGCCATTAGCACACCCAGGCCCGACGGCTCCAAGTTGAGCATGATAGCAATCACCGGCGACGCCACCAATAGAGGAACGCCCGTGATCAGCCAGTGGGCGCAGATCTTGGCGAGCGCCGTCAGCCATAGCGGCTGCGGCGCGACGGCAAGGAGTTCGAGCGTCCCGTCCTCGTAGTCGGCCTGAAACAGCCGGTCGAACGACAGCATGGCGGCAAGGAGCGCCGTCACCCAGAGGACGCCCGGCGCCATGCGGGCGAGCTGGTTGGGTTCCGGTCCGACGCCGAACGGAAACAGCGCTGCGGCGATCACGAAGAACACGATCACCATCAGGCTGTCGCTCAGCTGGCGGAGCGCGATCCGGAGATCGCGGACGACGATCGCCATGAAACCGGTCATGCGGAATCGCCCCAGGGCGTGACCCCGGCGTCGCGGAATTCCGCGAGATCGAGCCGTTTCGGGGCCTCCAGGGCGAGCGGCACGTTGGTCGAGGCGACGACCATGCCGCCGGCCGCGCGGTGCCGGGCGACAGCGGCGAAGACCGCCGCCACGGACGCCGCGTCGAGGGCGATCGTCGGCTCGTCGAGGAGCCAGAGCGATGCGGGGCTGGCGAGGACGCGGGCAAGCGCGAGGCGTCGGGTCTGGCCCGCCGACAGCATGCGCGCGGGCATGTCCGCGAGCGCGTCGAGCCCCACCGCCGATAGCGCGGCGTCGAGCCCCGTCCCGTCTCCGGATCCCCGGAGCGCGCCATGGAAGGCGAGGTTCTCGCGCACCGTGAGCGCGGCTTTCACCGCATCGCGGTGGCCGAGATAGTGGGTTTGCCGGAAAAAGGCGTCGCGGTCGTCGTCGACGGGTGCGCCGTTCCAGAGGAGGCTGCCCGCCGCGGGGCGCCCGAGCCCGGCCATGAGACGCAGCAGGCTCGATTTCCCCGACCCGTTGGCGCCGGTCAGGATCAGCGCCTCACCGGGGGACACGGAGAAATCCAGGCCCGCGAAGACGATCCGATCGCTCCGGATGCAGGCCAGCCCGTGTCCTTCGAATGTCGCCATGATCCGCCGGAATATCGCGCCCGGCGGGCCGATGCAAAGCATTCTTGCCGGAAACTCCGGGGCCGCGGAAAGAAAAACGGCCGCCAGTCTTGCAACCGGCGGCCTGAGGAGGGATCCAGCGTTTCCGCTGGGTTGGACGTTCTGGGGTGAACGTCCAGGGGGCTACGGTGTCATATGGGGGCCGGAATGGGGCCCGACAAGGGCGCAATTGTGGCGAAAATAAGATTAATTCGCGCCCGTTCTGCATCGACCCGATAGGGAGTCCGAAAGGTACCCGATAGGCCTTTCGCGCGGCCCCGGACGCGGGACCGGCGGAATTCCGCCGTCCGCGCCTCCCCCGTTCGGTCATCAAACTTCTTGGAAACGCTTGCGCAAGCGGCTAATTTCCGCCCCGCATCATTCAGTAAGGAGACTCCACGTGAGCGCAACCGGACAGGACACGCTGAAGGCCCGGCGTACCCTCCAAGTCGGCGGCAAATCCTACGATTACTTCAGCCTCGACGCGGTCAAGACGGCAGGATTCGGCGATATTTCGCGGCTGCCCTTCTCGCTCAAGGTGCTGCTGGAGAATCTCCTGCGCTACGAGGACGGGCGCTCAGTGACCGTCGCCGACATCGAAAAGGCGGCGAAATGGACCGAAACCTGCAAATCCGACCTCGAAATCGCCTACCGGCCCGCGCGAATCCTGCTCCAGGACTTCACCGGCGTCCCCGCGGTCGTCGATCTCGCCGCGATGCGCCAGGCGATGGTCGATCTCGGCGGCGATCCGCTCAAGATCAACCCGCTGAACGCCGTCGACCTCGTGATCGACCACTCGGTAATGATCGACGAGTTCGGCAGCGACGCCGCGTTCGAGAAGAACGTCGAGCTCGAGTTCGACCGCAACAAGGAGCGCTACGAGTTCCTGCGCTGGGGCTCCAAGGCCTTCAATAATTTCCGCGTCGTCCCGCCGGGCACCGGCATCTGCCACCAGGTGAACCTCGAATACCTGTCGCAGACCGTGTGGACCAGCAAGGACAGCGCCGGCAAGACGGTCGCCTATCCCGACACGGCGGTCGGCACCGACAGCCACACGACCATGGTCAACGGCATGGCCGTCCTCGCCTGGGGCGTCGGCGGCATCGAGGCGGAGGCTGCGATGCTCGGCCAGCCGATCTCCATGCTCCTGCCCGAGGTCGTCGGCTTCAAGCTGACCGGCACGATGAAGGAAGGCACGACCGCGACCGATCTCGTGCTCACGGTCACGCAGATGCTCCGCGCCCGCGGCGTCGTCGGCAAGTTCGTCGAATTCTTCGGACCCGGCGTCAGCGGCCTCGCGCTGCCCGACCGCGCGACGATCGGCAACATGGCGCCCGAGTACGGTGCGACCTGCGGCTTCTTCCCGATCGACAAGGAGACCTGCGACTACCTGCGCTTCACCGGCCGTGACGACGACCGGGTGGCGCTGGTGGAGGCCTATGCGAAGGCCCAGGGCATGTGGCGCGACGATTCCACGCCCGATCCGGTCTTCACCGACACGCTCGAGCTCGACCTCGGCGACGTCGAGCCCTCGCTCGCCGGGCCGAAGCGTCCCCAGGACCGCGTCGTCCTCTCCGGCGTACCGAAGACCGCGCTCGACGCGATAAAGGACTACCGCGGCTCCGCACCGGCCGTTTCCGACCAGCTCGCGCGTGCCGTCGGCGACGACTTCACCGTCGAGGACGGCGACGTCGTGATCGCGGCGATCACGAGCTGCACCAACACGTCGAACCCGTCGGTCCTCGTCGCCGCCGGCCTGCTCGCCCGCAATGCGGCCGCCAAGGGCCTCAAGGCGAAGCCGTGGGTCAAGACTTCGCTCGCCCCCGGCAGCCAGGTCGTCCGCGACTATCTCGAAAAGGCCGACCTCCAGGATTCGCTCGACGCGCTCGGCTTCAACATCGTCGGCTTCGGCTGCACCACCTGCATCGGCAACTCGGGTCCGCTGCCCGACAAGGTCGCCCAGGCCGTCGACGACAACGACCTTCTCGTCGGCGCGGTGCTTTCGGGCAACCGCAACTTCGAAGGCCGCGTCCACCCGCAGGTGCGGGCGAACTTCCTCGCCTCGCCGCCGCTCGTCGTGGCCTATGCGATCGCCGGTTCGCTCAAGATCAACCTCGCGGCCGATCCGATCGGCGCCGACCGGGACGGCAAGCCGGTTTATCTCAAGGACATCTGGCCGTCGAACAAGGAGATCCACGACACGATCCGGCAGTGCCTGACCGCGGACATGTACCGCAGCCGGTACGCCAACGTGTTCGAGGGCCCCGACCAGTGGAAGGCGATCCAGAGCGCCGGCAGCGAGACCTACGCGTGGCAGGACTCGAGCACCTACGTGAAGTATCCGACTTTCTTCGAGGGGATGGAGATCGAGCCCGGCGAGGTCCATGACGTCAAGGGCGCCCGCCCGCTGATGATCCTCGCCGACTCGGTGACGACCGACCACATCTCGCCGGCCGGCAGCATCAAGCGCGAGAGTCCCGCGGGCGAATACCTGCTCGAGCGGCAGATCCGCCCGGCGCAGTTCAACTCCTACGGCTCGAGGCGCGGCAATCACGAAGTGATGATGCGCGGCACGTTCGCCAACATCCGCATCCGGAACGAGATGGTTCCGGGCGTCGAGGGCGGCGAGACGAAGCACCAGCCTACGGGCGAGCAGATGTCGGTCTACGATGCGGCGATGAAGTACAAGGAAGAGGGCACCTCCCTCGTTATCGTCGCCGGCAAGGAATACGGCACCGGCTCGTCGCGCGACTGGGCGGCGAAGGGCACCGCGCTCCTCGGCGTCGAGGCGGTCATCGTCGAGAGCTTCGAGCGCATCCACCGCTCGAACCTGATCGGCATGGGCGTGCTGCCGCTGCAGTTCAAGCCGGGCACCACGCGCAAGACGCTCGGCCTCGACGGCTCCGAGACCTTCGACATCTCCGGGATCGAGAGCGGTCTCAAGCCGCGCAGCGAGCTCGACTGCACGATCCACCGCAAGGACGGCTCGTCGGTCGACATCAAGCTCGACTGCCGCATCGATACGCTCGACGAGCTCGACTACTACAAGCACGGCGGCATCCTCCAGTACGTGATCCGCAACATGCTGAAGGCGGCCTGACCCTCAGGCAGCCTCGCAGGCGCATACGGGCGGCCCGCTTCCTGCCGGAGGCGGGCCGCCTTCTTTTTGCCGCGTTTGCACCTTTGAATCCGCCTGCCCGCCGGCGCGTGAATCCGTCTGTCCGCCGGCGCGCGAACGGGCGCGATTCGTTAACGCCTGCCCGTCGGACGCGGTCCCGGCGTTAACTCTGACACCGGGGCCGCAAGCCGCCCTGGAATTTTCTCTCCCCAGAAAATTTTAACGGCGTGGCAAAAGCGCCGCGCCTCAAGTACTTGATAATCAAGCAAGTAATTAAATTAATAACAATAATTAACCTAAAATATTAATAAAAACCGATTCGAATTTTTTGTACTTAACCCGAATTACGCCCCATTTTTGTCTCAACGAAACGAACAATTACATCTTCAGGCGTTAACAGATGGGTGTTGTCGTGCGTAAGACTTTCAAGACGGTTCTGGCGATTGGTGCCCTGGTCCTGCTGCCGCTGACGGCGCAGGCGAGCGAGCGCGCTGCGGCGAAGTCGATCGAGGCGGATCTCCGCTGCATCGCCCAGAACATCTACTTCGAAGCGCGGGGGGAGCCGCTGGAGGGGAAGCTCGCGGTCGGCCACGTGGTCATGAACCGGATGGCCGACCGCCGCTTCCCCCGTAAGGCCTGCTCGGTGATCCGCCAGGGCGGCGAGCGCCGCCTCCATCGCTGCCAGTTCTCGTGGTGGTGCGACGGCCGCAGCGACAAGCCGCGCAACGAAGAGGCCTGGCAGGAGAGCATGGTGCTGGCGACGCTGCTCAAGGCCGGGCTCATCCCCGATCCGACGGGCGGCGCGCTCTGGTACCACGCGAACTACGTGAACCCCGACTGGGCGACGCGCCTCAACCGCAGCCGCAAGATCGGCAAGCACATCTTCTACGTCGATGCATCCGCCGAGCCCGCGCCCATCCAGGTCGCGAACGCCGAAACCCGGTCCTGATCCGGTTGATCCTGATCGGGAGGGGCGGAGGCCGCGGACGCCCGCTATAGTCGGGCGATGATCCGGATATCCGACACCATCTGGCTCGACGAGGCCGAGCTCTCTGAAACCTTCGTGCGCTCCGGCGGCCCCGGCGGGCAGAATGTCAACAAGGTCGCGACCGCCGTCCAGCTCCGCTTCGATCTCGCCAATGCCCGCGGCATTCCCGCACCGGTGCGCGCCCGCTTGGAACGCATCGCCGGAACCCGGCTCACCCGCGACGGCGAGATCGTCATCATCGCGAGCCGTTTCCGTACCCAGGAAGCGAACCGCCGGGATGCGCGCGAACGCCTCGCCGACCTCCTTCGCCGCGCTGCCGTCGCGACCCGGCCCCGCATCGCCACGCGGCCGGGCAGGGGCGCGAAGGAACGCCGCCTCGAGACCAAGACGAAGCGCTCCGGCATCAAGCGGATGCGCGGCCGCCCCGCCGCCGACGACTGACCTATCCGCCCGAAAGAACTGGAAACCGGCGACGTCCGGGACCAAATCTTTCGGTGAGGCGGACAATCGGGTCCGCAGGAGGCATGCGTCGCGGCCGACACGGCGCGTGGGGATCAAGGAGCCCCTCAGCAGACATGAAATATTCCTCGCGCCTGGCCCGGGCAGCGGGCCTCGTCGTCGCACTTACCGCATCCGGCTGCGCGGTCGAACGCACGGCGGAACGCACGCAGAGCGGCACCTATACCGTGACCTACGACAATGCCGGCATGATCGTCGGCTTCCGCACCGGCAAGGGAACGTTGGTGCTCAAGGACGGCACCGAATACGCCTTCACCGCCGACGGTTACAGCCTTGCCGCGTTCGGCTACTCGGTCGCGACCGCATCGGGGAACGTTTACAACCTTCGCATCCCGGCGGATTTCGCGGGTGAGTACGGCGCGCTCGGCGCTGCGGCGGTTTTCGTCGAAGGCGGCGGCAGGGCCGAGCTCGGCAACCGCAGCAGCGACGTCGTGATCGACGTCAACTCCACGGAAACCGGGCTTCGTCTCGGCGCCGGCGGCGGGTTCGTGACCTTCAAGCTCGGAGAGAAGCTGAAAGGCCCGACCGTCGCGGCCGCGCCGGCCGTCGCACCGGTGAAACCCGCGCCGGTGCCAGTCGCGAAGCCCCGCAGCTACGAGATCGAGTTCGGCTTCAACCGCGCGCATGTGAGCCAGACGAACGATCCGCTGTTCGACACGATCGTGAAGGACTGGGGAAGCGCCTCGGTCGTCTTCGAGCTGGTCGGCCATGCCGACACGAAGGGCAGCGATCCGTACAACATGAAGCTGTCGCGCCAGCGTGCCGAGAACGTCGCCGCCGAGCTGAAGAAGCGCGGCATCGCGGCGAACCGGATCGCGATCCGCGCCGTCGGCGAGAAGGGTCTCGCCGTCTCCACGCCGGACGGTACGCGCCTCCGCGCCAACCGCCGCGTCGAGATCCTCATCGGCGACGCGAAGAAGTAATGCAGCATCCTTCCCGGCGGCGGGACCTTACCGTCGCCGGGAGCGGCTCTCCCGATAGCTGATGTAATAGGTGCTGGCGCAGATCACAGCTGCACCGACCCAGGTCCAGACGTCGGTCCCCTGGCCGAAGATCGCCCAGGCGAGAAAGGCGATCATGGGCAGCTGCACGTAGTTGATGATGACGACGAGGCTCGCCGCCGCCGCCTTGAAGGCGCGCGTCTGGCACTGCTGCGCGCCGATCGTGCACAGCCCGAGCGCGAACAGCAGCGGCACGTCGTCAAGCCCGGGGTTCTTCCAGTCGCTGATCGCGACGACCGCCGCCGGCGGGATCATCAGACTGTAGAGATAGAAGACGATCGCGTTCGGGTTCTCCGTCGCGGTCAGCTTCTTCGTCCCGATCAGCGCGGCGGCGAACATCGCCGCGGCGAACAGCGTCGCGAGCGCGGCGAGCGACACTTCGATCATGCCGGGACGCAGGATGATGAGTGCGCCCAGGAAGCCGATGAAGGTCGCGGCGATCCGGTGCGGACCCGGCCGTTCCGAAAGCCACAGCGCGGCGAAGATCAGCGTGAAGAGCGGCAGCGTGAACATCAGGGCGTTGGCATCGGCGAGCGGCATGCCCCGGATGCCGTACATCCATCCCAGCGCGCCGACGAAGCTGAAGCCCATGCGCCAGAGATAGAGCGGCATCCGCGACGTCCGGAGGCCCTGGAATCCGGCCGCGTACAGCCAGGGCAGCATGAACGCCGAGCCGAGCACGGCGCGGAACAGCACGACCTGGCTGACCGCGAAGGTCTCGGTCAGGCTGCGGACGATGATGTAGATGAAGGAATAGAAGGCGCCGGACGCGGTCATCCAGAGAATTCCCTGGACCGGTCCGGAAAGGGCGGGGAGAGAGACGGGCACGCGCATCGCGCGCGATTGTCTCCGTTTCAGGCAGGCGGCGAAAGGGCCTGCGAAGCGAGATGATTGTCCCACTGGATCGCGCGGTCGGGGGCGCGAAGGGCGGCCTCGGCGCCGTCGATCGCGCTCACGAGCCGAATCGATCCGTCGCCGCCGGTCAGCAGGAAGGTGCCCGGCAGAGGGCCCGCGGCGAGGCCTGACGCGTCGCGCGCCGGCAGGTTGCGGACGAAAGTCCCGTGCGCCGCGTCCCACAGCCCGACCGTGCTGCCGCGCGGGCTCGACACCGCGAGCCACGCGCCCGACCGGTCGAAGGCGACGCTTCCCGTGTACTGCTTCATCCGCCGGTCGAGATCTGCGGGTCCGGCCGCGAACGCCACCTCTCCGCCCGCGCGGGCGAATGCGACGAGCGGCACCCGGTCGCGCACGTCGCCCTCGTACTGCATGGCGAAAGCGATCAGGCCGGTTCGGTTCACGTCGAGATGGCGGATCGAGAGCTTGTGCAATGCCTCCGGCAGCTCATACCGCCACAGCGGCCTGCCGTCTTGAAGAGACATCAAGGTAAGGCTCGGCGCCATGGTCTCGATATTCAGCTTCGCACGCCCGGTGTCGGGGCGGGTCAGGATGCCGCCGTTGGCGATGACGAGCGATGCGCCGTCCGGCATCAGGCGGAGCTGGTGCGGCCCGATCCCGCCGGCCGGGAACTCGCCGATGCGCCGGTAGCCGTCCGCCGCGTCGTAGATGCCGATCGCGCCGGCGCCGCGTTCGACGTCGTTCTCGGTGACGTAGAGAAGCCTACCGTCGGGCGTGAAGACGCCGTGCCCGTAATAGTGCCGTCGCGGCGCGGCCTCGCGCCGGATCGACGTTCTGCCCGCTTCGGTGTCGACGACGAGCATCGTCGTTCCCGGACGGCGGGCGAAGACCACGGCCTCGGACCGCACGGGGTGGAAGGCGATATCGTGGCCGCGTTCGGCGAGCGGGATGCGGAAGGCGATCTCGCCCGTGCCGTCGAACGCGCCGAGGAAATAGCGTCCGTCCCGGTCCGCGCCGCAGCTGGCATAGAGACGCCCGCGCATCGCCTGCGCCGTCGCTGCCGGACCGAGGAGCGCTGCGGCGGCACCGAGCGAGAGGAAGGTACGGCGGTCGATCATGGGTCAGTCCCCGTCGAGCGCGTTGAAGCCCACGACGATGCGGAGCTCGTCCGCGACCGGATTGCGCACGAGGATGCGGAGGTCGCGCATCGCTTCCAGCAGTTCCTCGACCTTCGGCCGCGCGGCGGGATCGGCGACGGCCTGTGCGAGGGGAAGCGGGATCCCGCGGGCGAGGCCGACGGCCTTGTCCACCGAGCGGATCATGCCGTCGCCGAGCGGGCCTGCGCCGACGCGGGCGAGCTGGTCGCGCAGCCCTTCCTTGGTTTCGAACAGGGCGCGGAGGGTCGCGAGGTTGGCGACGACATTGGTGAGAGAGAGCGCGGTCCGCCAGCTCTCCGCCTTGTGCGGCGACGCGTCGGCGAGGGATTCGCCGAGCGGCAGTTCGAGCTTCTGCTGGATGATCACGTCGAGGATGCCTGCCGCAGACTTGAGGATATCGGTCGCGGCTTCGCGGGCATCCCGGTAGTGCGCGTTACCGGTTGCCGCGGTGTGCATGGTCTCCGCGAACCCGCCGGGCTTCGTCCAGTCCGCGAGGAGCGCGGCGGCGAGGTCCTTCTGGAAGTCGGCGATCGCGGCGGCGAAGGCGCAGGCGTATTCGCCCGGCGCGTCGCCGAACATCAGCGTCTCGTATGTCGCAAGCCCCTGGAGCGCGACGCTCTTGCCGTCAAGCCCGCCGGGGGCGACGAGGCCCGGATCCTTCTCCGCCAGTGCGCGGCGGACCTGGCGCTGGCCGGTGCCGCGCTTGTCGGGCCAGTACTCGATCCGGTTCGCACGGCTGCCGTCGGCGATCGGGCCGAACGAGATCGGCTGCGCGCGCTGCCATGCGGCCATGGCCGCGGCGAAGACGTTCCGCACCTTGTCGGGCGCCGCGGCGGGATCTGCGCAGGCCGACCGGGTCGCCGCCGAAAGCGCGGCCGTTGCAGACGCGAGCGCTTCGTATGCGGGGACGATCACGCGGTCGGTCACGGCTTTCGTCATCGCCGCGAAGTCCGGATCCGGTTTTCCGTCGGCTGCTGCCGCCGGTACGGCGGAGAACGCGACCGCAGCGGCAAGGACGGCGGCACAAAGGGACGGGAGGATACGGAGCGGGACGGTCATGTCTGTCTCAAAGCGAATCGAGGAAGGCGAGGAGCGCATCGCGTTCCGCCTTCGGGAGCGCGCGGAAGCGTTCCTTCGCGGCTTCGGCTTCGCCGCCATGCCAGAGGATCGCCTCCGTCAGGTTGCGCGCGCGGCCGTCGTGCAGGAAGAACGTATGCTCGCTCACGGTCTTCGTGAGGCCGATGCCCCAGAGCGGCGGCGTGCGCCACTCGCGCCCGTCGGCAAGCCCCTCGGGACGGTTGTCGGCGAGGCCGTCGCCCATGTCATGGAGCAGCAGGTCGGTGTAGGGCCAGATCAGCTGGCGCGACTGCTCGGGCATGCCGGGAATGTCGCGCGGCGTGATGAACTTCGGGCGGTGGCAGCCGATGCACCCTGCCTCGTAGAACGCCTCCTTGCCGGCCAGCACCTGGGGTGCGCCGAGGTCGCGCCGCGCCGGCACGGCGAGATTGCGCGAATAGAAGACGACGAGGTCGAGCACGGTCTTGCCCGCCTCGACATTGCCCTCGTCCGCGTCGTTGCCGTTGGGCGCGGCCCGGCAGGCGGTCTGTCGTTCGGTGCAGTCGCCGCCGGGGTCGGGGAAATGGGTCGTCGAGATGCCTATGTCGCCCGAGAACGCGCCGGCGGCCTGGTCCTCGATCGTCGCGTTGCCGGCCTTCCAGCCGAAACGGCCGAGGGCGACGCGTCCCATGACCCCGCTCCACACGCGGTTCGCCCGTCCCGAGATGCCGTCCATGTCGCGGTCGTCGGGATCTTCTCCCGCGAGGATGTCGGCCTCCGCGATCGCCTCGAGGAAGCCGAGGCCGATCATCTGCGGCGTCACGCGCGGCGACAGCATGGTCTTCGGATGGAGCGGCCCGTAACCGAGATCGGTGACGCCGTAAGTGGGCGCGCGAAGCGAGGCGATCTCGCCGCCTGCCATCGTCACCGGCATCTCGCGATAGGAAATCGTCATACGCCCTTCGGCGCGGTGGCCCTGGATCGCGAAGTCCTGGAACTGGCCGCCGTAGGTCGGCTCCGGCACGACCGCAATCTTGCCGCTCGCGAGCGCCGCGCGCTGCTCGGCTGTTTCCGGCGGGATGCTGAGCCGGACAAACATCGATGCCGAATTGTCGTCGTGTGGCGCGCCGGCGAGCGGCGGGTGGCCGCGCCCGTCCTTGAGGTGACAGCTCTGGCAGGCGCGCGAGTTGAACAGCGGGCCGAGGCCGTCCGCGTGGGTCGTCGACGCGGGTGCGGACACCCAGAAGCGGCGGAAGAAGCCGTTGCCGACCTTGAAGTTCAGCTCGCGCTCGAACTTCATGTTCGCCGAACTCTGGGAAAAGGCGTCGGCGTTGACGAGCTTGAAGGAGGTAGCGGCGCCGGCCGGATAGTTTTCGTAGGTCTCGGGTTTCGAGAAGTCGGTCGTCGGACGGACGACTTCGGCATCCCGGTTGGCCGCATCCCGGTCGGCATGTGCGGCGCCTGGTGCGGCGGCCGCGATAAGAAGAAGGCCCGCGGCGACGGTGCGCCGCGGGCGGACGTGGATCACTTGAAGACCTTACCCGGGTTGTCGAGACTGTCGGAGCCCTCGAACGCGACCTTCGACAGGCCGAGCGCGGCGACGACCTTCTCGATGGCGCGGGTCTGCGCGGTCAGGGCGTCCACGGCAGCCTGCACGCGTGCATTCCCGGCCTTGTTCCCCTCGCCGATCATCTGGTCGTAGGCCTCTCCGTCTTCGGCGGCACGGACGATCGCCGTCATTGCCGCCATGGTCGCATCGAGATGCCGGACCATCTGTTCGTGGGCCGCCGGCGCCTTCGCCCTAACGAGGTCGCCGATCGACGGCCCCTGAACGACGCGTCCGTCGGTCCGAACATACCTTCCGAGGTAGACGTTGCGAATGCCCTTCGCGTCGTAAAAGTGCGAATTGTGGGTATTGTCGCTGAAGCAGTCGTGCTCCTCTTCCGGGTCGTGCAGCATGAGGCCGAGCTTCATGCGTTCGCCGGCAAGCTCGCCGTATGACAGGCTGCCGATGCCGGTGACGATGGCGACGAGGCCGGCCGGGCCGCCGGTGACGACCGCTGCGCGCGCCTTGCCGTTTTCGGCCCAGGCCTCCGTCATTTCGCGGAGATCGTCGACGAGGAGCTCGGTCGCGGTCAGCAGGTACGCCGCCCGCCGCCCGCAGTTGCCGCCGGTGCACTTGGCAGTGTCGTAGTCGGTCCAGGGCCGGTTGCCCGCGCCCGGACCGGTGCCGTTGAGGTCCTGGCCCCAGAGCAGGAACTCGATGGCGTGGTATCCGGTCGCGACGTTGGCCTCGACGCCGCCCGCCTCATGGAGGTCCTTGGAAATCAGGGCCTTGATGATCTTCGTCGCGTCGATCTTCTTGCCGCCGACATTGAGGACCGGATTGGCGATGACGTTCGCGACGTAGAACTTGTTCTCCGCCGACTCCTTGCCGTAGGTCTCGGTCTTCACGTAGTCGATCAGGCCCTCGTCGAGCGGCCATGCGTTCACGCGCCCTTCCCAGTCGTCGACGATCGGGTTGCCGAAGCGGAATGCCTCCGTCTGCTGGTAGGGAACGCGGGCCGCGCGCCACGCGGCGCGCGCGGCGGCGAGCGTTTCCTCGCCCGGCGACGCGACGAGGGCCTCGACCGCCGTCTGCAGCCGGATCGCGGTGTTGAGCGAGTCCTCGTATCCGGCGTGGGCGATGTCGGCGTAGGTCTTGAACACGCCGGCGACATCGGGTGCGGCCGCGGCCGGTGCGGCGAGCATCGCCGCCGCGGCACCGGCCATGATCGTGGTCTTTCGGAGCTTCATTTCGGTTTCCCCTGAGCCTCTGCGGTTCTACTCAGTATTCGAGGGTTAGTTTGACGTTAGCGGTGTGTCCGGACGATCCGGTACC
>JAYOEF010000058.1:0-13833 GCA_038106605.1 Alphaproteobacteria bacterium
CGCGCGCATACGCCGGGTCGGCGAAGCGGGCCTCCTCGGGAAAGGTGTAGGTCTCGAGCCAGTCGAGGAGCTGGGTGCCGAAGGACGCGATCACGCCGATCTGCGGATAGTGGACATGGCCGTCGACGAAACCCGGAAGGATCAGCCCGTCGCCGTAGTTGTGGCGCTCGGCGCCTTCCGCAAGTTGCGGCGGAAGCGCATTCCGTTCGCCCGACCAGACGATACGGCCATCCTCGACGGCGACGGCGCCGTCGGAGCTGTGCACGAGCGCGCGCGCGTCGGCGGCGGGATCGCCGTCGAAGCTCAGGGTCTGTCCGGTAAGAACGAGCCGCTTTCCCGCCATGTCTCCGCTCCGGGTTCCGCGCAGCAAAAAGGGGCGGCGGCGGAAGCCCGCAGCGCCACCCCTTCGAGCCGTTACCGCCTTACTTCGGGATCGTGCCTTCGATGCCCTGGACGTAGACGTTCATGCCGGCGAGGAAGCCGTCGTCCGCGTTCTTGCCCGCGGCGACGATGACCTTGCCCGACTGGTCCTTGAGCTCGCCTGCGAAGGGATGGATCTTGCCGTCGACGATGCCCTTCTTGGTCGCTTCCGCGAGCGCGACGACGTCGGCCGGGATCGCCTTGTTATAGGGCGCGAAGGTCACCATGCCGGGCTTGATGCCGTCCCACGTGTCGGTGGACTTCCAGCTCCCGTCGAGAACCGCCTTGGCACGCGCGACATAATACGGACCCCAGTTGTCCATGATCGCGGTGAGATGCGCCTTCGGCCCGAAATGGGTCATGTCGGACGCCTGGCCGACCGCCCAGACGCCGCGCTGCTCGGCGACCTGCACGGGCGCGGGCGAGTCGGTGTGCTGCATGATCACGTCGGCGCCCTGGTCGATCAGGGTCTTCGCCGCGTCGGCTTCCTTGCCCGGATCGAACCAGCTCGACACCCACACGACCTTGATCTGGACCTTCGGGTTCACGCTGCGCGCGGCGAGGAACGTCGCGTTGATGCCGCGGATGACCTCCGGGATCGGGAACGAACCGACATAGCCGATGACGTTCGACTTGGTCATCTTGCCGACGATCTTGCCGACCACGTAGCGGCCTTCGTAGAAACGCGCCGAATAGGTCGAGACGTTGTCAGCCCGCTTGAAGCCCGTTGCATGTTCGAACTTGACCTTCGGGAACTTCTCGGCGACCCGGAGCGTCGGGTTCATGTAGCCGAACGAGGTCGTGAAGATCAGATTGTGGCCGGTCTGCGCCAGCTTGGTGATGACGCGCTGCGCGTCGGCGCCTTCCGGCACCTTCTCGACGTAGGTCGTCTTCACCTTGTCGCCGAGCGCCTTCTCGATCGCGAGACGGCCCTGGTTGTGCTCGTAGGACCAGCCGTGGTCGCCGATCGGACCGACATAGATGAAGCCGACCTTGAGCTGCGCCTGCGCCGATCCGGCCGCCCCGAGGGCGAGGCCGGCCGCGAGTACGGCCGCCGGAAGTGTCTTCGGAAATTTCATGTGTGCCTCCTGTGAAAGAACCGTGTGTGGCATCCCGGCCGCTCAGCCGGACGCGTGGAAATTGCGGCCGAGACAAGCCGGCGCATTGAGGCGCGCCCGCGTCTCGTCGCGCGAGATCAGCACGAGGACGAGAATCGTCGCAATGTAGGGTAGCATGGAGAGAAACTGGGCGGATACGTGAACGCCCATGCCCTGCGCATACAGCTGTATTATCGTGATGCCGCCGAACAGGTAGGCGCCGAGGAACGCGCGCCACGGCTTCCACGATGCGAAGACGACCAGGGCCAATGCGATCCAGCCGCGCCCCGCCGTCATGTTCTCGACCCAGAGCGGCGTGTATGCGATCGAGAGGTAGGCGCCGCCTATCCCGGCCATCGCCCCGCCGAACATCACCGCCGCGAGGCGGATCAGCGTCACCGAATAGCCGATGGAATGCGCCGCGTCGTGGTTCTCGCCCACCGCGCGCACCAGCATCCCGGCGCGCGTCCGGTTGAGGAACCATCCGACCGCGATCACGCTGACCACAGAGAAGTAGACGAGCCCGTCGTGACCGAAGAGGAGCGGCCCGATCACCGGAATCGACGTGATGCCCGGGATGTCGAGCTTGGGCAGGCCGGCGAAGGTCTTGCCCACGTAGCCGTGGCCGATCAGCGCCGACAGCCCGAGGCCGAAGATCGTGAGCGCGAGCCCGGTGGCGACCTGGTTGGACTGCAGGTAGATCGTGAGCACGCCGAAGATCAGCGCGAGCAGCAGGCCCGCCGCGGCGCCGGCGACGACCGCAAGCAGGCCGCTTCCGGTCGAGACCGCGGTGGCGAAGGCGGCGATGGCGCCGATGATCATCATGCCCTCGACGCCGAGATTGAGGACGCCCGCCTTCTCCGCGACCGCCTCGCCGACAGCAGCGAAGACGAGAGGCGTCGCCGCAGTGACGATGGTGAGGATCGCAGGCACCAGCCAGTCGAAGCTCATTCCGCGGCCTCCAGCGCGATGCGGTGCCGTCCGAAGCGGATGCGGTAACGGATCAGCACGTCGGACGCGAGCAGGAAGAAGAGCAGCATGCCCTGGAACACGCCGGTCACCGCGTTGGGCAGGTTCATGGTGATCTGCGCGGAATCGCCGCCGAGATAGGTCAAGGCCATCAGGAGCCCGGCAAGAAGAACGCCAACCGGATGGAGCCGGCCGAGGAATGCGACGATGATCGCGGTGAAGCCGTAGCCTGGCGAGATCACCGGGACGATCTGGCCGATGGCGCCGGCGACCTCGATCACGCCCGCGAGCCCGGCGCAGCCGCCCGACAGCAGCAGCGTCATCCACACGATCCGCTTCTCGCGGAAGCCCGCGAAACTCGCGGCCATCGGCGCCATGCCGATCACCTTGACCTGGAAGCCGAAGATGTGGCGCGTCATCAGCACCCAGCAGCCCGCAACGACGAGGAGCGCCAGGAGCCAGCCGACGTTGAGCCGCGTTCCTTCGACCACCACCGGCAGCATCGCGGACACGTGGAACAGCCGCGATTCCGGGAAGTTCTGCCCCTGCGGGTCCTTCCACGGCCCGTGCACGAGATAGCTGAGGAGCAGCAGCGCGACGTAGGTCAGCATCAGGCTCGTCAGGATCTCGTTGGTGTTGAAGCGGGTCTTGAGGAGTGCCGGGATCGTCGCCCAGGCCATGCCGCCCAGCACGCCCGCCACGATCATCGCGGGCACGAGAAGGATGCTCTCCTGATTGAAAAGCGCGAGCGCGAGCCCGCCCCCCGCGAGCGCGCCGAGGGTGAGCTGTCCCTCCGCACCGATGTTCCAGACATTGGCCTGGAAGCCGAACGACAGGCCGACGCCGATTAGCACGAGCGGCGTCGCCTTGACGCAGAGCTCGGCGAGGCCGTCGAGATTGGAGATGGGCTCGATGAAGAACGCCTCGATCGCGCGCACCGGATCGACGCCCAAGATCGCGAACACGACCATCGACGTGATCACGGTCAGCAGCACCGCGATCAGCGGCGAGACATAGACCATCGACTTCGCGGGTTCGGGGCGCTGTTCAAGCCGAAGCATGGGCGACCTCCCCTGCTCCGCCGACGCCGGCCATCAGAAGGCCGATCTCATCGACGGTCATGTCCTCCGCCGGACGCGGTTCGGAGAGCCTTCCCTCGCAAATGACGGCAATGCGGTCGGAAATCTCGAACAGCTCCTCCAGGTCCTGCGAGACCACGAGCACCGCGGCGCCCGCTGCGGCAAGATCGATCAGCTCCTGGCGGATCGAGGCGGCGGAGCCCGCGTCGACGCCCCAGGTAGGCTGCAGCGCGACGATCACGCCCGGGTTCTGCATGATCTCCCGGCCGATGATGAACTTCTGCAGGTTGCCGCCCGACAGGCTGCTCGCGGCATGACCGACGCCCGGCGTCTTCACCCGGAAGCGCTCGACGACCTCGGCCGCGAATTTCGTCGAGCCGGCGACGTCGATGAAACCGCGGCGCACAAGATTGAGCCGGCGCGCCGCCGACAGGAAGGCGTTCTCCCAGAGCGACATCTCGGGCACGGCACCGTGGCCGAGCCTTTCTTCGGGGACGAGGCCCATGCCGGCAATGCGGTGCTCGATCGCGCCGAGATTGCCGATAGGGGTGCCGTCGACACGGATCGCATCGCCGTCGGCCACGGGGACCTCGCCGCTCAACGCTTCGAGAAACTCGCGCTGGCCGTTGCCGGCGATCCCGGCGATGCCAAGCACCTCGCCCGCACGCACTTCGAGACCGATGTTCTTGAGGTCCGTGCCATGCTGGTGGCTCGACGGCGCCGACAGGTTCCGGAGTTCGAGCCTGACCTTCCCGTCCGTGTGCCGTTCCGCCCGCACCGGGCTGACGAGATTCTCGCCCATCATCATCTCGGCCATCGAGCGCGCGGTTTCGTTCTCGGGAACGCATTCGGCGACGACCTCGCCCATCCGCATGATGGTCGCGTTGTGGCAGAGCGCGCGGATCTCTTCGAGCTTGTGGGAGATGTAGAGGATCGAAACGCCCTCGCCCGACAGGCGGCGAAGCGTACGGAACAGTTCGTCGACCTCCTGCGGCGTCAGCACCGAGGTCGGTTCGTCCATGATCAGGAGCGACGGGTTCTGCAACAGGCAGCGCACGACCTCGATCCGCTGGCGCTCGCCAACGGAGAGGGTATGCACATAGCGTGCCGGGTCGAGCGGCAGGCCGTACTGCGTCGAGACCTCGCGGATGCGGCCCGCGAGATCGCCCTTCGTGAGTTCGGGCGAAATGCCGATGGAGATGTTCTCCTCGACCGTCATCGCGTCGAACAGCGAGAAATGCTGGAACACCATGCCGATGCCGAGCTTGCGCGCGGCGTTCGGGCTCGCGATCGAGACCTCCTCGCCATTCCACAGCACACGCCCGGCATCCGCCCGCTGCACGCCGTAGATGAACTTCACCAGCGTCGACTTGCCGGCGCCGTTCTCGCCAAGGAGCGCGTGGATCTCGCCCGGCATGATGCGGAGGCTGACATTGTTGTTCGCCACGACGCCCGGATAGGTCTTCGTGATGCCGACGAGTTCCAGGCGGGGCAGCGCTTCCATCTCAGCCCCCTGCCACGGCCCGGGCGCGCATGTCCTCGACCGCGGCGAGGATCGCCTCGGGCGTCGCCGGCGCGTCGAGCTTCGGAAGATGCCTGTTGCCGCCGATGCGCGAGACCGCGTCGCGGATGGCGAGCCAGACGGATATGGCGAGCATCAACGGCGGCTCTCCCACCGCCTTCGAGCGGAAGATCGTCGGCACCCGGTTGGGCGCGTCTTCGAGCAGATGGACCTTGAAATGGGGCGGCACGTCCCGGCTTCCCGGAATCTTGTATGTCGAGGGACCATGCGTCATCAGGCGGCCCTTGTCATCCCAAACAAGTTCCTCCGACGTCACCCAGCCCATGCCCTGGACGAATGCGCCCTCGATCTGGCCGAGGTCGATGGAGGGATTGAGCGACAGGCCGCAGTCCTGGAGCATGTCGGCGGCAAGCACGCGGGATTCGCCGGTCAGCGTGTCGATGGCGACCTCGGCGACGCAGGCGCCGTAGGTGAAGTAGTAGAACGGATGCCCGGTCATGGTCGCCGGGTTCCAGTGGACGTCGGGCGTCTTGTAGAAACCGGTGGCAGAGAGCGACACGCGCTCCCGCCAGGCGAGCTCGGCGGCCTCCGGAAACGACAGGCTCTCGTTCCCCGCATAGACGCGGTTCTGGCGGAACTCGACCGCTTCCAGCCGAACGCCGAAATGATCCGCGACGACGCCGCCGATCCGTTCCTTGAGCTCGGTCGCGGCGGCGAGGGCCGCCATGCCGTTGAGGTCCGAACCTGCAGAGGCGGCGGTCGCCGAAGTGTTCGGCACCTTGTCGGTGCGCGTCGCCGAGATCTTGATGTTCTCGATATCGATCTCGAACGTCGAGGCGACGACCTGGGCGACCTTGACGAACAGCCCCTGCCCCATCTCGGTGCCGCCGTGGTTCAGGTGCACGCTGCCGTCGGCATAGACATGGACGAGCGCGCCGGCCTGGTTGAGCGTCGGCACGTTGAACGAGATGCCGAACATCACCGGCATCAGGGCGATGCCTTTCTTGAGGGTCTCGTGCGAGGCGTTGAACGCCTCGACCGCCTTCACCCGCGCGCCGTAGTCGATCTCGCGGCACAGGAGATCGACGATCTCCGGCATGACGTTGTCCGTCACCGTCTGGCCGTAGGGCGCGACGTTGCGGTTCTCGGTGCCGTACCAGTTGACGGCGCGGATCCCGTCGACCGTCTTGCCGAGATGGCGGGCGACATGCTCGACCGCGGTCTCGATGACGATCATGCCCTGTGGACCGCCGAAGCCGCGGAACGCGGTGTTGGAGACGGTGTTGGTCTTGCACGGCCAGCCGCGGAACGTGACGTTCGGGATGTAATAGGCGTTCGAGCCGTGGCACAGCGCCCGCGTCAGCACGCCGGGCGTGAGGTCTGCGACATTGCCGGCACGCGCCGCCATGTCGATGATCGCGCCGTCGATCCGGCCGGTGTCGTCGAAGCCGAGCGTGTAGCGGAACAGGAAATCGTGGCGCTTGCCGGTCGCCGTCATGTCGTCGTCGCGGCGCAGCCGCAGCTTAACGGGTTTCCGGGTCTTGTCGGCGAGCAGCGCGGCAATGGCGGCTATGATGGTCGACTGGCTTTCCTTGCCGCCGAAACCGCCGCCCATGCGCCGCACCTCGACGGTGACCGCGTTGGCCGGAAGGCCGAGCACCTCGCCGACACCCTTCTGCACCTCGCTCGGATGCTGGGTCGACGAGTAGACGGTGATGTCGCGGTCCTCGCCCGGCACGGCAAGCGCGATCTGGCTCTCCAGATAGAAATGATCCTGGCCGCCGCACCGCACCTCGCCCGAGACCGTGTGGCGCGACCGCGCGATGGCGTCTTCCGCATCCCCGTGAACGATCTTCGGCGGATCGTAGACGAAGAGCTTCTTCTCCCAAGCTTCCTCGATGGTGAGCACGGGGTGCAGCACCTCGTACTCGACCTTCACGAGCTTCGCTGCGGCGAAAGCCTCGTCATACGTATTCGCCGCCACGGCCGCGACGGGTGCGCCGACATAGTCGACGATGCCTTCCGCGAGCGCGGGCTCGCCCGAGCGCACGGGTGCAATGTCGTTATGGCCGGGAATGTCGGCAGCGGTCACGACCGCGGAAACGCCGGGCGCGGCGCGCGCCGCGGACACGTCGATGGAAACGACGCGCGCATGGGCGTGCGGGCTGAGCACGAGCGCCGTCTCCTGCGTGCCCGCCGGGACCGGCATGTCGTCGATATAGACGGCCTTGCCCGAGACGTGCTTGAGCGCGCTGTCGTGGCGGAAGCTCGTATGGACCGCGCCCGAGATGCCCTTGCTGCCGTCCATCAGAGCCCCACCACTTCGAGGTCGGCCTCGGTCCCGGCGAGATCCCGGTGGAGGCGGACGAACAGGTTCCGCGCGACACGGAGCCGGTAGGACGAGGTCGCGCGATGGTCGCTGATCGGCGCGAAATCGGAGGACAGGGAGTCGCCTGCAACGGCGGCCGCTTCCTCCGTCCACGCCATGCCCGCGAGCGCTGCCTCGGCCGCCGTCGCGCGCTTCGGCGTCGCCGCCATACCGCCGAAGGCGATGCGCGCCGATTTCACCTTGCCGCCGTCGAGAACGAGCGCGAAGGCGCCGACGACCGCAGAGATGTCCTGGTCGTAGCGCTTCGAGATCTTGTAGACCCGGAAGTCTGCGTCCTTCGCCGGCTTCGGCAGGCGGATCGAACGGATGACCTCACCCGGATTCAGGTCGGTCTTTCGATAGTCGAGGAAGAAATCCTCGATCGCGATCTCGCGCTCGCCCGCCTTCGAGGCGAGCGTCAGCGTCGCGCCGAGCGCGATCAGGCAGGGCGGCGTGTCGCCGATGGGAGACGCGTTCCCGATGTTGCCTCCGATCGTCCCGAGATTGCGGATCTGGCCCGATCCGATGCGCCGGATCAGCGTGCCGAACGACGGGTAGAGCCGCTCGATCAGGGGAAGCGCCTCGGTGTAGGTCGCCGCCGCGCCGATCACGAGCGCATCCGCGGTCTCCTCGATCCGGCGCAGCTCGGCGACGCGCGCCGTATGGATGACGATCTCCGGGCGCTGGCGCGACTTGCTTACGAGTAGCCCGAGGTCGGTTCCGCCCGCGAGCAGCATCGCATTCGGATGCGCGGCCCGGAGGTCTAGAAGTTCCGCGAGGGTCGCGGGGGCATGGAAACGCTGTCCCGCCGCCTCGTGCATCGGCTCCGCTGCCGGCACCTTGGCCGGAGCATACGGCACCGCCGACGCGCAGGCGGCGTGCGCCGCGTCGACGATCGGCCGGTAGCCGGTGCAGCGGCAGAGATTGCCGGCGAGCGCATCGTGGATCGTCGCATCGTCGATCTTTTCGCCCGACTGCTGGAGGGCATAGAGCGCGCCGATGAAGCCCGGCGTGCAGAAGCCGCATTGCGTTCCGTCGCCTTCCGCCATCGCCTGCTGGACCGGCATGAGCGCCCCGCCGTTGGCGCCCTCGAGGCCCTCGACGGTGAGGATCTCCATGCCGTCGGCCTGGCCGACCTGCATCAGGCAGGAATTGACGGCCTCGGCCTTCCCCGACGCGCCGTAGCGGACGACCGTGCAGGCGCCGCAGTCGCCTTCGGCGCAGCCTTCCTTGGTTCCGGTCATGCGGAGCCTGTCGCGCAGGTAATCGAGCATCGTCGTCGTGGGCGGCACGCCCCCAGGCACCTCGTGCAGCGCTCCGTTGAGGACGAAGCGGATCACTGTTCGCCCTCCGGCATGCCCGCGCGGATCCAGCGGCCCAGCGTCTCGCGCTCGTCGTCGGTCATCTTCGTCTTGTTGGCGAGCGGCATCGCCTTCGACAACACGGCCTGCTTGATAACGCGCGCGCTGTGCTTCCGGAGATCGGCGGCGGTTTCCAGCATCACCCCGCCCGGCGCCTTCTCGATGTCGGGATCGGTCGTCTTCACGGCGTGGCAGGAGACGCAGCGTGCCTGCGCGATGGCGACCACATCGAGCGCCGTCGGCATGGGCTTGTCGTCGGCGGCCTTGTCCGTCGCCGGGCTCCAGCTCAGGAAAGCAATCAGAAGCGCCATCAGCACGGCAGCGGTCGGCCACTGCCAGCGCAGCTCGGAAATCTTCCTTCCAGTGTGCATCAGGTTGAAGAAGTGCCGGATCGTGCCGCCGACGAGGAGGATCAGCGTCACCACCAGCCAGCTGTGTTTGTTGTCGTACAGCATCGGGTAATGCTGGCTGATCATCATCAGGATGACCGGCAGCGTCAGGTAGTTGTTGTGGGTCGAGCGGTCCTTGCCGGCCTTGCCGAGCTTCGGGTCCGGCTCCTCGCCCGCCAGCAGCGATTTCACGATCTTCTTCTGGTTCGGGATGATGATGAAGAAGACGTTGCCCACCATGATCGAGCCGACCATGGCGCCGACATGGACGAAGGCGGCGCGGCCGCTGAAAAGATGCGTCAGGAAATAGGCGGCGAAGGCGATCAGCACGAAGACGGCGGCCGACAGCAGCAGCGGATGGCTGCTGAAGGGCGACCGGCACAGCAGGTCGTAGACGATCCAGCCCGCCGCGAGGAAGGCGATGCTGATCAGGATCGCCTGGGTCTGGGTGATGTCGAGGACGGAGCGGTCGATCAGGAAGCTCTCGGCGCCCCAGTAATAGATGACCGAAAGCAGCGCGAAGCCCGAAAGCCAGGTGAAATAGGCTTCGTACTTGAACCAGTGGAGCTCCTCGGGCAGTTCGGCAGGCGCCACCACATACTTCCGCATGAGATAGAAGCCGCCACCGTGGACGTTCCACGCTTCGCCGCCGACGCCGGGCGGCAGCTTCGCGTGTTTGCGGAGGCTGAGATCGAGGAAGATGAAGTAGAACGATGTGCCGATCCAGGAGATGCCGGCGATGACGTGAAGCCAGCGGATGATGAGGCTGAGCCAGTCTGCGTAGGCGATCTCGAGCACGGCGGCGTCAGCTCCCCCGGTAGGTCGAATAGCTGTAGGGCGAAATCAGGAGCGGCACGTGATAGTGCTGCCCCGCGTCGGCGATCCCGAAACGGATCGTCACAACGTCGAGAAACGCGGGATCCGGCAGGTCCGCGCCGCGGGCCCGGAAATAGTCGCCCGCATGGAAGCGGAGTTCGTAGATTCCCGTTGAGAACGCCGCGCCTTCGAGCAACGGCGCGTCGCACCGTCCGTCGCCATTGGTGCGGGCGTCTGCAAGGCGCCGCTCTCCGCCGGGTTCCATCGCGAAAAGGTCGACGCGGACGCCGGCCGCCGGGCAGCCGTTCGCCGTGTCGAGAACATGTGTCGTCAGACGCCCCATTCGTTCTGCGGATACCCGCCGGAATTGTATCCGATCGGCAATCCGTCCCTTTTATCCGGCTCCCGTGGGTAGCGTAGCGGCGGGGATTTTGCGTTGCAACACTAATGTCCCCGCCATATGAAAACTTGTTGAAATCGCTATAAATTCCGGCAGGGCTTTCGCCTTGTGTTCAAAATTTGATCATGCATCCCAGATGCGAAGACGCTAAGATGCCGCAGCGGAAAAGGCTTATTTCAACGGCCCATTTGTATACAATTTGAAAAACCGGCTTCGAACAGGACCCAGGCAAGTGACGAGACCGAAAAAACCGTCCGAATCGTGGATCTACGACCAGATCTTCGGCGCCATCCTCGACCAGAAACTGCTCCCGGACACCAAGCTGACGGAGAAGGACCTGTGCGAGGTCTTCGGCGTCAGCCGCACCATCATCCGCAAGGTTCTGCTCCGCCTGTCGCTCGACAAGGTGGTCGAGCTGCGGCCGAACCGCGGCGCCGTAATCGCCGCGCCGAAGACCGACGAGGTCCGCGAGATCTTCGAGGCGCGCCGCCTGCTGGAGGACGGCATCGTCGCCGAGGCCTGCCGCAAGTGCCGACCGGACGACGCCGCCCTGCTTCGCGACATGGCGCGGCGCGAGCACGACTGCATCGATGCCGGCGACAACAGCGGCGCGATCCGGCTCTCGGGCGACTTCCACGTCCAGCTCGCGGCGATCGCCGGCAACCGTCCGCTCGGCGAGCTGCTGCGCCAGCTCGTCGCCCAGACATCCCTCGCCATCGCGCGCTACGTCCCGCCCGGACGCGGCATGTGCGCCGACGACGACCACGACCGGCTGATCACCGCTATCGCCGACGGCGACGTCGAGAACAGCCGCGCGATCATGCGCACCCACCTGCTCGAATGCGAACGCCGCCTCAATCTCGAAACGCCGGAAAGCTCGGGCGATCTCCACGCCGTGTTCGCGGACGTCCTCCGCGCACGCCGCCCCGCGTGAGGGCCGGAGCGTGACCGATTACCCGCGCGATCTCGTCGGCTACGGCAACCACCCGCCGAACCCCTCCTGGCCGGGCGGGGCGCGGCTCGCACTGCAGTTCGTGATCAACTACGAGGAAGGCGGCGAGAACGCGATCCTCCACGGCGATCCGGCCTCGGAAGCGTTCCTGTCGGAGATCGTCGGCGCGGACGCGCGCGCGGGCGTGCGCCACATGAGCATGGAATCGATCTACGAGTACGGCAGCCGGGTCGGCGTCTGGCGCCTGATGCGACTGTTCCGCGATTACGACATCCCGGTGACGTTCTTCGCCATCGCCATGGCGCTCGAACGCAACCCGGCCGTCGCCGAAGTCGCGCTCCGCGGCGGGCACGAGCTCTGCAGCCACGGCTGGCGCTGGATCGACTACCAGTACGTGCCGGAAGACATCGAGCGCGAGCACCTGATGAAGGCGATCGAGATCCACACGAAGGTCTGCGGCGAGCGCCCGCTCGGCTGGTACACCGGCCGGACTAGCCCCAATACGAGGCGCCTCGTCGCCGAGGAAGGCGGCTTCCTCTATGACGCCGACGACTACAACGACGAACTGCCGTACTGGACCGAGGCGGCGGGAAAGCCGCACCTCGTCGTCCCCTACACGCTCGACGCCAACGACATGCGTTTCGCCACCTCGCAGGGCTTCAATTCGGGCGACCAGTTCTTCGCCTACCTGAAGGATTCGTTCGACACGCTTTATGACGAGGGCCGCGAGACCCCGAAGATGATGTCGGTCGGGCTCCACTGCCGCCTCGTCGGCCGCCCGGGCCGTTTCGCCGCGCTCAAGCGCTTCGTCGACTACGCACGCCAGTTCGACGACGTCTGGTTCTGCCGGCGGATCGACATCGCGCGGCACTGGCGCGCCGTGCATCCCTTCGTACCGGCGGAGTGCTGAGGGATGGACGCCGCGAACGAAAACCGGAAGCTGCGACCGAGCGCCATGGACCGCGAGGCGTTCGTCGCCGGGTTCGGCGGCATCTTCGAGCATTCCCCCTGGATCGCCGAACAGGTCTTCGCGCGCGGACTGACAGACGCGCTCGACAACATCGCCGGGCTCCACAGCGCCTTCATGGAAGTGATCGAGGACGCGGACCGCGACCGTCAGCTCGCCCTCCTCCGCGCACATCCCGATCTCGCCGGCCGCCTCGCGGTTCGCGGCGAGCTCACCGAGGCGTCGACGAGCGAACAGGCGAGTGCCGGGCTCGACCGCTGCACGCCCGACGAGTTCGCCGAATTCCAGCGGCTCAACGACGCCTACACGGCCAAATTCGGATTCCCCTTCATCGTCGCGGTCCGCGGCATGACCCGGGAGGCGATCCTCGACGCCTTCCGGAAACGCGTGGATCACGAGACGGACTGGGAATTCGAAGAAGCTCTCCGCCAGGTCGGGCGCATCGCCCTCCTCCGGCTCGAAGCCCTTTTCGCGCAAGACTGAACACGAACGCCTGAACACGGATTATCGAAAATGCAGATCAAGGAAGAAGCGCCGTCCGACGTGCCGAAAGGAGCGCTCAATCTCGCCTCGCCCACCCTCGGGGCCGAAGCGATCCTCGCCAACGACGAGTTCTTCGGCGCCAAGGAGCGCATGCTGCAGGACAGCGCGCCGGTCTTCATCGCCGACAAGTACGACGACCACGGCAAGTGGATGGACGGCTGGGAGACAAGGCGGAGACGCGACGGCGGCACGCACGACTGGTGCGTCGTGCGGCTGGGCGCACGCGGCCGGATCGCGCTGCTCGACATCGACACGCGCTTCTTCACCGGCAATTTCCCGCCGCGCGCCTCGGTCGAGGCCGCTCTCTGCACCGGCCGACCGAACGAGACCACCAAGTGGACCGAGATCCTGCCAGCGACGGCGTTGTCGGGGAATTCGCACCACCTCCTGCCCATCGCGGACCAGGGCATCTACAGCCACGTGCGGCTCAACATCTTCCCGGACGGCGGCATCGCGCGCTTCCGCGTCTACGGCTTCCCGACCGTCGGCTGGGATCCCAAGGACCGCGACGGCGTGTTCGAGCTGTCGTCGGCAGTGAACGGCGGGCACGTGATCGGCTATTCGGACGCTCATTACGGCGACCCGTGGGTCATCCTCGCTCCCAACCGGGGCAAGAACATGGGCGACGGCTGGGAGACGCGGCGCCGCCGCGTGCCGGGCAACGACTGGATCCTGATCGCGCTCGGCGCGGCGGGCCTCGTCAGCCGCTTCGAGGTCGACACCGCGCACTTCAAGGGCAACTACCCCGACCGCTGCTCGATCCAGGCCGCGAACTGCACGGGCATGAGCGACGAGGCGATCCTCGCCGCGTGCGAGAAGTGGCCCGAGATCATGGCGGCGCAGAAGCTCCAGATGGACCGCGTCCACCTGTTCGAGGGGCCTGTCGTCGCGGCGCCGGGACCGGTCACGCATCTCCGCCTCAACATCTATCCCGACGGCGGCGTCAGCCG
>JAYOEF010000058.1:13933-18598 GCA_038106605.1 Alphaproteobacteria bacterium
ATCCGCATGATGGAGCGCCATCCGCTCGGCACGCAGGCCTTCATCCCGCTGCAGGACCGGCCGTGGCTCGTCGTCGTCGCGCCGCCCGGCGAGGACCCCTCGCCCACCACGCTCCGCGCCTTCCGCGCGCACGGGCGTCAGGGCGTGAACTACCACAAGGGCGTCTGGCATCATCCTCTGCTAGTGCTGTCGCCCGCGCACGATTTCCTCGTCGTCGACCGCGGCGGACCGGGCGACAATTGCGACGAGATATGGTTCGAAGGCGAGACCGCGCGAATCCCGCTCTAGGTCGCGGGCCGTCCGCACTCAGCCGTGGAACGAGATCAGGTCGCTCGTGATCAGGTAATAGGCGATACCCCAGAGGAGGCCGGCAACCACGGTCGTCGCGCCGGCCTTGAGCCATAACCGCGGCTTCATCGGCGCGCTCTCGACGTTCCCGGTCTCGGTCTTCTCGCCGGCCTCGTGATAGGACGTCGCCCCGATCGGCAGGGCCATGAAAAACACCAGCCACCACAGGATGACGTAGACCATAATTCCGGTGAACCAGGCCATGGCTCAGACCCTCACGACGTGGATATTGGTGACCGGACGCTTGCCGATGCTCTCCTTGAGCGAACGGCGGACGGCAACGCGGGCGGCTTCCGAGACGGACTCGTCGTCGCGCCGCTCCGACGGCGTCAGGTCGTTGAGCGCCTCGACGATGGCATCGACCGTATCGTCCCAGGTCTCGCCCTCTTCCGCTTCGTCGAGCACGCCCTGAACGGTGAGCTGCGGCTCGCCGAGAAGCTTACCCTTGCGGTCGAGCACGACTGTGGCGACGGCCATGCCGCTGTGGCGGATGCGGTTGCGTTCGCGGATCACCGCGCCGTCGATGGGCACGAGGCGCGTACCGTCGAGCGCGAGGCGCCCGGCATGGACGTGATCGACGACCTCGGCGCCGGACTGCGTGAAGCGCAGCATCGTGCCGTTCTCGGCGATGGCGGTGTGCGGAATCTGGCAGTCCCGCGCGAGCCGCGCCTGCTCCTGCAGGTGGCGCATCTCGCCATGGACCGGAACCAGGATCTGCGGGCGAATCCACTGGTACATCCGCATCAGCTCGCCACGGGCCGGATGGCCCGAGACATGGACGAACGCGTCGTCGTCGGTGATCACCTCGACGCCCATGCGCGCGAGCTGATTCTGCACCTTGCCGATGGCGACCTCGTTCCCCGGTATTTCGCGGGACGAGAAGATGACGGTATCGCCCTCCTCCAGCACCACGTTGGGATGGGTGCCGGAGGCGATGCGCGCGAGCGCCGAGCGCGGCTCGCCCTGGCTCCCCGTCACCGCCATCAGGATCTTCTCGGGCGGCACGTAGCCGACCTCGCTCTCGGGCAGGAAAGGCTCGATGTCGCCCAGATAGCCGCACTCGCGGGCGATATCGACGATCCGCCACAGCGAACGCCCGACCATCGTCGGGTGGCGGCCAGTCTCGACCGCGGCCCGGTTGATCGTGGCGACCCGCGCGACGTTGCTCGCGAACGACGCGACGGCGACACGTCCGGTGCAGCCGCGGATCACCTCGATCAGGCTCTTGCGGAGCTCGGCCTCGGACCCCGCGTCGCCGTCGACGAAGACATTGGTGGAATCGCAGACGAGCGCGAGCACGCCCTCGTCGCCGAGCTCGCGGAGCGCCTTCTCGTCGGTCTTCCGGCCGACCAGCGGATTCGGATCGAGTTTCCAGTCGGTGGCGTGCGCGATGGTACCGAGCGGCGTGCGGATGGCGAGGACGTTGGCTTCCGGGATCGAATGCGCCGCCGGTATCAGGTCGACCTTGAACGGTCCGATGCGCACGCCGCCGCCGACGGGAATTTCGTTGAGGTCCAGATCGCCCGGAAGCTCGCTTTCCTCCATCTTGCGGCGCAGCAGCCCGGCGGCGAACGGCGTCGCGTAGATCGGACAGCGGATACGCCGCCAGAGATAGGGCACCGCGCCAAGATGGTCCTCATGCGCGTGGGTGATGACGAGCCCCGACAGGCGGTCGAGCTGCTCGAGGACGAAGGCGGGATCGGGGGTCATGACGTCGATGCCCGGTGTCGTGTCGTCGCCGAAGGCGATCCCCATGTCGACCATGAGCCAGCGGCCATCGCAGCCGTAGAGGCTCATGTTCATGCCGATCTCGCCGGCGCCGCCGAGCGGCACGAACAGAAGCTCCTTCGCGCTCATCGGTGCGTGTTCCGCCGGTGGATGCTGACGAGGCCGCGGAGCGTGAGGTCGCCGTCGACCTCTCCGATCGCAGACGTCGCGGCGTCGAACAAGGGCGCGAGGCCGCCGGTGGCGACGACGCGGAGCTCCTTGCCGTATTCGGCGCGGATGCGGGCGACGAGGCCTTCGATCAGCCCGACATAACCCCAGTAGATGCCGGACTGCATCGCGGGCGTCGTCCGCTTGCCGATCACCGTCGGCGGCTTTTCCACCGAGACCCGCGGCAGCATCGCCGCCGCCTGGTGCAGCGCCTCGATCGAGAGGTTGATACCGGGTGCGATGACGCCGCCGCAGTAGTTGCCGTCGTCGTCCACCACGTCGAAGGTCGTCGCCGTTCCGAAATCGATCACGATCAGCGGCCCGCCGTACTTCTCGTGTGCGGCGACGGCGTTTACGAGGCGGTCGGCGCCGACCGATTCCGGGGAATCCACGAGCGCCTTGATGCCGAGCTCGACTCCCGGCTGGCCGACGACCAGCGGGTCGGCATGGAAATAGTTGCGGCAGAGGCCCTTCAGGCTGAACAGCGTATCGGGCACCACGGTCGCAATGATCGCGGAATCGACCTCCTCCGGATGGAGCTTGGCGAGCGCCATAAGCTGCAGCAGCCACACCCCGTATTCGTCGGCCGTGCGGCGATAATCGTTGGCACGCCGCCACACGCCGCGCTGTTTGTCACCGTCGTAAAGCGCGAAGACGATGTTGGTGTTGCCCGAGTCGATCGTGAGAAGCATGCCTTAGGCGTCTCCCGGAAAAAACACGTCTCCGGCGGTAATCAGGCACCGATCGCCGCCTGCCGTTTCGACGATCAGCGCCCCCTCGGGGTCGAGGCCGCAGAAGCGCCCTTCAATCGCGCCCGAGGCCGTGGACGCCGCGATGGTATCGCCCATCCGGTGGGCCGACGCAAGCCAAGCCGCCCGGAGCGGTTCGAACCCTTCCGCGGCCCAGCGCCGGTGCCAGGGGCCGAGCGCCGCGCAGAGCGCCGCGATCGCATACCGCGGGGCGACGGCGATGCCCGCCTCCGCCCGGAGGTTCGTCGCCGGGTAGCGAACCGCGTCGTCCGGCGGCGATGCCGCGAGATTGATGCCGACCCCGACCGCAAAGCCCCCCTCGCCCGCCTCGATCAGGATACCCGCGATCTTTCGCCCGCCCGCGAGAACGTCGTTCGGCCATTTGAGGGAGAACGCGGCATCGGGCGCGAGCGTCCGCAGCGCGTCGAGCACGCCCAGGCCTGCAACGAAGGCGAGCTGGCCCGCCATACGGCTGGCGGGAACGTCGAGGACGATCGTCGCGTGGAGATTGCCGGCAGGCGAAACCCAGCTTCGTCCCGACCGGCCGCGGCCGGCCTCTTGCTCATCGGCAAGGATGACGTCGCCCGGTGACGCGCGCCCGGCGGCTATGCGCCGGAGCGCCTCGGCATTGGTGCTGTCGAGTCTCGCGAACTCGTGGAGGACGAAGCCGCTGGGAAGATCCGTCCTGTCCCCGGCCTGGGGCATCGCACTAACCGGCGGCGAACAGCACCGCGGCAGCCGCCTCAGCCGCGCCCTCGAGCGGGCCCGGATAGACGACGAAGAGCAGCGTGAACAGGCCCATGACGGCCATCACCACCTTGACCTCGCGCCCCGTACCGCGCTCGAACGCCTCGGCGGGCTCGTCGAAATACATCACCTTCACGATCCGGAGATAGTAGAAGGCGCCGACGACGCTGGTGAGAACGCCGATGATGGCGAGCGTGTAGAGCCCCTCATGGACGGCGGCGAGGAAGACGTAGAGCTTTCCGAAGAAGCCCGCGAGCGGCGGGATGCCGGCCATCGAGAACATGAAGATCGCCATCGCGGCGGCCATCATCGGCTGGGTGCGCGCGAGACCGGCGAGGTCCGCGATGCCCTCGACGAGGCGGCCCTGGCGACGCATCGACAGGATGCAGCAGAAGGCGCCGACATTCATCACGAGATAGATCGCCATGTAGATGGCGATGCCGCGGATGCCTTCCTCGGACCCGGCGGCGAGGCCGACCAGCGCGTAGCCGATATGGCCGATCGAGCTGTAGGCCATCAGCCGCTTGATGTTGGTCTGCCAGATCGCGGCGAACGCGCCCACCAGCATCGAGGCGATGGCGATGAAGATCACGATCTGCTGCCACTGGGCGAAAAGCTCGCCGAACGGGCCGATCATCGTCCGCGTCAGAAGCGCCAGCGCCGCCACCTTTGGCGCGACGGCGAAGAACGCCGTCACCGGCGTCGGCGCGCCCTCGTAGACGTCGGGCGTCCACATGTGGAACGGCACGGCGGAGATCTTGAACGCGAGACCCGCGAGCAGGAAGACGAGGCCGACGATCACGCCGACGCTTGGTTCGGGATTGGGGCCGGTGAACAGCTGGGCAAGGACCGAGAACCGGGTCGTCCCCGCGAAGCCGTAGATCAT
>JAYOEF010000059.1:0-18318 GCA_038106605.1 Alphaproteobacteria bacterium
TCCTCGCCTCCGGATGGCCCAGAGACGCGGCGCGGACGAACCAGGCATGCGCCATTGCCTCGTTCTTCTTCACGCCCTGCCCGGCGGCGTAGAGGAAGCCGATGGCGAAGGCCGAATTTGCATGGCCGTCGATGTCGGCATGGCAGTAGAGAAGCATCGCGATGGTGTAGTCGGGCGCGGCCCCATCGGTCGGGTGGTGGCGGGCGATGGCGAGCGCGTAGGTCGCGTCGGCGTCGAGATAGGCGCGTGCCGGAGCGGTGGCGAGGAACAGGACGGCCGCGGCAAGGACGGCGGCAGCGAGACTCCGTTTCATGGGATCAGCGGTCTGTGGCTCAGCGATCGGCGGCGCGTTCCGCGAGGCGCGCGGTCGAGCGTGCCGTCTGGTTGTAGAGAAGCTCGCGCTCCTCGTCGGTCGGCTTTGCGGTACGCCGCAGCTCCTTGCCGAGGTCGACGCCGCGCTGCACCGCCGGACGCTCCTTGATCGCCGCGCGCCAGCGCGCGACGTTCGGGAACTCGTCGAGCGGCTGACCCAAGGGCTTCGAGATCAGCACCCACGGCCAGCTCGCCATATCGGCAATGGAATAGGCATCGCCCGCGAGCCATTCGCGCCCGGTCAGGCGGCGTTCGAGTACGCCGAGGCAGCGGTTGTACTCGTTGGCGTAGCGCGTCTTCGAATAGGCTTCCTCGCCCGGCGCGTAATTGACGAAGTGGCTGAGCTGGCCCGCCATCGGACCCAGGTTGCCGACCTGCCAGAACAGCCATTCGAGCGTTTCCTTCTCGCCGACCGGGTCGGTTGCGAGGAATTTACCGGACTTCTTCGCCAGATGGAGAAGGATCGGGCCGGATTCGAAGATCGACAGCGGCATCCCGCCGTACTGGGCCGGCAGGTCATGGTCGACGATCGCGGGTATCCGGTTGTTCGGGCTGATGGCGAGGAACTCTGGCGCGAACTGCTCGCCCTTCGAGATGTCCACCGGGATCGTGCGGTAAGGCAGTCCGCATTCCTCGAGCATGATCGAGACCTTCCAGCCGTTTGGCGTCGGCCAGTAATAGAAATCGATCATTCGGCGGCATCCTGTGCCGCGCCGCCGTCCGCAGCGATGCCGGCGGCGAGGAGCGTCGCGATCTCGTCCCGCGTGAGGCCGGCTTCGGCGAGGATCTCGGCCGAATGCTCTCCGAGCGCGGGTCCGCCGCGGCGGATCGAGGCGGGCGTCTTCGAGAAGCGCGCGGCGGGCCGCGTCTGGCGCAGGCGTCCCGCGCCCGGATGGTCGCTCTCGACGACGATGCCGTTCGCACGGATCTGGGGATGGCCGATCATCTCGGTGCGGGTGAGCACGGGCGCGCAGGGGACGTCCTCCGCTTCGAGGCGCGCGAGCCACTCGGAGGCGGGTCGTGCCGGCAGCGCCTCCTGCGTCACCGTAAGGCGCGCGTCGATATTGTCCTGCCGCAGCGCAGGCGTGAGGAAGCGCGGGTCGGTCAGCAGGTCCGGGCGCTCGATGGCGCGGCAGAGCGCCGCCCATTCGCGGTCGCTCTGGACCGCGACGCTGATGTAGCCGTCGGCAGTCTCGTAGATCAGATCGATGAAGCTCGCGGCCTCCTGCTGCGGCAGCGGCGCGTCGACGAAGGTCTGGCTCCCCATATCGGAACCCCACAGGAAGGAGACGATGGCATCGAGCATGGAAAGGCGGATGTGCTGGCCCTCGCCGGTCCGCTCCCTTGCAAGCAGCGCCGCAGAGATCGCCTGCGCCGCGACGAGGCCGGTGAGCTTGTCGGGCAGGATGGTGCGGACGAGGCGCGGGCGTTCCCCGTCCGAGCCCGCCTGCACGGTGGCGAGGCCGGAGAGCGCCTGGATCAGCGGGTCGTAGACCGGCTTCTTCGCGTAGGGGCCTTCTTCGCCGAAGCCCGAGATCGAGACATAGACGATGCCGGGCGCGACGGCGCGGATCGCGTCCTCGCCGATCCCCATGCGCTCGGCGACGCCCGGGCGGAAATTCTGCAGGAACACGTCGGCATTGGCGGCGATGCGCTTCAGCGCCTCAAGCCCGCGCGGGTCCTTGAGATCGAGGGCGATCGAGCGCTTGTTGCGGTTGTTGTTGAGGAAGTTCGCCGAATACCCGCCCTGTCGGTTCGACGACGCGCGGGTGTGGTCGCCGCCGTTCGGGTTCTCGACCTTGATCACGTCGGCGCCCTGGTCGGCGAGCAGCATGGCCGCCGACGGTCCCGATACCATCGCGGTCATGTCGACGATCCTGAATCCGTGGAGCGGTCCGGTCATGGCGGCAGTCTACCCTATCGCGCCGCCGGATCGAACAGCACCGTGCGGCGGCGGCGCAGCGCCTGTCCCACCGCTCCATAACGCGGCGCGAACAGCATCGCGGCGATCTGAAGGAAGCCGGCTGTGACCGCGATCATGCCGGCGGCGCTGAGCGAGTTCGTCCCGCCCCAGAGCTGCGGGCCGAACGCGGCGAGGAGGTATCCGCCCGCGCCCGCCAGGACCGCGACGCCCGCGCTGATCCAGAGCTGGCGGGCGAGATTGTCGGTCAGCATGCGTGCCGTCGCGGCCGGGCAGATGAACATGGCGATGACGAGGATCGAGCCCACTGCCTCGAACGCCGCGACGGCGGCGAGCGCGACGACGACGATCAGCGCGGTCGAGATCGTGCGCACGGGAAGTCCCAGGCTCGCCGCGAGGCCGGGATCGAAGGTCGAGACCTTGAGCTCCTTGAAGAACAAAACGACGAGGAGCGCGATGAAGAGCGCGACGGCGGCGAGGGTGACGAGCTGGCGCGGGAGGCCGAGGAGCGCATCGGCGGTGACGACGTCGCTCCAGCGCTCGACGCCGAGCCACAGCGTCGCTTCGAGGTTGCCGTAGAGCGCGTGCTCGGCGTCGAGGTGCGCGTTGGCCGCGCCCAACTGCTCGAGGAGCACGATCCCGCCCGCGAACATGGTGGTGAAGACGACGCCCATGGCGGCGCCGGTCTCCAGCCGCCCGGAGCGGCGGACGATCTCGATCAGCGCGGCGGCGAGCACCGCCGCCCCCATGGCGCCCAAGAGCAGCGGCAAGGTGGCGATGACGCCGCCGATGAGAAATCCAGCGACGATGCCGGGGAGGACGACGTGCGAGATCGCGTCGCCGATCAGCGCCTGGCGGCGCAGCACGAGGAAGTTGCCGAGGAGGCCGCAGGCGGTGGCGGCGAACACGGCGACGAGGATCGCCGGCAGGTCGATGGTGAGGAAATCGGCTGTCGTCATGACCGGCCAGTCTCCAGTGCACGGACGAGATCGGCGGGGAGTGCGTCTTCGATGCGCCCGCCCGAGAGCGGCCGGAAGGCGAGCGTCTCCTCCGGGTGTGCGCGGAGGAACCGGCGCCACAACTCACGTTGTCTCAGCGCGTCCGTCGCGGCCGTGCGGCCCGTCTCCGTCAGCAGTCCCGCGGCGTCGAGAAGCCCGCCGATCCGGGCGAGCGCGCGGCCCGTTCCGGTGGGGGTGCGTCCCTCCGCTGCGGCGATCAGGGCCTCGGTGCGGTGTGCGGACGCCCGCTGAAGGAGGAGGCGCGCGGCGCCCGCAATCACGCCCCGCTTCGGGGCGAACAGGAGGCTCAGGGCGAAGAAAGCGGCGGCGGTCAGCACGATAACCGCGCCCGCGGGAAGCTTCGGGAACAGTGCCGACGCCGCGCCGCCGATCCAGCCCGAGAGCGCGCCGATGAGGCCCGAGAGGGCGGCCATGCGCCCGAGGCGCTCGGTCCAGAACCGTGCCGCGGCAGGCGGGATGATGACGATGGCGATGATCAGGATGAGGCCGACGGTCTTGAGGCCGATGGCGACGATGGCCAGCAGCAGGCCGAGCATCGCGAGGTCGAGGCGGGTGACGTTCCAGCCCAGCGCCTTCGAGAAGCCCTCGTCGAAGGCGACGGCGCCGAATTCCTTGAGGAGGAGGGCCGCGCAGCAGATCGCGACGAGCGAGGCGACGGCGATCAGCTGCGCCTCGCCGGCGGTCAGCGCCGCCGTCGAGCCGAGGAGGAAGCTGTTGAGCCCCGCCTGCCCGCCGGTTTCCATCGTCTGGATGTGGCTGAGGAGCACGATGCCGAGCCCGAAGAAGACGCTGAGGACCGTGCCGATGGCCGTGTCTTCGGGCAGCCTCGTGCGGTCGCGGATCCACTGGACGCAGAGAATGCCGAGCGCGCCGGTGGCCACCGCGCCCGCCATCAGGACGGGCAGCTCGCGCCCGGTGCCGCCGAACGAAACGCCCAGGATGAAGCCGAGCGCGATGCCGGGAAGCGTCGCGTGGCTGATCGCGTCCGAGATCAGCGCGCGCTTTCTCAGGAACGAGAGGATGCCGATCACGCCGCCGCCCGCGCCAAGGGCGATGACGCCCGCGATGACGACGGCGGTGTTGTAGCCCGCCCGGAAGGTGAGGATGGCGAAGAGCTCGTCGGCCACGGCGGTCAGCCGGCGCGCGCGATGGCCCGGATCTCGGTCGCGGCGAGGCGCCCGCCGTACGCCGTCTGCAGCGCTTCCTCGGTCAGCACGGCGTCGATGGGCCCCGCGGCGACGGGGCGGACGTTGAGGATCAGCGCATGGTCGAAATAGTCGGCGACGGTCTGCAGGTCGTGGTGGACGCAGATCACCGTGGAGCCGTTCGCACGCAGCTCGCGCATCACCTCGACGATCGCGCGCTCGGTCGCGGCGTCGACGCCGGCGAACGGCTCGTCCATCAGATAGAGCTTCGCATCCTGGGCGAGGACGCGGGCAAGGAAGACGCGCTGCTGCTGGCCGCCCGAGAGCTGGCCGATCTGGCGGCCGGCGAAGTCGGCCATGCCGACGCGGTCGAGATGGGAGCGGGCCTCCTCGCGGTGGCGGCGCCGCACCGGGCGGCACCAGCCGATGCGGCCGTAGAGCCCCATGGCGACGACGTCCTCCGCCGAGGCGGGGAAATCCCAGTCGACGCTGCTCCGCTGCGGCACGTAGGCAACGGCGCGGCGCGCACGGCGCAGAGGTTCTCCATAGACCCGCACCTCGCCCGCGAGCGTTGGGACAAGTCCGAGCACGGCCTTGATCAGCGTCGACTTGCCGGCGCCGTTGGGCCCGACGATGGCGACGAGGCTGCGGTCGGGCGCGGCGTAGTCGACGTCCCAGATCGCCGGCCGGTCGTTGTAGGCGACGGTGAGCCCACGCACCGAGAGCGGCGCAGCGACGGCCTCGGGCGGATCGGATTCGATCTCGTAGGGGAGGAGGCGGGGCGGCGTCATCGCTCAGTCCCTCCGCTCAGCGAGCTGCCCGGCGAGGCCGGCATCGGCCACCGCGCCGCCGAGAGCACGCACGATGGTCGTCACATTGTGGTCGAACATGCCGAGATAGGTGCCGGTGTACTCGCCGCGGGCGCCCATGGCGTCCGAGAACAGCGCGCCGCCGATGGCGACCTTGTGGCCGCGGGCGGCGGCGCCCTCGATCAGCGCGCGAACGTTGCGCTCGGAGACGGACGTCTCGACGAAGACCGCGCCGATCCGGCGGCGGACCAGCGTGTCGACCAGCGTCTCGATGCGGCGGATGCCGGCCTCGCTCTCGGTGCTGATGCCCTGGACCGGCAGCACGTCGAGCCCGTAGGAGCGGCCAAAATAGCCGAAGGCGTCGTGCGCGGTCACGAGTCCGCGGGAGGCTTCCGGGATGGTTGCGACCGCCGCCCGGGCCCGCGCGTCCAGCGTCGAAAGCTTCGCGAAATAGGCCTCGGCGTTTGTGCGGTAGAGCGTCGCGTTGGCGGGATCGAGTTTCGCGAGCGCCTCGACCGCGACGCCGAGCGCCTGCGCCCACAGCACCGGGTCCATCCAGATATGCGGATCGCGCGTCGCCTCGGTGCCGTCGCCGCCCGCCTTCTGCAGCAGACGGTCGGCGGCGAGCGCGTCGCCCAGCGCGACGACGGGCTTCTCGGCGGCGAAGCGCTTCATCATGCCGATCATCTGCGCTTCGAGATGGAGCCCGTTGAACAGGATCAGGTCGGCGCGGGCGAGCTTCGCGACGTCGGCGCGCGTCAGCCGGTAGAGGTGGGGGTCGACGCCTTCGCCCATCAGCGCGCGGATGTCTGCGCGCCCGGCGGCGATGACCGAAAGCGGTTCGGCGATCTGCGAGATGGTGGCGACGACGGTCTTGCGGGAGGCGGCGGAGGCGGGCGCGTACCACGCCGACGCCGCTGCCGCGATGAGGGCAACGAAGGCGCAGAGGAGCGCGCGTCGTGTGAAAATCCCGTTCTTCATCCGTCCCGTCTTCCGTCCGCAATTGCGCTTGCGGTTAACCGGAACTATAAACCCTGGTCCGATCTTCGCAAGCGCTAATTATATAAATCACCGCTATATAAATTAGTAGAGGCTAACATTAAGGCAAGCCGTCAGGACTCGGAGCGCGATATTTTTCAGACGGACAGGGGCAGGATCAGCCGATCACGGCCATGAAATCGCACTGGATCATGGTGGGGGAGTCGCCATCCAGCTTGTGGGCGTGGCGCGCCGGGCGGGAATGCTCGTCGGGGAACATCTTCAGCCACTCGGCGTTGAGCGCGTCGCGGTTGGACGGGTCCTGGAGGTAGAAGTTGATCTTGAGAATATCGTCCGTGGTGCCGCCCGCCGCCTCGACGATGTCGCGGATATGGCGGAAGCAGATCGCGCACTGTTCCTCGATGGTGGAGGGAATCTCCTTTTCCCGCGTGTCGCGGCCGTGGATCACGCCGGTGGAGAGGATGTTGCCCACCAGCGCAGCGTTGGGGATCGGGTTCCTGTGCACGAACCCGTCGATGTGAATGCTCTTGCGGCGCCCCATGTTTCTTTCCCTCCCCAGAAATGTCAGTCCGCGTATTTCACCGTGCAGCCGTAGGCGCGGGTCTGCGAAACCGCGACGGCGCGCCCGGCTTTCATGTCGGCGAGCGCTGCGCGCACGTAGTTCTTCGCGCCCTTGATCGAATCCGGATGCCAGTCGGAATCGCTGTCGATCGCGCCGTAATAGGCGAGCGTGCCCGCCGCATCGATCACCGCCATCGTCGGCGTGTGGCGCGCGTGTAGAGACGGCCGATCCCGCCGCTCTCGTCGAGGACGACACGCGCCGCCGCCGCACCGCGCTTCGCATTGAGCGCCTCGGCCTCCCTGCCCGAAACATGCCCTTCGAGGCCCGGCGCCGACGAGATCACCTGGACCCAGACGACGCCATCCTTCGCGACTTCCTTCTGGAGCGCCTGCATGTTGTCCGAGCGGTAGTGTTTGGCGACGTAAGGGCAGAGATGGTTGGTCCATTCGAGGACGACTGTCCTGCCGCGGAAGTCGGAGAGAGAGATGGGTTTGCCCGCGCTGTCGGTGCCGGTGAAGGCGGGGGCGGGTTTTCCGGCTTCGGGCGCGGCGTGGGCGGCACTCATCGAGCCGGCGGACAGAAGGGCGAACGTGCCCGCTGCGAGGCTCAGGGAAAGCCAGGTACGTCGGTTCATCTCATGGTCTCCTGCGTCTCGTGTCCGCTTCTGTCACGGGGCATCGCAGGCCCGTCCGTCTGTTTCTGTCTATTACTGGCTATTTCTGATAGCGCGGATTGTCTTCGGCGAGCCGTGCGGTCACGTCCTCGCGCAGCAGTGTCATCGCGGCGCGGCGGTCGCGGTCGTTGCCGTCGAACCGGCCGGCGCGGAGGTCTGCGGCGAAGCGGCGGTTGAGCCGGTCGAGCGATATGTCCGGCGCTTCGCCCGGCGTCTTTCCGTAGAGCGTTTCGAGCGCGCCGAGTTCGCCAGGGAACGCCGACAGCCCGCCCCTGAGTTCGCGCCGGGCGATGCCCATGGCGGACGCGATGAGCGCCACGTTGTAGCGCTGGCGGTTCGACAGCTCGGGCGCGACCTCGTCGGCCAGCAGCTTTTCCGACGCCTCTATCAGTTCTACGGCGTTGGGGCGGTTCCGCATCAGAGCACTCCCGTCAGCCGGAGGCATTCGTATTCGAGCTCGGCGAGGCGGCGGCCGATCAACGCAAGCTCGAGGTTCGGCTCGCTGCCGGAGCGGTGGCGCATCGTCTGCTGCAGGGCGATCACCGCCCAGCGCACGTGCGCCATCGCCTCCCAGAAGGCGATGCGATCGCGATCCAGGCGCCGTCCCGAGGCGGCTTCGTAGGCGCCGTAGAACACGTCGCGCGGCGCGATGCCGCCGGCCTCGAACTTCGGGCCGGAAAAGCGCCAGCAGCGCGCGCAGAACCAGGCGAGATCCTCGTGCGGATCGCCCCAGCCGGCGAACTCCCAGTCGAGCACGCCCGTGAGCCTGCCCTCGTGGATCATGTAGTTGCCGGTGCGGAAGTCGCGGTGGCAGAGCACGAGCTCGTCCGACGGCTTCGCGTTGAGCTCGAGCCAGCGGAGGGTCCATTCGAGCGCCGGATGCGGCTCCGGCTCCGCGTCGAGATAGGCGCGGTAGCGGGCGATGGCGTCGCGGGCGGGAGTCTCCTTCACCGCGCCGAGGAAACCGAGATCGGCGCGCGGCGGCGCGATCGAATGGATGCGGGCGAGTTCCGTCCCGAGCGCCTTCGCCACTTCAGGCATCGGTCCCATGCGGGTGACGCGGATGCCGAGCGCTTCGCCCCGAATCCGCCTCATTATGTAAAACGGCTTTCCAGCGACCTTGGGATCGGGGCAGTACCAAAGCGGCTCCGGCACGGTGACGCCTGCCGAATGGGCCGCGCGGAGCAGCGCGAACTGCTGGTCGAGCGGACGGCTCTCCGGGATCGTCGCCATGGCCTCGGCGCGCAGCACCACCTCGTGGCGGCCCTCCATCGGCCCGCCGCGAATGACGAGCGTCAGCGCACGATTTTCCTGGATCGCTCCGCCGGTGAGGATCGCGCCGTCCTCGACGGTGACGGCATCGGCGCCTGCGACGTCGCGGATGAACGGACCCAGCGGCATCTCAGTCCCATTTCCAGAAGTCGATGCCCTCGTCGAGCAGGAAGCGCGAGAGCACCATCTTGTGTGTCTCCGACGAGCCGTCGACGAGCCGCGCCTGGCGGGCGTAGCGGTACATCCATTCGAGCGGCGTGTCCTTGGAGTAGCCGCGCGCGCCGCGCAGCTGGATCGCGGTGTCGATCGCCTTGTGCAGCGTTTCGGAGACCATGACCTTGGCCATCGACACCTCCTTGCGCGCGAAATCGCCCTGGTCGAGCTTGGCGGCGGCCCGCATCGTCAGCAGCCGGCCGATCTCGATCTGCATCGCCGCCTCGCCGAGAAGCCACTGCACGCCCTCATGGTCGGCGAGCGTCTCGCCGAATGCCTTGCGTTCGCGCACGTAGTCGAAGGTTTCCTCGATCGCGCGCTTCGCCATCCCGGTCCAGCGCATGCAGTGGGTGAGCCGCGCGGTGCCCAAGCGGATTTGCGTGACCTTGAGGCCGTCGCCGACCTCCATCAGACGGTGCGCGTCCGGGATCTCGAGCCCGTCGAAGCGGATTTCGCAGTGCCCGCCATGCTCCTCCGGTCCCATGATCGGGATGCGGCGAACGATCTCCCAGCCCGGCTGGTCGGCGTCGAACAGGAAGGCGCTGAGGCCCTTCCGCTTGTCGTCGGAGGTGCGCGCGATGAGGATGAAGTGCTGCGCCTCGCCGGCGCCGGTGATGAACCATTTGAGGCCGTTCACGACCCAGGTGTCGCCTTTACGTTCTGCGCGGGTCAGCATCGACATCGGATCGGAGCCCGAGCCCGGCGCGGGCTCGGTCATCGCGAAGGACGAACGCACCTTGCCGTCGATGATCGGCTGCAGCCAGCGCTCCTTTTGCGCCTCGGTGGCGATGCGGTTCAGCACGATCATGTTGCCGTCGTCGGGCGCCGCGGAGTTGAAGCAGACCGGCCCGAAGATGGACCGGTTCATCTCCTCGTAGCAGGCGGCCATACCGACGATGGGAAGCCCCTGCCCGCCGCGGGCCTTCGGCATCTGCAGCGCCCAGAGGCCCGCTGCCTTCACCCTGGCGCGAATGTCCTGGAGGACGTCGACGCGGATGTTCTCGTGTTCGTCGTAGTTCGCACGGTCGGCTTCGAGCGGCAGGATGTTTTGCGCGACGAAATCGCGGACCCGCAGGCGGTAATCCTCGATTTCGGGCGGCAGCGAGAAATCCATGGAAGTCCGTTCCTTCAGAGACCGGCGAGGCCGAGACCGCCGTCGACGGTGACGACCGTGCCCGTGATATAGCCACCCGCGGGCGAGGCGAGCAACAGCAATGCCCCTTCGAGGTCCTCAGGAAGCCCGAAGCGGCGCTGCGGCACGCGCTTGCGGATGCGCTCGCCGCCCTCGCTCGCGAGGAAGCCGCGGTTGAGGTCGGTCTCGATGTAGCCGGGCGCGATGGCGTTGACGGCGATCCGGTGGCGCGCGAGCTCGGTCGCCATCGTCCGTGTCAGCTGGTTGATCGCGGCCTTGGAGGCGGCGTAGGCGTGGACCCGGCCGGTCGCGGTCTCGCCGAGGATCGAGGAAATGTTGACGATCCGCCCGCCGCTCTCCCGCGCGATCATGCGCTTTGCCACGGCCTGGGCGACGAGCCAGCAACCCGTGAGGTTGGTGTCGATCACCGACGACCAGTCCTCGCGAGATGTCTCGACGATCGGCTTGTCGACGACGATGCCTGCATTGTTGACCAGGAGGCCGACCGGGCCGAGCGCGGCCTCGATCTTGTCCAGCGCCGCCTCGATGCTGGCCTGGTCGGTGACGTTGAGCGCGACGGCGCAGGCCGCCTTTCCGATCGCGGCGGCGGCCTCCGCGCATTTTTCCTTCCGACGCGCGCCGAGCGCGACCGAGGCGCCCGCGTCGGCAAGGAAGCGCGCGAAGGCGAGACCGAGCCCGGACGAGGCGCCGGTGACGAGCGCGACCTGTCCTTCGAGCGAGAAATCCGCGGCCATGTCAGCGGCCTATGAAATCGGGGCGGCGCTTGGCGAGGAAGGCGTCGATCCCTTCCTTCGCGTCGTCGGTCCGCGACAGCGCGGCGATCGACCGCGATTCGCGGTCGGTCTGGGTCTCGAGCCCGTTCGCCCATGTTTCCTGCAGGAGCCGCTTTGTTGCGCCGAAAGCCTTGGTGGGCCCGGCGGCGAAGAGCGCCGCCTGCTTCGATGCCTCTTCCATGAGGGCGTCGTCGGCGACCACCCGGTCGACGATGCCCATCTCGCGTGCTTCTTCCGCCGACAGCATGCGGTTGGTCAGCATCAACTCCCTCGCGCGCCTGAGCCCGACGAGTCGCGGCAGGAACCAGGTCGCGCTGCCGTCGGGCGACAGGCCTGCGGCGGTGTAGGCGAGGGTGAAGCGGGCCGAGGTGCCGGCGATCACGTAGTCGCAGGAGGCGGCGAGGCTGAAGCCCGCGCCCGCGGCCATGCCGTTCACGGCGCAAATCACCGGCGCGTCCATGCGCGCGAAGGTGGCGATGGCGGCATGGAGGTCGGCGGTCATGGCCTTGAGCGCGGCGCCGAGCCCGTCGCCCTGTTCCTTGAAGAACCGCAGATCGCCTCCGGCGGAGAACATCTTGCCCGCGCCGGTAAGGAGCACGGCGCGGATATCGTCGCGCTCGTCGCAGGCGACGGCGGCGTCGAACAGCTCGCGGCACATTCCGGGGCTCATGGCGTTGGCGGCATCGGGGCGGTTGAGCGCGATCCGGGCGACGCCGTCCGCCGCCTCGAAGCCCAGCGTTTCGTATGGTCCGCTGCCTGCCGTCACGATTGCCCCCCAATGTTTCCAGGGCGCACGGCCCCGTCTGCCGATTGTCATGCGTCCTGCCCGGCGATACGTTCGGTTTAGCCGCAAAAGAACGGCCACGCAAAGGGGAGAGTCGCACATGCTCGGCCTGATGATGAACAAGCCGCTGCTGATCTCGTCGCTGATCGAGCACGCGGCAAAATACCATGGCGGCACCGAGATCGTGTCGCGCACGGTCGAGGGGCCGATCCACCGCTACACCTATGCGGAGGCCAGGATCCGCGCCAAGAAGCTCGCCCAGGCGCTCAAACGTCTCGGCATCGGCGACGGCGACCGGGTGGCGACGCTGGCGTGGAACGGCTATCGCCATTACGAGCTCTATTACGGCGTCTCGGGCATGGGTGCGGTCTGCCACATGATCAATCCCCGCCTGTTCGAGGGCCAGATCGCCTACATCGTGAACCACGCCGAGGACCGCCTCGTCTTCGTCGACCTGACCTTCGTGGCCCTCCTGGAGAAGATCGCGCCGCAGGCGAAATCGGTGAAGGGCTATGTCGTCATGACCGACGCCGCCCACATGCCGGAGACGAGCCTCCCCAACGTCATGTGCTACGAGGACCTCATCGCCGCCGAAGACGGCGACTACGACTGGCCGGAGTTCGACGAGAACACGGCGTCCTCCATGTGCTACTCGTCGGGCACGACAGGGAACCCGAAGGGCGTCCTCTATTCGCACCGCTCCACGGTGCTCCACGCCTGGGCGTCGGCGACGCCCGACATGCTCGGGCTCGCGGCGGCCGACACGGTGCTTCCCGTCGTCCCCATGTTCCACGTCAACGCCTGGGGGCTGCCCTATTCGTCGACGCTCGTGGGCGCGAAGCTCGTCATGCCCGGGCTCAAGATGGACGGCGAGAGCCTGCACGAGCTGATCGGGACCGAGGGCGTGACCATGTCGGCCGGCGTGCCCACGGTCTGGCTCGGGCTCCTCGACTATCTCGAACGCACCGGCAAGCGCGTCGACGGGTTCGGGCGTTGCGTTATCGGCGGCTCGGCGACGCCGCGCGCGATGAGCGAGAAGTTCGAGGAGAAGTACGGCGTCCGCGTGCTCCACGCCTGGGGCATGACCGAGATGTCGCCGCTCGGCACCGTGAACCATCCGAAGCACGGCATGGAGGACGAAACGGCGGAGGAGCGCTACGACCGTCAGATCAAGCAGGGGCGGCCGTGCTACGGCGTCGACATGAAGATCGTCGGCGACGGCAACGCGCCCCTGCCCGAGGACGGCAAGGCGTTCGGCGAGCTCAAGGTGCGCGGCTACTGGGTGTGCAGCCAGTACTACCGCGGCGAGGGCAGTAGCCACGATTCCGACGGCTGGTTCGCGACCGGCGACGTCGCGACCATCGACGGGGGCGGCTACATGCACGTTACGGATCGATCCAAGGACGTCATCAAGTCGGGCGGCGAGTGGATCAGCTCGATCGAGCTCGAGAACATCGCCGTCGGCCATCCCGGCGTGTTCGAGGCGGCGGTCGTCGGCGTGCCCCATCCGAAATGGGACGAGCGCCCGCTGCTCGTCGTCGTCCGCGCCGAGGGCAGCAAGGTCGGTGCGGAGGAGCTGCTGCGCTACTACGAGGGCAAGGTCGCCAAGTGGTGGATCCCGGACGACGTCGCCTTCGTCGACGATCTGCCGCACACGGCGACCGGCAAGCTCCTGAAGATGGACCTGCGCGACCGCTTCGCGGACTACAAGCTGCCGACCGCCTGAGAAAAAGGCGAGTCACGAAATCTTCATGCGGGCGTCACGCGGCTGACCGGCGCTGCCGCGACACTTCTGCTTGCGAACGGCGGATTTCCGACATCCGGGCCGATCTTCCCACAGAGAGGCCTTCCGCGACGAAGGTTCCACCCCGTCCCTTCGCCGCACACTGCCCGGGATCCCCGATCTCTGCCGCACGGCCGCCGGCGCATGCCACCACGCCGTCACCGCAAGTGCGTGCTTCCCTGTGCCATGCGCCGGAATCCCGCCCCGGGATTCCGGCGTCTTTTTTCGCCGTTCGGAGCGAGGCGTTCAGCCGTTGCCGCTCTCGACGTCGAGGATGAAGTTCTCGAGCACGGAATTGAACAAAGCGGGCTCCTCGAGGTTGAGGACGTGGCTGGTGTTCGGCATCACGAACAGGCGGCCGCGCGGCAGGGTCTTCTTCATGAAGAAGCCGGGGACGAGGCAGCGTTCGTCCTCGTCGCCCGTGACCACCATCGCCGGAACGTCGGTTGCGCGGATCTTGTCCTCGAGATCCCAGAGGCCGGGGCGCGAGGCCTGGACGCCGCGCTGGGTCAGCGCCGAGCCGATGTCCGAATGCTCGGCCAGCCGGTCGACGAAGGCGCGCCAGGCGCGCGGATCCTTCTGCTTGAATGTGTGGCGGCCGTGCTGCGAGCCGTACTCCTCGGCATAGGCGCGGGCACCGCGTTTCTCGAAATTGTCGGCGACCTTGAGGGACAGTTCGCGGAACTCCGCGCGCGTCGACGGCTCGGCGCCGTAGCCGCAGCCGCAGATGGTGAGCGAGAGCGCACGGTCGGGATACTGGAGGCCGAAATGGAGCGTCGCGAAGCCGCCCATGGAAAGCCCGACGATGTGGGCCTTCGCAATGCCGAGATGGTCGAGGACGGCGATCGCGTCGTCGCGGGCGATGTCCTGCGAGTAGCTCTTCACGTCGGTCGGGATGTCGGACGGCGGATAGCCGCGCGCCGAATAGACGATGCAGCGGTGGCGCCGGCCGAAATGGTTGACCTGCGGCTCCCATCCCCGGTGGTCGCCGGCAAATTCGTGGATGAACAGGATCGGCGTGCCGCTGCCGACCTCTTCGTAGTAGAGCTTCACCCCGTCGCGGGCTGTTGCATAGGGCATGGCTTCCTCCGTTTATCGATTTATCGATTATCGTTTCCGCTATCGTTCGGCCCCGGTTGCGCGCGCCCGCGGCGGGTGGATAATGCCCGCGATGTCCTCTCCGGTGAAGTTCCCGTGATCCGTTTCCCCGTCCGTCTAGCCGTTTTTCCTTACCCGCTCCGCGGTCGCTTCGCCGCGGCGGGGGGCTGACAGCATGGCGGAGGGTAGGGTCACGCTGGTGCTCGGCGGCGCGGCATCGGGGAAGAGCGCCCACGCCGAGGCGCTCGCCGCCCAGGCCTCGCCGCCTGCGGTCTACATCGCGACGGCGGAAGCACTGGACGGGGAGATGCAGGGGAAAATCGCGGTCCACCGCGCGCGCCGCGGCGACGCGTGGGAGACGGTCGAGGCGCCGCTCGATCTCGCGCAAGCCATCCGCCGGCACGACGGGCCGGACGCGTCGATCCTTGTCGATTGCCTGACGCTCTGGCTCAGCAATCTCCTCGGCGAAGGCCGCGACGCAGCGGCCGAGACCGATGCGCTCGTCGCCGCGCTCGGCGGCGCCCGGGGCCGGATCGTCCTGGTGTCGAACGAGATCGGCCTCGGTCTCGTCCCCGAGAACGCGCTGGCGCGTTCCTTCCGGAACCTGCAGGGCATGCTCAACCAGCGCGTCGCCGCCGCGGCCGACGATGTCGTCTTCGTCGCTGCCGGACTTCCGCTCGTGCTCAAGGGCGGCACGCGATGAGCGCGGGCGCGCCCGTGTTCCACGGCGGCGACCTGTCCGCGGCGACGGTGCGGTTCGGCGCACCCCCGGACGGCTGGATCGATCTCAGCACCGGGATCAATCCGTGCCCCTATCCGGTGGACGCCGGTGTCCTCGCCTCGCTCGCGCGGCTTCCTGAGCTGGCGGCGCTCGCCCGGCTCGAGGATGTTGCCGCCGCGGCTTACGGCGCGCCTCCCGGCGTCGTCGCCGTCGCCGCGCCGGGCACGCAGGCGCTGATCCAGTGGCTTCCTCGCCTGTTTCCGCCGTGCCGCGTCGCGGTCGTCTCGCCGACCTACGGCGAGCACGCGCCGGCGTGGCGCGCGGCCGGGCACGAAGTCGAGGCGGTTCCGTGCCTGCCCGACGCCGCGCGGATGGATGTCGTCGTGCTGACGCGGCCCAACAATCCGGACGGGCGGATCATTGATGCCGCCGCCGTCACGCGCCTCGCAAGCGGCCTCGCGGACAAGGGGGGGCTCCTCGTCGTCGACGAGGCCTTCGCCGACGTCACCGGCGAGCCCACGGTCGCAGCGCCGGACCGGCTCGTGCTGCGCTCGTTCGGAAAGTTCTACGGGCTGCCCGGTCTCCGCCTCGGCTTCGCGCTGTGCGGCGCCGAGCTTGCCGCGCGTCTCCGCGCCGCGCTCGGCCCGTGGCCGGTGTCGGCGCCCGCGATCGACATCGGCATCGCGGCGCTCTCCGACCGCGCCTGGCAGGCGGAGACGCGGTGGCGGCTCGATGCGGACGCGGCACGGCTCGACGGGATGCTGGAAGGTGCCGGGCTCGCCGTCATAGGAGGCACGACGCTGTTCCGCCTTGCCGGGGGGGAAGGCGCGCCTCGGTTGTTCGAACGCCTCGGCCGCGCCGGGATCTACGTGCGCTCCTTCCCCGAAAGCCCCGACCGGCTCCGCTTCGGTCTGCCCGGCGACGCGGCGGCGTGGGACCGTCTCGAACGCGCGTTGAAGCCGTGAGCGACGAGATCACGGAATGGTGGCTGGTGCGTCATGCGCCCGCCGTGAACCCGGAGCGCACGGTCTACGGCGCGCTCGATCTCGACGTGACGCTCCCGGGGATCGAGGTCTTCGAAGCGCTGTCCGCCATGCTTCCCGCCGATCCGGTGTGGCTCGCGACGCCGCTCGCGCGCACGATGAAGACGCTCGACGGCATCCTGCGGGCAAGGGGCGCGGAAGGCGCGGAGATCCACATCGAGCCCGGCTTCGCGGAACAGCATTTCGGCGACTGGGAAGGCCGGCCGAGCGCCGAAGTCTGGGCCGAGATCCGCGAGGAGGACAAGACCTGGCCTGCCGACATCCTCCCGCCGGGCGGCGAGAGCTTCTCGGATGTCGCCGCCCGCGTCGCGGAATCGGCGGCTGCGTGGTCGGAGCGCCTGCGCGGCCGCGCCGCGGTCGCCGTCGTCCATTCGGGCAGCATCCGTGCGTTTCTTGCGTCAGCGACCGGCGCCCCGCCCGAGGCGGCGCTCTCCTATGTCATCGATACGCTGTCGGTGACGCGCTGCGACGATCTCGGCCCGCTCGGTTGGCGCGTCGGCTTCGTCAACCGGCTTCCGTCACCGCTGCGGCGATGAGGGCGAGCGCGGTAGCCTCGGCGACCTGCTGCACCGCGCCCAGCACGTCGCCGGTGTAGCCGCCGATCGTGCGCCGTGCGAACCATGCGACGACCGCCGCCGCCGCGGCCGTACCCGCGACGGCCGGAACGAATCCGGCGGGCGCGGCGAACAGCGCGATCAGAAGCGCGATGCCGAGGCCAGCCGACCACGTCGCGGTCGACGGCATGCCCGCGGAGGCGCCGAGCCCGGAGCTCTTCGCCGGGCTCAGGACCGCCATGACGACGGGCATTGCGGCGCGGCTGAGCGCCGCCGCGGCCACCAGCGCACCCAGCACGTAGAGGGGCTGGCCGAGCGCGCCGAGCGCGGCGGCGCGGATGCCGACCGAGAGGATCAGCGCGAGCGTGCCGAACGCGCCGATGCGTGAATCCGACATGATGGCGAGGCGGGCGCCCGGTTCCGCCGCGCCCCAGGCGCCGTCGGCGAGATCGGCGAGACCGTCCTCGTGCAGCCCGCCGGTCGCGACGATGGCGGCGCCCACCGCGACGAACGCGGAGACGAGCGGATCGCAGCCGAGCTCGGCGCAGAGTGCATATGCCACGCCGGCGATGGTGGCGACGATCACGCCCGCGATCGGGAACGCCCACATCGCGCCTGCCAGCCTGCCGCGCACCGCGTCGGGCCAGCCCGGGGCGGGGAGGCGCGTCAGGAAGACGACGCTGAGATAGATGCCGCGCAGCACGCCGCCGGAGCCCGTGCCTTCATCCGAAGCTGTCATCGAACACCCGAGGTGATATGTCTCTCCGAACCGACGGGAGAGAATTTTGCAGTTCAAGGATATCTCAACGCGGCTCGAAAATCTTCCGGGCCCGAACGAGGATGCCGCATCGGCGGCGCGGGCGCGCGACGCGAACCTGACGAAGCCGGCAGGATCGCTCGGCCGACTGGAAGAAATCGCGGCGTGGCTTGCGGCCTGGCAGGGACGCCATCCGCCGGCGCTCGACGACGTGCGCATTCTCGTCTTCGCGGGAAATCATGGCGTCACGGCGCGGGGCGTGTCGGCGTTTCCATCCGAGGTGACGGCGCAGATGGTCGCTAACTTCGCTGCGGGCGGTGCCGCGATCAACCAGCTCGCGCGCGCGTTCGGCGCGACGCTCGACGTGCTGGCGCTCGACCTCGACCGGCCGACGCGGGATTTCACTTCGGAAGCGGCGATGGACGAGGCGGAGTGCGCGGCGGCGTTCGGGGCGGGATACGACGCGGTTAAGCCCGGTTCCGACGCGCTGATCGTCGGCGAGATGGGGATCGGCAACACGACCGCCGCGGCGGCGCTCTCCTGCGCGCTGTTCGGCGGTGCTCCGGCGGACTGGACCGGGCCCGGAACCGGCGTCGCGGCGGACGGCGTGGCGTGGAAGGCACAGGTCGTCGGCGAGGCGATGGCGCTCCACGGGGCGGCGCTCGCC
>JAYOEF010000060.1:0-18218 GCA_038106605.1 Alphaproteobacteria bacterium
GAGGGCGGTGCGAACGAGATCGTCAGGCTCAAGCCCGAAGTCGTCGAGGCCGTGCGCAAGGAAGGCCGCGCGTGGGCCATGGAGAAGGCCAAGGACGAGACGAAGAAGGGCAATCCCTGGATGCAGAAGCTTGCGGACAGCTACTACGCCTTCCAGGACAAGTGGCGCGAGAACACCTCGTACAAGGTTCCCGACACGAAGTAACGCCTGAGACGGGCCGTGCTCCGGCGCGGCCCGTTCTCGTTTCGCCTCTCCTGCCGCCACCCTTGCCGCCACCCCTGCCGCCACCCCTGCCGCCACCCCTGCCGAAAGCGTAAGAGATGCTCCTGATCTCGCGGTTCTGTGCCGTCCTCGAAGCGGTCGTCCGCTCGACGGTCATTCTCGGCGCCCTGCTTTTCCCCGCCCTCATCATCGTCTGCGTCTACGAAGTCGTCGCACGCTACGTCTTCAACGCCTCGACGATCTGGGCATTCGACATCACCTTCATGCTGCACGGCGCGCTGTTCATGCTGACCGGCGCCTACGGCCTGCAGAAGAAGGTCCACGTCCGCATCGACCTCCTTTCGGAACTCCTGCCGGTCCGCGTGCAGCACGCGATGTACGCAGTGATCTTCCCGGCGCTCTTCATACCGGCGATCTGGATCCTGTCGGACGCCGCGGTCTACCGGACCTGGTCCGCCTACAACACTCACGAGGTCGAACTGGCGAGCGCCTGGGGACCGCTGGTCTGGCCGATCTACGGCGCCGTCGCGCTCGGCCTGATCGCGCTCCTGCTGCAGTCGACCGTAGAGACCATCCGTCACATCACCGGGATCTTCACCGGCGCGGCGCTCGTGCCCGCCGAACACGATCCGGACCGGGGAGTTTAAGCCGCATGTTCGAGATTCCCGCGCTCTGGATGTTCCCGGCGCTCTTCGCGCTCGTCTTCCTCGGTTTTCCCGTCGCGTTCAGCATGATCGCGCTGTCGTTCGCGTTCGGCCTCTGGTTCTTCGACGACACGCTGGGCCCGCAAATGTTCAGCCAGCTCCAGCACGTCACCACCAACTACGTGCTCACCGCGCTGCCGCTCTTCGTATTCATGGGCGCAGCACTCGAACGCTCCGGCATTGCGGAAAAGCTGTTCATCGCGATCCAGCTCTGGATCGGCAAGCTCCGGGGCGGCCTCGCGCTGACCTCGGTGTCGATGTGCGGCGTGTTCGCCGCCTGCTCGGGCGTCGTCGGCGCCGTCGAAACGGTGGTCGGCATGATGGCGATCCCGCCGATGGTGAAGCAGAAATACAAGCACGACCTGATTTCCGGCACGATCTGCGCCGGCGGGTCGCTCGGCACGATCATTCCGCCCACCGTCGTGGTCGTCGTCTACGGTTCGATCGTCGAGCAGTCGATCGGCGACCTGTTCGCCGGCGTCGTCATCCCCGGGCTGATCATGACGGGCCTCTTCCTCGCCTACATCGTCGGCCGCTGCTACATCTGGCCGGATCACGCCCCGGTCGTCGACGACGGCAGCGGCCCCCGGATGCCATTCGGGGAAAAGGTGAAGGTCACGGCCATCGCGATGGTGCCCGCCCTGATCCTCGTGGTCGCGGTGCTTGGATCGATCCTCGCCGGCATCGCGTCGCCCACCGAGGCGGCCGCGGTCGGCGCATTCGGCGCCGTCATCCTCATCGTCGCCTACCGGCGGATGTCGTGGAGCGTCGTGGTCGACGTGCTGACGCGCTCGATCCAGATCAACGCGATGGTGATGTTCTCGGTGCTCGGCGGCGTGATGTTCTCGAGCATCTTCCTCGTCAACGGCGGCAACGACCTGATCCGCGAATTCCTCGCCACCTTCAAGCCGTCGCCGACGCAGATGATCGTCCTGATGCTGACCGTGTTCTTCCTGCTCGGCTTCATCCTCGACTGGGTCGCCATCCTGCTGATCTGCATGCCGGTGTTCACGCCCATCATCCGCCAGCTCGGGATCGACCCGATCTGGTTCGGCATCATGGTCTGCTGCGTCATCCAGACCTCCTACCTGACGCCGCCGGTCGCGCCGTCGATCTATTACCTGCGGGCGATCGCGCCGCCGGAGATCAAGCTGGTCTCGATGTTCAAGGGCGTGATCCCCTTCATCGTCTGCCAGGTCATCGTGCTCCTGATCGTCGCGTTCTATCCGCCGACGGCGGTCTGGCTGCCGAAGATCATATTCGGAAACTGAGGGGACGGCGGTGGTCGGCGCGGCGCAGACGGGGATGAACGGGCGCGGGCGGATCCTGATCCGCGGCGCCCGCATCGTCACCCTCGACACGAACGGCACCGAGCACGAGAGCGCCGACATCCTGATCGTCGACGGCCGCATCGCGGCCGTGGGCACGGTCGATGCCGCGATTGCCGCGAGCTGCGACCGGACGATCGACGGGAGCGGCCGCCTCGCGCTCCCCGGCCTCGTAAACGCCCACACGCACTCGCCGCTCAGCGTCGTCCACGGCGTTTACGATCGCCTCAACCACCGCGCCTCGATGTGGCTGTTCCAGGCCTACACGGCGAACCGCACGCCGCGCGAGGTCTATGTCAGCGCGATGCTCAACTGCATGGAGATGCTGCTGAGCGGAACGACGTCGTCGCTCGACCATTTTCCCGAACAGTCCTTCAGTGGGGAGGACGTCGAGGCGGCGGTCGCCGCCTATCGCGACTCCTGCATGCGGGCGCAGGTCGCGCTCCGCATCTTCGACGGCGAATACACCGACATCATGCCGCCCGGCGGCTCGCTGCCGCCGCATCTTCAGGACGCCGTGTCGCGCAACAATCCGTTCAAGCCGCGCTCGGTCGCCGAACTGCGCGAGCTCTGCTCCGACGCGATCTCGCGCTGGAACGGCGAGTCCGGGCGCATCGGCATCGGTCCCGCACCGTCGAACCCGATGCGCTGCAGCGACGAGCTCCTCGAGATGTGCGTCGAGCTTTCCGATGCCACCGGCGTCGGTGTCCACTGCCACCTGCTGGAAACCGCGGTCCAGGCCGAAATCGCCCAGCGCCGCTACGGCACCACGATGGTACGCCACCTCGACGACATCGGGCTCCTGACCTCGCGCCTCAGCTGCGCGCACACGATCTGGATCGGCGATGAGGATATCGAGCTGATGGCCGAGCGCGGCGCCGTCGTCGTCCACAACCCCGAGAGCAACATACGGAGCGGCAGCGGCATCGCGCCGATCCCCAGGATGCTCGCCCGCGGCGTGCGCGTCGGGCTCGGCAACGACGGCTCGTGCAGCGGCGGCGACCAGGTCCTGCAGCGCGCCATGCGCCTCGCGACGATGATCCACCGCGTCTAGGAGCCCGATCCGTCGAAATGGATCGGCAACGGCGACGCGATGCGTATGGCGACCGCGGGCGGCGCCGCGGCGATGCTTGCGGAAGACGAAATCGGCGCGATCGAGGCGGGCCGCAAGGCGGACATCGTGCTCTACGACCTCGATCGTCCGTGGTGGACGCCGGTCAACGATCCGGTCCACCAGTTCGTCCAGTCGGAGAACGGTTCCGGCGTCGACACCGTCATCGTCGACGGCCGAGTGCTCGTCGAGGGCGGCCGGATCGTCGCGTTCGACGCAGACGCGATCCTCGCTGAGGCGCGCGAACTCGTTCCCGCCATGAAGGAGCGCAACGGCACGCTCTTCGACCTCGTCGAGGAGGTCGGCCGTGCGGTCATCTGACCGGCGTTTTCGCCGGCCGTATCCTCAGGCGCCCGAAATCGTATCCGCCGCCAGAAGCCCGATCCCGAACGCCTTGATCAGCCCGCCGACATAGCCGACGCGCGGACCGCCCTCGATGCCGCCGACCGCGGACCCGGCGGCGTACAGGCCGGAAATGGGCTTCCCTGCGCCGTCGAGCACCCGTGCCCTGCCGTCGACCGAGAGCCCGCCCGAGGTCACCGTGATCCCGGCGCAGAGCGGCGCGGCGCAGAACGGCGCCTCCGCTATCGGATGCGCGGGATAGATCGCGGTCGTCCGCGTGGGCGAGAGGCCAGCCATCGATCCCGCCGCGATCGCCGCGTTGTAGGCGGCGACCGTCTCCTTCAGCCCCGCCGCGTCGAGCCCCGCCTTCGCGGCGAGCTCGTCGAGCGTGTCCGCTGAGATCAGCGTGCCGCCGTTGTCGGTGAGCGACGGGTTGGGCGGCACGTTGTCGCTGTCCTTCGCGTCGGCCCAGACCGTCGCGTCGAACACCGCGGTGGCGGACAGCGGATCGTCGAGCCTGGCGATGGCATTCGTCATGTAGATGCCGCCGCGCCCCTCGTCGTCGAAGCGCCTGCCGTCCGGCGTGACGACGATGCCCTTGGCGCAGATCACGTCGAGCTGCGGATAGGGCCACAGGCGGTCGTCCTCCATCGAATCGCGGCTCAGCACGTGACCGTAGAAACGCTCGAGCCCGACGGTCGCCGCGCCGATTGCCACGGCCATCCGCATCCCCTCGCCGCGGCCCGTACCGGTGTTCCGCTGCATCAGCTTCGCCGCCGCCTTCGAGATGTGGCGCGAGACCAAGTCAATATCCGCCTGGAAGCCGCCGTCGGCGACGATCACATGGCGCGTCCGGATCGTCGCGCGCCCGTCCGGCCCGTCCACGACGACGCCCGAAACGCCCACGCCGTCCTTCAGTATCTCCGCGACGCGGCAGCCCCGCCGGAGCGCCCCGCCGGAACGCACCAGCCGCGCCTCCAGCATCTGGAGAAACAGGTTGGGGCCGCTCTCCTCCCAGTCGAGACCGGCGACCATGCGCCGGAGCGGCGCCATCATCGGCACGCCGTTCATGCGCCGCGGGTGGTCCTCGAACTCCGAGCCGCGTTCCTTCATCCAGGCCATCGTCATGGCGGCACGGTCGGCGACGGCGCGCGCGAGATCGGGGCGCGCCGTCCCGTCCGATCCCTTCATGATCGCGTCATAGAGGTCGCCCACGGGCTCCAGCGGGCTGTGGAACGATATGTGGAGCGCGCCGGTCGCGACGCGCGAATTGCACATGTAGAGGGGCTCGTTTCCGGCCTCGAACACGACGGGCTTCCGCCCGGCCTCCGCCAGACGGTTCGCCGCCGTCATCCCGGCGAACCCGCCGCCCACGATCGCCACGTCCACCAATGCGTCGACCGATGCTTCAGCCGAATTTTCTTTGTCCGCTGCCAAAACGCCCTACCTCGCCTATTCTGTTACCGTGTTTTCCGTCACCCCGGACCGCGCGACGGCCCGGCCGACCGACCGAGGAGTGTCCCGATGATCCGGACCAAAGGCGTCGCCCATTTCACCATCCCCGTGACCGATACCGTGCGCAGCATGGAATTCTACACCGACATCCTCGGCATGACGCCGATTCAGGTCATGCACGATCGCGGGATGGTGTTTCTCGATGCGGGAGGCGACTGCGTGATCCTGGCGAAATCCGCGCTGAAGGTCGATCCGAAGGAGCACGACCTTCACCACGCCTTCGTGGTCGACGCGGCGGACTACGAGGCGGCGAAGAAGACGCTCGCCGAGAAGGGCGTCGAGGTGATCTGGGAGGAGGACCGCCAGGGCGGTGCGGTCAACGGTCCCCGCGCCTACTTCCACGATCCCGACGGCAACGTGCTCGAGATCATCAACCTGACGAGCTACAAGGGCACGAGGAATTAGTTTTGCCTTAACCAGATTTCTTAGCGTTTGCTTAACGCTTCAGGTCCCACGCTTTGGATAACGAAAGGTTATTCGGGCACGGCCCGGAGCGATACTTCGGGCCGTCAGCCTCCGCGCAAGGAGTGTGGAGCGATGGAAGCGAAGAATGTTGCCGCAACAACGGTTTTCTCGGCTTTTAGATCGGCGCTTCGAAACGCAGTCCGGTCTCAGGTTTCGGATGCGGTGGATTCCCTTCGCGAATGGGCGATTGCGGGAAGCACCCGCATACGCGCCCCCAAATCGGGAAGCCTTTTCTCCCTTTCCCGCCGTAAGCGCCCGAATGCGCAATCCAGACATATCGAGACGGTGCCACTCGACGACCTGAGGCGGATGTTCGGGTGGCGCTGGTCCCATTGCTCGGACAGCATCTTTGAGGTCGGCGAAATCGTGCTCCGCGAATCCCTCGGCGAGGAGGCGCAGATCAAGCGGCGGGGAAATACGTTTTTTGTATACCAACCAGGTCTCTCCCGGCGTCAGGCCCATCGGCGTGCGGTGCGGGCGCACCGCCGGCTAACCGACCTCGTCGGCAACACCGATGCGGTGAAGTCCATGAAGCGCTTCGACAGGGCGGAAGCGCAACAGAATGCCTCCGCCACGGACCAGGACAGGCGCACGGAAATCGAGATCGGAGAATTGTCCGCCACGCGGCTGCGAGCGAAGCGCGTGAAACCGCTTCCGGTCCCCGGGGGACGCCGCGCCGACCCGGCCGTCGCCGAACGCCGAAATCGGCCCAAAGATGGAGAATTCAGCGCGGAAGATCTCTCCGACATAATAGGCCGGTTTGCATCCGGTCAGTCGGGCATGCCGCGACGCCAAGTCCCGACCAATGCCGTGTCCAGGCAACTTGAAAACCAATCGGAAAATTCTGCGGAGCCGACCTCTGCGCTCCTACAGGCGATGGACGCCGCGGCCATGCGGCGGGCGGCACATGACGCCGCTTCCAATGATATTTCATCTGCACATGAGGCGGCTTCGCCTGCCGTTTCAAACGGGAATACCGTGGCAACGCTGATGCGCGCCCTGAAATCGATCGAGGAGAACGCCGAGAGCGCGGCCGGGACAATCCCACAAAAGTCAGGGAAAATTACGGCGGGGAATTCCGCACATTCGATCGGAGCCGATGCCGGAGACCGAACCCGTAACAATGAAATAAATTTCTCGAGCGCTCTTACGCCGGAGCAACGAGCTGCGATCGATGCGAAGATTCGCGAACGGGAAGCGCGGGTTATCGCGCGCGGAATGACGGCGGCGATCGACAATCTTGGAGAATGGAGAGACAACTTCAAGGAAGTCCGGAGCGAAGTCTTCCCTCCCCCAAAGACGCGCTTCCTGCTGAACCCGATGTGGATCGCACGCCGATCCGCAATCCTTTGTTTCACGATCACCCCGATCGTCAAAATCTTCGGGAACGATGAGGTGCTGACCGTAAGACACGCGCAGAAGGGCCACGAAGCGCAGAACCTGATCGAATTGGACTTGATGCTGATGACCGCCATCAGCGACGCCTACGACGCCATTCAGGCGCAGCTGCCCTGCAACGTCCTGATGATCCCGATACACGAAAGCTCGCTCCACTTTCCGCAGTACCGCGATCGGATCGAGCGTCTGCTGCTCGATCTCCCGGAGCGGATAAGAAGAACGTTCATATTCGAAATTATCGGCATTCGGGATCTCGTGAAGGAAGAACAATTGAAGACGTGCGTGGGAACCCTTCTGAAGTATGGCCGAGGGGTCATTGCTCGGGTCCCCGTCAACTGGACGGATTTCCCTTCCATCGATGGCATCGGCCTGTCCGGTGTCGGCATCAGCATGCATGGGGATCAGCGTCCGCTGTCCGCTATAGAAGTAGACTCGGAGATTTTCTCGACGCTGGCCCGGCGGGCGAAGCTGACCTCATATGCGATAGGCCTGTCTCCGGCGCACAGGACCATCGTCAAAGACGCCGGTCTCAACGTATTCGAAGGCGACAAGATCGAATTGTCGGATATCTGCAACAATGTGCCGATCCCGCCGGCAAAACTGGATTTCATCGAAACGATGATAGGCGGAAATGCGGCGTCGCCGATGCAGAGGGCCGCAGCGCGATCCAGCTAGTCGACCGATATTTCCCCTGTTTAATCCCCAGTACCGGAAGTCGGCTGTGGGTTATCTGCTGATCCGTTCAGATCGGCTTGGCGATTCGGCTGGAATGCATTGCAATAACAGCGCTCTAGTCGGGCTTGGGCTTTGCCCGTCCTTTCCACAGGAAAATCGCGGAAAACCGCAGATTCCGGTTGCTCTCGGAGCTTGCCCATATATAGTGGTAACCGTGCTGTAACACACAGTATCTAGCGGTTATGGCACAGGGTTGGCACAAGAGCACGATTAAGGAGAAATGGCGATGCAGTGGAGTCCCGAACGGGTCGAAACACTCACGCGTCTATGGGCAGAGGGGCTTTCGGCGCGGCAGATCGCAGACAAGCTGGGAGGGGGCGTCACACGGAACGCGGTGATCGGCAAGGCGCACCGGCTCAATCTCCAGCGCGGGACCGAGCTTCCCAAGAAGGAGCCGGAACCTGAGCCGGTCATCTTCGAGGAACCGATCTTCCATCACCATTCGGCGGACGTCGAAGGCTGGATGTGCCGCTGGCCCACCGACGAGGCCGGCAAGTTCGGCCTCCACATTTGCGGCAAGACCGTCCAGCCGGGCCGCCACTACTGCGCGGAGCACTGCACCCAGCATTACCTGCTGCGCAAGCGGACAACCGCCGCCGCCTGACCGCGGCACCGACCGCAACGGCGTCGATTTCGAACGGGGCGCTCCCAGAGGGACGCCCCGTTTCGCTGTCCAGCTGCGTTCGCTTCGCATAAACCGCGAATAAAAACGCGGGCGCGACATCCCCACACGTCGCGCCCGCGTTCTCCACCCCGTCCGGGGTTCGTTCGGACGGGATCAGGCTCCGGCGTCGCCGGCGTTCGGGAAGAAGAGCTGCTGGCCGTTCAGCTTGAAGTCGGAGATCGCCTTTTGCCCGGCGCCGCCGGTCAGCCAGTCGATGAAGGCCTGGCCGTCGGCTTTCTTCACATGCGGATGCTTCGCCGGATTGACGAGGATCACGCCGTACTGATTGAACAGCCGCTTGTCGCCCTCGACCTCGATTCTCATACCTTTCTTGTTCTTGAAAGCGATCCAGGTCGCGCGGTCGGTCAGCGCGTAGGCGCCCATCTGGTTCGCCGTGTTGAGCGTCGCGCCCATGCCGGACCCGGTCTCGCGATACCAGCTGCCGCCCTTCTTGGGATCGACGCCGGCCGCCTTCCAGAGCTTCAATTCGGCCTTGTGCGTGCCGGAATCGTCACCGCGGGAGGCAAAGGCTGCGCCCTTCGCCGCGATCGCCTTGAGCGCATCGGTGACGTTCTTGCCGCCGGCGACGCCCGCCGGATCCTTCTCGGGGCCGACGATGACGAAGTCGTTGAACATGACCGGGGTGCGCTTCACGCCGAAGCCGTCCTTGATGAACTTCTCTTCCGCCGCACGCGCGTGAACGAAAAGGACGTCGGCATCGCCTTTGGCGCCGGTCTTGAGCGCCTGGCCGGTGCCCTGGGCGATCACGCGCACCTCGATGCCGGTCTCCTTGGTGAAGATCGGCAGCAGGAACTTGAAGAGGCCGGAGTTCTCGGTCGAGGTGGTGGAAGCGACGGTGATGAAGCGGTCGGCCGCGGACGCCGCGGTCGAGAGCGCGAGCCCTGCCACCGTGGCGAGGGCGAAGACCGCGACTGCGGCCCTGCGTGCGAGAAGATGTTTCATCCTGGGGGTTCCTTTCTGTTTCGTCCCTGTGGTGATCTTTCGTGCGCGGTTACCAGAGCAGCTCGCCGGAGACGAACGCCTTTGCTTCCGCCGTTTCCGGCCGGTCGAGAACATTCGCCGTGCGGCCGCTCTCGACGACGCGCCCCTTGTGAAACATCACGATTCGGTCGGCGATACGCCGCGCCTGGCCGAGATCGTGCGTCGCGAAGACGAGGGCGACGCCGGCAGCGTGAAGCTCGCCCAGCATCTCCTCGACCTGCCGGGTCGCGCCGGGGTCGAGCGCGGACGACGGCTCGTCGAGGAACAGGAGCTCAGGTTCCAGCGCGGCAGCACGCGCGATCGCGAGGCGCTGCTGTTCGCCACCCGACAGCAGGCGCGCGGGCCGCGCAGCAAGCCGGTCGAGGCCGAAGCGCCTCAGCACTGCCTCCGCACGATCCGCCGCCTCGCCCCGGCCATGGCCGGCCGCGGCGAGCGCGTGCACGACGTTCGCCCGCGCGGTCCGGCGCAGCATCACCGGCTTCTGGAACACCATCGCATGGCGCTTGCGCCCGGCGACTGTCCCGTCGTCCCGAGACCAGCGGACGGTGCCCGCCGTCGGGGCGAGCAGGCCGTGAAGCATGCGGAGCGTCAGCGTTTTTCCCGCGCCGTTCGGGCCGATGAAGGCGATGCGCTCCGCCCGTCCCACGGTGAGATCCACGCGGTCGATCAGGCGCTTTCCGTCCGCCTCGAACGCGAGGCTTTCGGCAGTGAGCGGCAGGATGGTGGCCGTGTCGCGCATCGTGTCAGCCCGCCATCTGCCGGCCGACCCGGCTCGCGCCGTAGACGACCACATTGATCGAGAAGGTGAGGCAGAGGAGGACGATGCCGAGCCCGAGAGCGAGCGCGAGATCGCCCTTGGAGGTCTCCAAAGCAATCGCCGTGGTCATCATCCGTGTGTGATGGGCGATGTTGCCGCCGACGATCATCACCGCACCGACTTCCGCGGAAGCCCGGCCGAAACCCGCGAGCAGCGCGATCCCGAGAGGATAGCGCGCATCGAACAGGAGCGTCGGCACGGCAGCGATCCCGGTCTGCCCGAGCGAGGTCAGGTGGTCGCGGTACTCGGACCACAGCTCGTCAACCACCTGGCGCGTCAGCGCGATCACGATGGGAAGGACCAGGATCGTCTGCGCGACGATCATGGCGGTCGGGGTGAACAGCATGCCAAGCGCGCCGAGGGGCCCCGACCGCGACAGCGTGAGATAGACGATGAGGCCGGCGACGACGGGGGGAAGGCCCATCAGCGCGTTGACGACGACGATCAGGATGCCGCGGCCCGGAAACCGGTACATCGCCAGCAGCGCGCCGAGCGGCATGCCGATGACGGCAGCAATCAGCACGGCGGCAAGCGTGACGCGCAGCGAGAGGCCCACGATGCCGACGAATTCCGCATCGAGCGTCAGGATCATGGAAAGTGCTGAGGCGAAGGCCCCGTCAGCCACCTGTGCGCTCCCCGCAACCGGTTGATTTATGCATTGATATACTTATGTTTTTACGACTAGAATAGATGAGTAATTTGTGCGTGAGTATGCATGTATATGCAGGATGAAATTTACCTGAATACGGACGAAGCGGCGGATTACCTCCGCATCAAGGTCCGCAAGCTCTACGAACTCGCCACGGACGGCGCGATCCCCTGCTCCAAAGTCACCGGGAAATGGCTGTTCCCGCGTGCCGCGCTCGACCAGTGGATCATGAACGGCCTCGCCCGGCCCGAAGGCTTCAAGGACCGTACCCCGCCCGCCATCGTGGGCGGATCGACCGATCCCATTCTTGAATGGGCGGTGCGCCAGTCGGGCTCCGGTCTCGCCAGCCTGCCCGAAGGCAGCGAGGCCGGCCTCCGCCGCCTCGCCGCGGACGAGGTCGCCGTGGCGGCGATCCACATGCATCGCGACATCGGCGACGACGAGGACGCCAACGCCGCCGCCGTTTCCGCCATCCCGGGGCTCCACGACGCGGTGGTGATCGCCTTCCTGCGGCGCGAGCAGGGCCTCGTGACGGCGCCCGGCAATCCGCTCGGCCTCATGTCGGTGGCCGACGCGGTCCGGAGCGGCGCGAGGCTCGTCCCACGCCAGTCGGGCGCGGGCGCCCAGCTGCTCTTCGAACGCCTGCTCGCCCTCGACGGCCTGCAGCCGGACCAGGTGAAGATGGCTCCCTCCGTAGCCTCGACCGGTCAGGATCTCGCATTGGCGATCCGGGCCGGTGCTGGGGATTGGGGCATCGTCACGCGCGCCGTCGCGGACACGCACGGTCTCGAATTCACGCCTGTCGCCTGGGAGAACTTCGACCTCGCGATGCGGCGGCGGACCTACTTCGAGCCGTCTTTGCAAGCACTCTCGACCTTCATCGAGACCGACGAGTTCCACACTCGCGCTGCCGCACTCGGCGGCTACGACACGTCGAGCGCCGGCACTGTACGTTTCAACGCATGAACGGCGAGGGGCGTTTCAACGCCTGAGAGAGATCAGCCGCGCGCGGCCTCGATCAGCCGGAAGAGACGTTCCGGTGTCGCGGGGATTTCCATGATCTCGATCCCAAGCGGCGCGAGCGCGTCCGAGATCGCGTTGGCGACGCAGGCGGGCGCGCCGATGGTGCCGCCCTCGCCGAGCCCGCGGAAGCCGCCGACCGTGTTCGGCAGTTCCGCCTCGACATGGATGACGTCGATCGACGGAATCTCGACCGCCGAGGGAACCACGTAATCGACGAGGCTCGCCGTCAGCACTTGGCCGGAGGCGTCGTGGATCACCTCCTCCATCAGCGCGGCGCCGATGCCTTGGGCGACACCGCCGTGGGCCTGCCCGTCCGCGACCATCGGGTTGATGACGCGGCCGCAGTCCTCCACCACCACGTAACGTTTAACGGCGACGCGATAGGTCTCCGGGTCGATCTCGATCATGCACATGTGGGTGGCCGACGTGGTCGTCCCGAAGAACGGATCGTAGACCCGCGTCGCCTCCAGATTGTCGATCTCGTCCCTCATCTCCTTCGGCACGCGGCCCATGTCGGAATAGAGCGCACGCGCGAGATCGCGGATCGTCATCGACCGGTCGGTGCCCTTCACCCATACGTTTCCGCCGCCGGTCTCGATATCCTCGTCCGCGGCCTCCAGCAGATGTCCCGCGACGCGGACGATCTTCTCGCGCACCGCCTTTGCCGCGAGCGTGCCGGCGCCGCCGCCGAACACCGCGGCGCGGCTCGCGTAGGTGCCGGTGCCGTGCGAGACCGCCGAGGTGTCGCCGAGATTGATCCGCACGTCCTCGACGCGCACCCCGAGCTCTTCCGCGACCACCTGGGCTAGGGTCGTCTCCATCCCCTGCCCCTGGCTCGCGACGCCGAAGCTCGCGGTCACTGCGCCGGTGGAATCGATGGCGACGTTGCAGGTCTCGGTGCCGGTGTTGATCGGCATGCCGGGCGCCACGGCGATGCGCGAGCCGACGCCGGTCAGCTCGGCGTAGCTCGCGATGCCGATGCCGACCCATTTTCCTTCTGCGCGCGCCTTCGCCTGCTCGGCAAGGAGCTCGTCGTAACCGATGGCGCGCCGCGCCTCGGCGAGACAGGCCTGGAAGGCCGACTTGTCCCAGACGAGGCCGGAGGCGGCCTTGTAGGGAAACTCGTCGTCATTCACGAGGTTGAGCTTCCGGATCTCGGCGGCGTCCATGCCGATCCTGCGCGCCGCCATGTCGATCAGCCTGTCCATGACGAACACCGAGATCGGCCGGCCGACGCCGCGATAAGCACCTGTCAGCGTCTTGTTGGTGGCGACCGCGCGGACGCGCGCGGAATAGTTCTCGATACGGTAGGGACCGGGTAGGAAGCTCACCACCTGCACGGGCTCGATGGTCGCCGTCCACGGGTAGATCGAATAGGCGCCGACGTCACCGATCACGTCGGCCTTCACGGCGAGGATCTTCCCGTCCGCGGCGACGGCGATCTCGGCATCGACGATCTCGTCGAACGCCTGGCCGGTCGCCATCAGATCCTCCATCCGGTCGCCGACCCACTTCACGGGGCGCTTGAGGTCGCGCGAAATGGCGCAGGCGACGATCTCCTCCGAATAGAGCGAGGTCTTGGCGCCGAAGCCGCCGCCGACGTCGGGCGCGATCACCCGAATCCGTGGCCCCGGAAGGTCGAAGATCTCCGACAGCTTGTCGCGCACGATACCCGGAATCTGCGTCGTGCAGTGGAGCGTGAGCGACTGGGCGCGGCGGTCGTACTCGGCGACCGCGGCGCGCGCCTCGATGGTCACCGGCGTCGTCCGCGTGAAGTGGAAGCGCCCGCCAGCTGTGACGGAGGCAGAGGCGAACGACGCATCGACCTCGCCCCGCGCGAACGCGCGCTCGGCGAGGATGTTGGAAACGAGATCGTCGTGGAGCAGCGGCGCGCCGTCGGCCAGCGACGCTTCCGGATCGACGAGGACCGGCAGGCCCTCGTATTCGATCCCGACATGGGCGAGCGCGTCTTCCGCCAGGTATCGGCTCTCGGCGACGACGGCGACGACCGCCTCGCCGACATAGCGCACCTTCCCCTTCGCGAGCGGCGGTATCCAGGTCGGCTGGTAGTTTTTCATCCGCGAGGTGGCGCGGTAGGGATTGGCGAGCCGCGCGATGTCCTCGCCATCGTAGACCGCGACCACGCCCGGCATCGCGAGCGCCGCCGCCTTGTCGACCGAGACGATCCGCGCGTGCGCATGGTCGCTCCGCCGGAACGCGATATGGAGCATGCCGTGGCGCTTGATGTCGGCGACGTAGAGGCCGGACCCCGTAAGCAGCCTCGGGTCTTCGCGCCGGGGCACGCTGGCGCCGACGAACTGCGGCCGCGTGAGCTGGACGTCGTCGGCCGGGCTCACGTCGCGTCCCTCTTGGCGACGAGAGACCGCACCGCGCGCACGATATGCTCGTAGCCGGTGCAGCGGCAGATGTTGCCGGACAGCCCGTCGCGGATTTCGGCGTCAGAGGCGAGCGGATATTTCTGCAGCATGTCGGTGACGGTGATCAGCATGCCGGGCGTGCAGAAGCCGCACTGCAGCGCGTGATGCTCGCGGAACGCCGCCTGGACGGGGCCGAGCGCGTCGATCTCGCCGAGCCCCTCGATGGTCGTGATCTCGGCGCCGTCCGCCTGCACCGCGAAGGTGAGGCAGGAGCGTACGCTGTCGCCGTCGAGCAACACCGTGCAGGCGCCGCAGATGCCGTGCTCGCAGCCGACATGGGTGCCGGTGAGGTCGAGTGTCTCGCGCAGGAAATCGGCGAGCAGCAGGCGCGGCTCGACCGCTTCCCGATACAGCGTCCCGTTCACCGTGATCTCGACCGCGATCCTGTCGCTCATGCGCCTGCCCTCTTTACGGCTTCGGTCAGCGCACGGCGGGTCATCACCCCCGCCAGATGGCGGCGGAAGTCTTCCGACGCGTGGAGATCGTTCATCGGCGAGACGGCGGCGCACACCGCGTCTGCGGCCTCTTCGATAACTGCAACTTCCGGCGCGCGACCGGTCAGGATCTTTTCCGCCGCCTCGGCGCGAAACGGCGTGTCGTGTACGCCCATCAACGCGATGCACGCGAAGGAACATTTTCCGCCCTCGATCCCGACGATCGCCGCGGCGCCCGCGATGGCGAAATCGCCGTGGCGCTGGGCGAACTCCTCGAAGCCCCAGCCCGCGTTCTTCGGCAACCCGGGAAGCTCGACCGCGAGGACGAGTTCGTCCTCGTCGAGCGCGGTCGTCAGCGGCGCGAGGAAGAACTCGCGCGCCGGGATTGCGCGCCCGCCGGACGGGCTCGCCGTGCGGATTGTGGCGTCGAGGAGGACGGCCATGGCAGGCAGTTCGGCGGCCGGGTCGGCATGGGACAGGCTGCCGCCGATGGTACCGCGATTGCGGATCGCGAGATGGGCGACATGCTTCATCGCGGCGTGGATGACCGGAAAGCGTTCGTGCACTAGGTCCGAGGTCTCAAGCACGCGATGCCGCGTCAGCGCACCGATGCGGAGCCCGCCGTCCGCCGTCTCCTCGACGCCCGAAAGCTCGGCGATGCGGTTGATGTCGACGAACACCGGCGCATCGACGAGGCGGAAGTTGAGCATGGGCACGAGGCTCTGGCCGCCCGCGAGCACCTTGGCATTGCCGCCGTGCGCCGCGAGCGCGGCGACCGCCTCGTCCACGCTCCGCGCGCGGACGTATTCGAAGGGGGCAGGCTTCATCCCGGTCGGCGGGGCCGGTCAGCCGCGCTGGATTCCCTTGTAGAGAAGCGCCTCGCCCATGCCCTCCGCCAGGCACCATTCGGCGAAGTTCTGGGGCGTCGACTCGAAGTCCGTCGCCTCCCAGTCGTCGTCGACCACATCGGAGTCGAAGTCGTACTCCGCCGCGCCGCCGCACGGGTTCTTGAAGTACCAGAAGTAGCACGACGAGATGGGATGGCGGCCCGGCCCGAGCATCGTGTCCCAGCCGTGGCGCGTCATGTTGTTGCCCCCGCCGAACAGCTCGTGGATCGTGCCGACCTCGAAGGCGAGGTGGTGGAAGCCGCGCTTGCCGATGCCGGGGTCGAGCAGGAACAGGTTGTGGTGGTTGTGCGCCGCGCCGCCGCGGGCGAAATAGCCGCGTCCGGGATAGGCGTCGGTGATTTTGAAGCCGAGCCGGTCGACGTAGAACTCCTTATGGGTCTCGAGATCGTCGGTCATGTAGACGATGTGCGAGATCTCGTAAGGATGCGCCTGCTCGATCATCGGCCCGCGCTTGTTGAGGCGGTTCACCCGGCCGGGAACGTTGATCTCCTGCTCGGGCGCGGTGACCTTCTTCGTCGTCGTCACGCGGAAAGCGAGGCCGAAACCGAGCGGGTCGACCGTGTGGATGGTGCCGTCGGCATCTTCCTTCACGTCGCAATCGGCGGCGAGGTTCGCGGCAAGCTTCGCGAGATCCTCCTTGGTCTTCACGCCGAAAGTCGCCTCGCGCACGGTCGCGTCGACATCCTTGCCGACGGGCGGGGGAAGACCGGGATCGTCGGCCGCACGGACGACGATGGTCGCACCGTTGCGCGCGGCGAAAACGCCATGACGCGCGTCGCTTTCGACGGGCTTGAGGCCGAAATCGGTCCAGAAGCGCTTGGCTGTCTCGAGGTCCTTAACCCCGTAGGTGACCTGGTCGATACCGGTCTGGCTCATGATCTGCCTCCTTGCGGCTGTGTCCCGGGGCGAAGATACAGGGTTTGGCGGGCCTGTAAAATGGCCGAACGTCCGCCCGCGAGCGTATGTCGCGGAACGCCCTAGAGGGCAAGCCCGGCGTAGCTGCTCTCGATCGCCCGCTCCAGCCGTTCGGCGATCCAGTCGCGCGGGATTCCGCGGGCGATGACGACGATCGAGGTGCGTGCGATCCCCGCCGGCCAGGCGTCGAGCCGGGTGATCGGGTGGATGACGTGCTGCACGCCGTGGACGACGGCGGGCCGCGAAGGGTCGTCGGTCAGCGCCACCAGCCCCTTGAGGCGGAGGAGGTCGTCGCCCCGCTGGTCGGCGAGCCACTGCATGAAGATCGAGAGCGCCGCCCGGCTGATCGGCTCGTCTTTCGTGAAGGCATAGGTGCGGATGTCGTCGCCGTGGCGGTTGACGTCCTGGGTGTCGTGATGGTGGGCATGGGAGTCGGCCTCGGCGGCGAGCCAGTCCGCGACCTCGGCGCCGTGCCCGGCGACGTCGTAAATGCCGCCGGCGAAAAGCAGGGCCGGCGCAACGTCGCCCTCGATGCAAGGCACGCGAACCGCCGACGGATTGATCGCTTTAAGCCGCGCTTCGAGTGCCGCCAGCGCCGCGCCGTCGTTCGCCATGTCGGTCTTGGTCAGCAGCAGCACGTCGGCGACCGCGGCCTGCTTCACCGCCTCGGGCTGACGATCGAGGGTCGCCGCACCGTTGACCGCATCGACGGCGGTGACGACGCGGGCGAGGCGGTAATGGGCGAAGACCAGCGGCTCCTGCATCAGCGTGTGAATGATCGGCGCCGGATCCGCAAGACCCGTCGTCTCCAGCACGACCCGCTTGAAGCGCCGGATCTCCCCCCGCTCGCGGCGGTCGTAGAGGTCGATCAGCGTCTCCATCAGGTCGCCCCGGATGGTGCAGCAGATGCAGCCGCAGGACAGGTCGATGATCGTTTCGTCCGTCGCCTCGACCAGCGCGTGATCGAGCCCGACGTCACCGAACTCGTTGATGATGACCGCCGTGTCGGCGAACGCGGGATCGCGCACCAGCCGCGACAGGATCGTGGTCTTGCCGCTGCCGAGGAAGCCGGTCAGCACGGTAACGGGGATGAGGTCGTCGTTCGGGGTCGTCATGGCGCCGTAAGGTGCATCAGCGGCGCATCCCTGTCACCCGGGATATGGAGGAAACGCGGGAAAGGCTGGACCGGGCCCGCCCGGGGGCGCGACAATCGGGAAACCTTCCTCTTTCCTCTCCCGGAATTCCCATGACGCGGACGCTCATCACCAATATCGGCGAGTTCTTCACCGGCGACATCGCGGCCCCGACCGCCAGGGTCTCCTCCCTCCTGGTCGAGGGGGAACGCATCGCAGCGCTCGACCCGCCCGCCGATACGGCCCGAGACCTCACCATAGACGCCAAGGGCAGCGCGGTGCTGCCGGGCATTATCGACGGCCACATCCACCCTGTCTTCGGCGAATGGACGCCGACGCAGGACACGATCGGCTGGATCGGCAACTACGTCCACGGCGGCACGACCTCGATGGTCTCGGCGGGCGAGCTCCACGT
>JAYOEF010000061.1:0-18110 GCA_038106605.1 Alphaproteobacteria bacterium
GCGACGCCGACGGCCCGGCCGACGCGATCCGCCAGCCGGTCGTCCAGCCCGACCGCGACGTGCGCGGCTTCCAGACGGTGCTCCTCGACCTCGGCGCACGTATCGGGCTCCCGGCGCTGGTCAATCCGGACGGAACGCCCCGCTATCCGGGCGGTTATCCCGACTATCTCGTCAACCACGAGCGCGCGCCCGGTATCGGCCCGCTCGCCGGCTGGCGCGGCAAGGACGGGCAGAGCCACGGCACGGGCGAATCCAATCCCAACCAGCTCCAGCGCTACATCGAGAACGGGTGCTTCTGGAAGCACGAGCTTCCCGAAAGCCAGCGGTTCTACAAGCATGCCAACCGCGACTATCTCGAATATGCCGCGAGCATGGGCTGGATCGGCGCGGCGGATCAGATCGTGATGCAGCTATATTCCGAGCCGTTGCAGAGGTTCCGTCTCGCCGCGCGCGGCCACGGTCCGGTCGTGCCGCCGCCCGAGCATCGCGTGCGCGTCGAGGGATATTTCGATCCGCTGCCGATCTATTACCGGCCGTTCGAGGTCCAGGAGGTCGGCGAGGAGAACTATCCCTTCCACGCCCTGACCCAGCGTCCGATGGCGATGTACCACTCGTGGGGTTCGCAGAACGCCTGGCTCCGCCAGATCCATACCAGCAACCGGCTTTACATGAACCGGACCAAAGCGGATCTGATAGGGCTGAAGGATGACGACTGGGTCTGGGTGACCAGCCACCATAGCCGCATCAAGGTGCAGATCCGGCTGATGGAAGGCGTACAGCAGGATACGGTGTGGACGTGGAACGCGATCGGCAAGCGGTCCGGCGCGTGGAACCTGTCGCCCGACGCCCCGGAAGCGCGCAAGGGCTTCCTGCTCAATCACGTGATCTCCGAACTCCTGCCGCCGAAAGAGAACGGTTACCGCTATTCCAACTCCGACCCCGTGACCGGCCAGGCGGCCTGGTACGACCTCCGCGTCAAGATCGAGAAGGCCGAACCGGAAGACGAGACGACCGTGCCGCAGTTCGGCACCCAGCCCGCGGGCGGCGTCGGCGCGCGCATCGGCAGCATCCTGCGCTACGGCGCCCGCTTCAAACCGAAGCGGCCCGGGTCGGGAAATCAGGGCAACGGAGGAAACGGCTCGTGACCAGCCTTCCTCCGCCCGCCGCGAAGAAGCTCGGCCTCGTCATCGATCTCGACACCTGCGTCGGCTGCCATGCCTGCGCCGTGAACTGCAAGGAATGGAACACGGGCGGCCACTCTGCGCCGCTGCCCGACAAGGACCCGTACGGGGCAGATCCAAACGGCGTCTGGTTCAACCGCATCCATACCTTCGAGGCGGGCACCGGCACCTGGAGCCGGACCGTGCATTTCCCGCGCTCGTGCCTCCACTGCGAGACACCGGCCTGCGTCACCGTCTGCCCGACGGGTGCCTCCTACAAGCGCGCCGACGATGGCATCGTCCTCGTCAACGAGGACGCATGCATCGGCTGCAAGCTCTGCTCGTGGGCCTGCCCGTACGGTGCGCGCGAGTACGACGACGATGCCGGTGTGATGAAGAAGTGCACGCTCTGCATCGACCGCATCTACAACGAAAACCTGGCTGAAGAGGATCGCGTGCCCGCCTGCGTTGCGACCTGCCCGGCGAGCGCGCGGCATTTCGGCGATCTCGGCGACCCGGACTCCGACGTCTCGCGCCTCGTTGCGGAGCGCGGCGGCAAGGAGCTGATGCCGGAACTGGAATACCAGCCGGTGAACCGCTATCTCCCGCCGCGGCCGGCGAAAAGTGCGCCCGGCTGCACAGGCGCCGAGGCACGGCTCGAGCCGGTCGTCGGTCCGGGCGCAGACGGAGCCGGACGGTTCCTCCGCTGGGTCGACCGCGTGCTGTCGCGCTGAAGACGGGGCCTCAGGGAATGCATCCAGCGTATTCGGTCATCTTCTTCACCACGGCGTCGGGCGCGGGCTATGGCCTTCTTCTGCTGTTCGCCGCCTTCGGGCTGGCGGGCGCCGTTCCGATCGACCCCTGGTTCGGCGCAGTCGGATTCGCGCTCGGCACCGCCCTCGTCACGGGCGGCCTGCTGTCCTCCACCTTTCACCTCGGGCATCCGGAGCGCGCCTGGCGCGCCTATACCCAATGGCGGTCGTCATGGCTGTCGCGGGAAGGCGTTCTGGCGACGGCGACCTACGCGCCGCTCGTGCTCGCCGCTTGGGGCTGGATCGTCGAGGGCTCTCTCTCGGGCCCGTTCTCGGTCTTCGCGGCAGCGCTCGCCGTGCTCTGTTTAGGCACGGTCTACGCGACGGGCATGATCTACGCGACGCTCCGCACCATCCATGCCTGGCACAACCGCATGACCGTCCCCGGGTATCTTTGCTTCGCGCTGCTGACGGGCTCGCTCTGGTTCCACGCGATTGCGCACATGTTCGGCCACCAGACGCCGGGGATGGCGCTGGTCGTCGTGCTTGCGCTGTTCGTGACGTTCTACGTTAAGCGGAAGTACTGGATCTCGATCGACAGCACGCCCGGTCCCGCGACGCGCGAAAGCGCGACGGGCCTCGGCGACTTCGGGCCGGTGCGCCTCCTCGACCCGCCGACCATGACGCGGAACTTCGTCCAGCGCGAGATGGGCTACGCCGTCGCCCGCAAGCACGCCCAGAAACTCCGCCGGATATCCTTCGTCGCCTACTTCCTGGTGCCGATCCTGCTGACCGGCCTGACGAGCGAATCCGAGGCCTGGATCGCGATCCCGGGCACATTGATCGCTGCCCTGTCGGGAACCCTCGGCGCGGTGGTCGAGCGCTGGCTGTTCTTCGCCGAAGCGAAACACGCCGCCATGCTTTATTACGGTGCGGAAACCGCCTGAAGCGCCGCCGACCTGCGAGCGTCAGAGGATTCCAAGCGAGGTCAGCGCCTCGGTGAGGTCGTCTCCGAATGCGGCGCCCTTGCGGATGACCGGAACCGTTTCAGGAAGACCGTCCTCGATGACTTCCTCGCGCGTTCCCGACGTGATCAGGGCAACCGGAATGTCCTTCGTTGCCGGCATAGCGCGGATCGCGCTGATGAGGTCGACGCCGGACAGCATATCGAGCACACCGGTCGCGATCACAAGGTCCGGCTTGGTCATCGCCGCGATCTCGATCGCGCGGAAGGAATTTCCTTCGCGCGTCACGCGATAGCCGCAGGCCTGAAGCTCGCGCATGACGTGACGCGAGACCGCGTCGTCCGGCATGATCACGAACACTTCGATGTCCTGCGCCTTCACCTCGCCGAAATCGGCCGGCTGGCGGCTGGGGAGCTTGCGAACGTATTCCGCGGCATTGACCTTCGATTCCTTGACGGTTCCGTCAACGAGATCGACGAGGGCGTCTACGAATTTCTGCATGGATTCGATCTGCGGGGGCGTCGCTTCCTTGATATCGGCGAGGAAATCCTCGAAGCGATGAGCGACGACACTCGTCAGGTTGCGACCGATGCTGGCCGCGAGACCCTTGAGGCTGTGCGCCACGCGATAAAGCGCATCGCGCTCATCGGAGCCGAGCTTCCCCTCCACGCGGCAGCGCTTCAGTTGCTCATCCGCACGTTCAAGCAGATCCGAAGCCGAATCCCTGAACTCGACCTCGAGCTGCTGAATGAATTCCTGATTGCGATCCTGGGCGATCCCGCCGGGTTTCGGCTGAGTCATCCGCTTTCTCCTGCTCACATACAGCAGAATTGGGTACCGCCAATCTCTTAAATTTCGTTGAATGACCGGACCCGCTATGATTATGAGATATCTAATTAATTAACAGGGAGCGAACGGGACGAGATGCCGGGCCACACCTCCGAACGAGCGAAAATCGCAGATTGCGAGATCGAAGTCCTACGCGGCGGAAGCGGGCCGGCGATGGTCTTCCTGCATGGCGCAGGCGGGGCGCATGCTTGGACGCCCTATATGGAGCGTCTCGCCGAAAACTACTCGCTATATGTGCCGAGCCATCCCGGATTCGGCCGATCGGACACGCCCGCATGGCTCGATGGGATGGGCGACCTCGCCTATTTCTATCTTGAGTACCTCGAGCGCCTCGACGCCGAAAGCGTCCATATCGTGGGCAATTCGCTCGGCGGCTGGCTCGCGCTCGAGCTCGCGGTCCGCTCGTCTGCCAAGATTTCGTCGCTGACGCTCGTCTGCGCCGCCGGCATTCATGTCGCCGGCGTGCCCAAGGGCGATATCTTCCTGTGGGATGCCGACGAACGCGTCCGCAACACCTTCTACGACCAGAAGCTCGCCGAAGCGCGCCTCGCGCAGGTCCCCACCCCCGAAGACGCCGACATCGCCCTGAAGAACCATTTCACCACGGCGAAACTTTCCTGGAACCCGCGCTTCTACAATCCCGAGCTGCAAAAGTGGCTGCACCGGGTCCGCGTGCCGACCCTCGTCCTCTGGGGCGATTCCGACAGGATTTTCCCGCTGCCCTACGGCGAGGAGATGCATCGGCTGATCCCGGGCTCCAAGCTCGCGGTCATCCCGCAGTGCGGTCACCTGCCCCACCAGGAAAAGCTCGACGAATTCATGGCGGAGGTCACCGCCTTCACGAACGGAGCCGCATCATGAAGTTCTATTTCTTCCATCTGATGCCCTATTCGGAAATCGACCCGGATTACCTCAAGACCCACAAGTCGTCCTGGGTGAACCTGCCGAACAGCTATTACGACCCCAAGAAGGGCGCGAAGCTCTATCACCGCTACCTCGACGAGCTCGAGCTCGCCGACACGCTCGGCTTCGACGGCGTCTGCGTCAACGAGCACCACCAGACGACCTACGGCATGATGCCGTCGCCCAACGTGCTCGCCGGCGCGCTTTCGCGCCGCCTCAAGAAGGCATCGATCGGCGTCATCGGCCGCGCGCTCCCCATCGTCGACAACCCGCTCGTCATCGCCGAAGAATTCGCGATGATCGACAACCTGATGGAAGGCCGCTTCATCGCGGGCTTCGTGCGCGGTATCGGCTGCGAATACCACGCCTCGATGGCCAACCCCGGCTTCAGCCACGAGCGCTTCCGCGAGGCCCACGACCTGATCGTCCGCGCCTGGAGCGAGCCCGGCCCGTTCGAGTTCTACGGCAAGCACTATCACTTCCAGTACGTGAACCTGTGGCCGCGCCCCTACCAGAGCCCGCGCCCGCCCATCTGGATCCCGTCGCAGGGCTCGACGGAAACCGTGGAATTCGCGGCCCATCCCGACCGCAAATACACCTACATCATCACCTTCAGCCCGATCGCGTCGGTGAAGAAGAACCTTAAGGCCTATCGCGACCAGTGCGATGTCTACGGCTACACCTGCCCGCCCGAGCAGCTCGGCTGGGCGATGCCGGCCTACGTCGCGGAGACCGACGAGATCGCCCGCAAGGAAGCCGCGCCCCACATCGAATCCCTGTTCAACCGCTTCATCGTGTCGCCGGCGCAGTACAAGCTGCCGCCCGGCTACTCGTCGCTTTCGAGCTACAAGTCGGTGATTGAGGGCAAGTTCAAGGTCCGCGAGAATTTCCTGAGCTGCGACGCGCTGATCGAGAACGGCATGTTCCTTTGCGGCAGCGCCGAGACCGTCGCGGCGAAGCTCGAGGAGTACCAGAAGGAAATGGGCTTCGGGAACATCGCGCCGATGCTGCAGTTCGGCACGCTGCCCGCCGAACTGACCGAGAAGAATCTCCGCCTGTTCGCCGAAGGGGTGATCCCGAAGGTCCGCCATCTCGGCGCCTCGCCGAAGGAAGCGGCCGCCGCCGAGTAGCGGCACCGGGCGGCAAGATGGACCCTTGGTATCTCGGCGCGTGCGAGATCGCGGCGCTCCTCCGCGACCGGAAGGTTTCCGCGGCGGAGATGCTCGAGACTTATCTCGGCCGCGTCGAGGGGTACAATCCCGCAATAAATGCGATCGTCCTGACCGACACGGACGGCGCCCGGGCAGCGGCACGAAAGGCCGACGCCGACCTCGCAGCGGGACGCGTCATCGGCCCGCTTCATGGCGTTCCCATCACGGTCAAGGAGTCGTTCGATCTCGCGGGCCGGCCCTCGACGTTCGGCCGGGCGGAGCGTAACACCCACGCCGCCGCGCGGGATGCGCTGGTGGTCGAACGCCTGAAGACGGCGGGGGCCGTCGTCTTCGGCAAGACCAACGTCCCCCGCGACCTCGCCGACTGGCAGTCCTTCAATTCCATTTACGGCGACACGGTGAACCCGTGGGATGCGGCGCGTACCCCGGGCGGTTCCTCGGGCGGGGCGGCGGCAGCGCTCGCGGCGGGACTGACGGGCCTGGAGTACGGCAGCGATATCGGCGGGTCGATCCGCATCCCGGCACACTGCTGCGGCGTATACGGCCACAAGCCGACCTTCGGCATCGTGCCGCTGCGCGGTCACGCATACACGCCGGACGATGCGGAGTCGGACATTCTCGTCGCTGGGCCGCTCGCCCGGACCGCGGGCGATCTCGCCCTCGCCCTCGACCTGACAGCCGGGAGCGAGCCGGGCAGCGGCTGGCGCCTCGAATTGCCACCCGAGACGCGGCCGGCGCCTCGCGGATGGCGGATCGCTGTGATTGCCGACGACCCGCTCTATCCCGTCGACCGGGATACGCGAAACGTTCTGCGGGACGTGGCTCGTTTCCTCGGCGACGAAGGTGCCGAAATCGTCGAAAGCCCGCCTCTTCCGCTGCCGAGCGAGGAGATGTGGGAGCTGTATCTGACGCTCCTCCGCGGCGCGACGTCGGGGCGGATGACGGACGACGAGGCCCGAAAGACCGCACGCGATGCCGCTTCGGCCGATCCGGACGACAGGACTTACGGCCCGGTCATGCTGCGCGGACTGAGCCAGTCCCATCACAGCTGGCTCAAGGCGAACGACCGGCGCGCCTGGCTTCGCAACCGCTGGCGCGACTTCTTCTCGTCCATCGATCTGCTGATCACGCCGATCATGGCGTCCGCCGCATTCCCCCATATCCGGGGCGTCCCCAAGGCGGACCAGCGGCTCGATGTCGACGGCACGACGCGGCCCATCGCCGATACGTATTTCTGGCTCGGGCTCGCCTCGACAACCGGCCTGCCGGCAACCATGGCGCCCGCCGGCGAAGACCGGAACGGATTGCCCATCGGCGTACAGATCGTCGGGCCCGAATTCGGCGACCGTCGCTGTCTCGCCCTCGCCGCTGCGCTCGAGCGCGGGTTTCGCGCGTTCCGCCCTCCGCCCGGATTTCCCTAGGCACCGGGAGGAGGGCTGGGTTGCGGCGGCACGGGGCCGTGCCGCTGGCAATGGCCCCGGCGCTGCGATAACAATGCGGCGAACTCCCCCTCAAGCGGCTCCCCGGCGTGGCAATCTCGACAGACGTGCAGGACCTGCCCGATGCGGCACAGCGACGCCGGATTCTCTCCGGTTACCTGCTGTTGCTCGTCGCCGTGCTCTTGTGGTCGGGCAACTCGATCGTCGGACGCGCCTCTGCGGGCGAGCACATCCCGCCGATGGGACTCAACTTCTGGCGGTGGACGACGGCGTTCACTCTGTTCGCCGTGATCTTCGGCCGGCGCACATGGGCACAGCGCGCCGAGATCCTCCTCCACTGGAAGTTCATCGTCGCCTTCTCCGGCGTGTCGATCGTCGGGTTCAACGTCACCTTCTACATCGCGCTTCAGAAGACCACCGCCCTGCAGGCGAGCCTGATCCAGTCGATCCTCCCCGTTCTGGTGCTGCTCATCTGCTACATCGTCCTGCGCGAGCGCATCTCGGGGCGCCAGTGGTGGGGAGTCGTCTTCTCCATCGCAGGGGCGGGCCTGATCGTCGTGCGCGGCGATCTCGCGGTGCTGCGCACGCTGACTCTCAACGAGGGTGACGTCTGGGCGCTCGGCGCCGTCTTCATGTGGATGTGGCAGGCCTTCCTCATGCGCTGGAAGCCGCGATCGATCGACATCATGTGCTTCATGACCGCGATCAGCTTCGTCGGGGTCGTCGTCATGCTGCCAATCTATCTCTGGGAGACATCGACCGGCGCAACGATGCCGGCGACACAGACGAGCATCCTGTTCGTGCTGTATGTCGGCGTCATGGCGGGCTTCGCCGGCACCAGCTGCTGGAACGAGGGAACTTATCGTGCGGGCGCCGCGCAGGCGGGTTATTTCGGCAATCTCTACCCGATCTTCGCGGGCCTTCTCGCCATCCTGATCCTCGGCGAGGAGCCGCGCTGGTACCACGGCGCCGGCGCGGCGTCGGTCGTCGTCGGCATCTGGCTTGCGACCGCGCAGCATGCCCGCCGCGCCGGACGGACCTGAGCGTGCCGTGACCGTAATGCGCGCAACGGAAGGCCGAGCGTTCGCCTTCTTCCTGCTGATGCTTGTGGCGCTGTTCTGGGCGGGGAACACGAACCTCGCCCGTGCGATGGCAGCCGAGGTGCCGCCGCTCGCGCTCACGTTCTGGCGGATTTTCCTGTCGGTGCTGATCCTTGCGCCCTTCGCGCTCCGCACCAGCTGGGAGGCACGAGAAACAGTCCTCAGGCATTTCTGGTTCCTCAACCTCCTCGCCTTCCTGTCGATGAGCGCATTCAACGCTCTCGTCTATTTCGGGCTCAATCACACGCAGGCGATCAACGGCAACCTGTTGCAGGGGTCTCTGCCGATCTCGATCCTGGTCGCCTCCGCGCTGTTCGCCGGCCGCCGGATCGGCGTGCGTCAATGGACCGGTGTCGTCCTCGGGCTTGCCGGCCTGACGGTGATCGTTATCCGCGGCGATCCGGGGCGTCTGGCGAACCTCGCCATCAATCCGGGCGATCCGATCGTTTTCCTGGGCGTCTTCTCGTCGGCAACCTATGCCGCAATCCTGCACCGCCGCCCGGCAGGGCTCGGGCTCGTTCCGTTCATGTTCGTGATGATGGCCTTCAGCACGGTTCACACGCTGCCGTTCTTTCTCTGGGAGCATTTCACCCAGCGCACGCTGCCGCTGACGCTTCCCGCGATCGGGACCGTGCTCTACGTCACGGTATTCGCCTCCGTCCTCGCCCAGCTCTTCTTCGCCGAGGGCATCAAGCGGCTCGGCGCACCGACCGCAGGCAACATGATTTATCTCACCCCGGTCTTCGGCGTGCTGATGGCTGTGACGGTCCTCGGCGAGCATTTTCGCCTCTTCCATGTTGCCGGGATCGCGCTGATCGCGACGGGAATCTGGCTCGCCAACTTCAGCGTCCGCCGCGCATGAAGGAGCGATGGTGAACCGGCTCGCCCATCCCTACGTCCTTCTGACCTGCGCCGCGCTCTTCTGGGCGGGCGCGGCAGTCGTCGTACGCTATACCGCGGGCGACGTGCCGCCGATGGCGATCAACTTCTGGCGCTGGCTGTTCGCCTTCTTCGTCGCGTTGAGCTGGACGTGGCGCGAGCTCTACGACCAGCGCAGGGTCATCCGCGCAAACTGGAAATACATCGCGTTTCTGGCATTCACCTCGTCTGTCTTGTTCGGCGCATGCCATTTCCTGGCGCTCCAGTTCACGACGGCGATCAACGGCGCGCTGTTCCAGGGCATCATGTCGATCTTCATCCTGGTGGTCGCCTGGATCATGCTCGGCGACCGCATAGGGCCGCGTGAGGGCGTCGGCGTTCTTATCGGATTTTCCGGACTCGCGGTGATCGTCACGCGGGGCGACATCGCGGTGCTTCTCGGTCTTTCGTTCAACGTGGGCGACCTGATCCTCGTCGTCGGGGCGCTGTCCTATGCCGTTTACGCGGTAAGCCTCCGCCGCGCGCCGAAGAGCCTAAGTCCGAGTGCGCTGATGACCGCGATGTTCGCCTTTTCCGCAGCCATGATGCTTCCGGTCTGGCTCGTCGAGCTCTATGGATTCGGCCTCAAGGTGCATCTCGACCATGTGACCGTGCTCACCATCGCCTACCAGACGATCTTCCCCTCCGTGCTCGCCCAGATTTTCTGGGCGACCGCGGTCGCTCGCGTCGGACCGGGGCGCGCCGGCTACTTCATCTACCTGTCCCCGGTGTTCGGCGTCGCGCTCTCGATCACGCTCCTGGGCGAGCGGTTCCACGCCTTCCATGCCGTCGGCATCGTCCTGATCTGTTTCGGAATCTGGTTCGCGATCCTCAGACGCCGCCCGGCCGCATAGCGGAACCGCGCCAACGCCTGCAGTCATCGGTTGAGGAAGGCGCACAGATACGAGCGCACCGATCTCATAAAATTGATTGAAATTATTGACTAATTTGGGACAAAGCCCGTGCGAAACTAGTTGATAATTTGTAAAGAGCGGGTAGAAGTACCGAGGTCGTTTCGATTTGTTTCAGGAACGGCTGGAGCGATCGCCCCGGGTAGGTACAAGGGCGAGTAGTTGGTAGGAGCGTAGCAGTGATCGAAGACACCGATCTTCACGGATTGACCCGTCGTTTCGCCCTCGGGTCGGGCGCGATCATCCTTCTGGCGGGAGCGCTCCTGTTCTTCGGCATTCGCCAGCATGCGATTTCCGATCTCGAGCGTATGGCCGAGCGGAATACGGCCTCGATCACCCAGACATATGCGAACGCGCTGTGGCCGCGCTACCGGGATTTCATCGCCGATACCGCCCGGATGGATCCGTCTTCCGTCCGTACCCATCCAAGCACCGCGGCGCTTCGGCGCGATACGCTCGAACTCCTCCGGGGCCTGCCGGTCGTGAAGGTAAAGATTTACGACCTTTCCGGACGCACGGCGTTTTCGACCGAATCCTCGCAGATCGGATCGGACAAGAGCGACAATCAGGGTTTCCTCTCCGCGAGGTCCGGCCGGATCGTCAGCGCACTCTATCATCGCGATCAGTTCAGCGCTTTTGAGAACGAGATCTCCGATCGCGACCTGCTGTCGAGCTATCTGCCTATTTCGGGGCCAAGCGGGGCAGTCGAGGGCGTCGCCGAACTTTATTGGGACCTCACTCCCCACCTCGCGAACGTACGGGCCTCGGTACGCGCGCAGCTCGTCACGCTCATCCTCGTGCTGGCGGCGCTCTATGCACTTCTTCTCTGGTTCGCCTACCACCGGAACCGGGTCATTCAGCGCCAGCATCGGGACAACCTCGCTCTCGCTGCGGAGGCCGCCGCCGTAGCGGAGGAAAGCCGTCTGAAGTCCGAGTTCCTCGCCAACATGAGTCACGAGCTCCGCACGCCGCTCAACGCCATCCTGGGCTTCTCCGACACCATGCGGAAGCAGCTGTTCGGCGAGCTCGGCTCCGAGCGCTACAAGACCTATGCGGACGACATCTGGACCAGCGGCCGGCTGCTGCAGGGGATCGTCGACGACGTGCTCGACATGGCAAAGATCGAGAACGGGAGCCTCGTGCTTTCCGACGACGAAATCGAACTGCGCGATCTGCTCAGCGCCTGCTCGAGAATCATGACACCCATCGCCCAGAAGAGGCACGTCTCGATCCGGATGGCGCGCCCGCAGGAGACGATCCATCTCCGCTGCGACCAGCGGCGTCTGAGCCAGGCGCTTCTCAATCTCACTTCGAATGCGGTCAAATTTTCGCACGACCACGAGGAGGTGACGATACACGTGTCGATCGGGAAAGAGGGCAGCCTCCTGCTCTATGTCGCCGACCGCGGCATCGGCATCCGCGCCGAGGACATTGCGCTGATCATGCGCCCCTTCGGGCAGGTATCGAGCAGCTATTCGCGCAACCACGGCGGCACCGGCCTCGGCCTGCCGATCGCCCGCTCGTTCATAGAACTGCACGGCGGTTCTCTCGCCATCGAGAGCACCCCTGGCGTCGGTACGACGGCAAAGGTTCAGATCCCGGCCGCCCGTGTCCGGATCGAGAACATGCCGGCGCCCGGTCCCGACGAACTGGCCGCCTGAACCGCGGGCGCCCGGGGACATATACGATTTTCTAAGCATTTCCTGCCAGTGTGCCGCGTCGAGGAGAACTTGACGTGAATCTCAAGCAACCGAGAGCGCTTACCGGGCGTTTCGCACTCGTGTGCGGCGTTATCGTCGCCGTCGCCGGCGTCATGCTCTATTTCGGCGGCCGGGAGACATCCGTCGCCGACCTCCGGGCGATGGCGGAAAGGAACAACATCGCGCTTACGCGCGCGTTCGCCAATTCGATCCGCCCGAACTACGAGAAATTTTTCTCCGAGGCGTCAGGCCTGGACGCGGCCTCTATCCGCCGTCACCCGACGACCGCGCAGCTGCGCGCCGATACGATCGAGAAAATGCGCGGCCTGGCGGTCCTCAAGGTCAAGATATACGACCTCCGCGGCAAGACGATCTTCTCGACCCAGGCCTCACAGATCGGCGAAGACAAGGGAAGCAACGCGGGCTTCGTCTCCGCACGCGGCGGCCACGTCGTGAGCGAGCTTTCGCATCGGGACACTTTCAGCGCCTTCGAGCAGGAGATCGTCGATCGCGACGTTCTTTCCAGTTACATCCCGGTGCTATCGCCGTCCGGAGCGGTCGAGGGCGTATTCGAGGTGTACTACGACCTCACCGAACTCCTCGCACGCATCGGCCGATCGAGCCGGAACCAGTTCCTCGTCGTCGGGGCCACGCTGAGCTTTCTTTACGTCGTGCTGCTTTGGGTTATCTTCCAACGCGACCGCGACGTCGCTGCCCGCCACCGAGAGAACCTCGCGCTTGCCGCGGAAGCGGCCGCGGCAAGCGAGCAGAGCCGCCTGAAATCCGAATTTCTCGCAAATATGAGCCATGAGCTGCGCACGCCGCTCAACGCCATCCTCGGCTTCTCCGACACGATGCGCCAGGGACTCTTCGGGCCGATCGGCTCGGAAAAGTACAGGTCTTATCTCGATGACATCTGGAACAGCGGCCGCCATCTTCTCGGGATCGTCGACGACGTGCTCGACATGTCGAAGATCGAAACCGGCAACCTGCAGATCGAAGAAACCGAATTCGCGCTGGAGGACATGGTGCGCCAGTCCGTCGCGATGGTGCAGCCGGTTGCCGACGGCAAACAGTTGACGATTGCCGTGACGCTTCCGCGGGAAGGCGTGCGGATGCGGGGCGACGAACGGCGCATCAGCCAGATGCTCATCAACATCCTCTCCAACGCCGTCAAATTCTCGCCGGACGGCGCGAATGTGGACGTAACGGGAGAGCTCGGACCCGTCGGAGAGATTCTCCTCGTCGTCCAAGATCAAGGGCCGGGAATTGCCGAAGAAGACATCGGAACGGTCATGAAGCCGTTCGGGCAGGTCGCCGGATCGTTTGCGCGCGACCATGGCGGAACGGGGCTCGGCCTGCCGATCGCGAAATCCTTCGCAGAGCTGCATGGGGGCTTCCTGCAGCTCGACAGCGCCCTCGGCCGCGGCACCGCGGTGACGATCGCCTTCCCGGCGGCGCGCACCGTCCGCCCGCCGTCGCCCGAGATCAGAGCTTCGGCAGCGTAACGCCGACCATGCAGTCGCGGGTGACGATCGCCGCGAGACGCTCCGCCGACCAGCCTTCCGTCCCGGCAGGCCGCTTCGGCAACACGAGATAGCGCATGTCCGCATTCGAATCGTGGACCCGGACGGTCACGTCGTCGGGCACGATGGTGCCGAACTCGCGCAGCACGCCACGCGGCTCGATCACCGCCCGGCTGCGATAGCTCTTCGACTTGTACCAGTCCGGAGGCAAGCCGAGGATCGGGCGCGGATAGCAGGAGCACAACGTGCACACGATCATGTTGTGCACGGACTCGGTGTTCTCGACGACGACGAGTTCGGCGTCGCCCATGTTGAAACCCATCTCCTCGACGGCTGAGGTGCCGTCCGTCAGGAGACGCTTCTTGAATTCCGGATCGGTCCAGGCGCGCGCGACGATGCGTGCACCGTCGGCCGGATCCCGGCTGTCCAGAAATTCGAGATTGCGCCGCACGTCGTCGGCGCCGATTACGCCCTTCTCGATGAGGATTTCCTTCATCGCCTGGGCCATCAGTTCGTAATGCCCCGTCTCGTTAGTATCCGGCGTCGTTCCAGGGTGGGAATGACCGTGATCGTGGTCATGGTCGTGCCCGTGAGTGCCGCGTTCGTCGGTGGTCATGGTCCTACTCCTCGACCCTTTCGAGCCAGTGATCGTAGATTTCGAGATCGAGCGTGTCCTGGGGGGCTCCGGCATAGTCGGGCCAGATGTCGGCCTGCACAATACGCACCCGGTAAAGCTCGCGCCTCGGCGTGCCGTCGAAACCGTAGGCGAGTTCCTCCGGGTTTCGGAAATCGCCGCAATAGCGTTCGATCACCCCGGTCTTGCCTCGGGCATAGAAGGGCGTCCGACGATGTCCCGGCGGATGGCTGTTGCGGATGCGGACGCGGTCTCCCACGCTGAACAACGGCATTGTCACTCTCCCAGTTTCTCGCGAAGCGCCGCCATTCGTGCCTCGACCTCCGCATGGGTCAGAATTCCCTTTTCCTCGAGGAGGTTCACCATCGCCTCCGACCACCGCTCGAAGTAGTCCTGCGCATAGACGTCCTCGGGCAGGTCCTCGAGCGCGCGGCGCAGTTCGTCGATTCGCATCAGGTCGCGCTCTCGGAGCGCCGCAGCCACCGACGTCACCATTTTGGCCCAAGGTTCCGCCGGGTGTTCGGCGAGTTCGATCGGTCCGGCCTTCATACCGCCCATGTCATGCTGGCGCTGGTTCATCTTGTCCCTCTCGTTTGTCTCATCCTGCGGCTGTTGGCGCCCCTTTTCAAGCCGGCCTTACTGCGATCTTAGCCTGTCGATGCGCTTGCTGACCTCGTCGGCGCTGAGGATGCCTTTTTCGACGAGTATGTCATGCAGGCCCTGGAGGCTGCGCTCGAAATAGCCCAGCTCATGGTAACGCGCGGGGCCGAGCTCCTCGCGGGCGCGCCGCACCTCATGGAGAGTGACCAGCTTCTTCCCGCGCGGGCCAAGAACGTTACCGAGTGCCGTCGCCAGCAACGCCCAGTCGGCCACCGGCACCTCGGTCATCGGAATGGGGCCTGCTTTGTCGCCGCCGATGTCGTTCACGCTTTTCATGGCATCCCCGTAACGCTATCTCTCCTCGGATCATAACCACGGGGACGAAAATGCGCGACCAGTCGCTGAGGGGCCACATTGCGAATCTCGAACAGCAGGGCGAGCTGATCCGCATAACGAAGGAAGCCGATCCGAGCGAGAACGTCGCGGCGATCGGCTGGAAGGCCTACGACCAGCTCGGCAAGGCGACGCTGTTCACCAACCTCAAGGGCTATCCCGGCTGGGAACTCGTGAACCAGGTCATCACCGACCGGCGGAAATGGTCGATCGCGCTCGGGATCGAGGAGGACCGGCTGATCCCGAGCCTCGTCGAGCGGATCAAGCGCCAGGTCAAACCCGTCGAGGTCGGCCGCGCCGCGGCTCCCGTCAAGGAGGTGATCCTCCATGGCACCGACGCGGATCTCACGAAGATTCCCGCGATGTGGCACGCCGAGAAGGATCCCGGCCGCTACATCGCGTCGGGCATGGCGATCATCAAGGACCCGGAGACCGGCATCCGCAACATGTCGATCCACCGCCAGCAGATCATGGGGCCCGACCGCACCGGTTTCCTGATCTGCCCGCGCCACGCGCTTCGCATCTACGAGAAGTACCAGGCGCGCAACGAACCGATGCCTGTCGCAATGGTCATCGGCGCGCACCCGGCGATCTACTATGCCTCCGGCTTCACGTCCTCCTACGGGCTCGACGAGCTCGAGATCGCGGGCTCGCTGATCGACGACCCGATCCGCCTCGTGAAGTGCGAGACCATCGACATCGAGGTCCCTGCGGAAGCCGAGCTCGTTATCGAGGGCGAGATCCTGCCCGAAGGCATGGTCGAGGAAGGCCCGTTCGGCGAGGCCACCGGCACCTACGCGATGGAGGGCTCGACCGAGATCTTCCGCGTCAAGTGCATCACCCACCGGAAGAACCCTGTCTTCTACGCCATGCAGTGCGGCGCGCCGATGACCGACACCCAGTCGATCACCGGCACCTGCATCGAGACCGTCGTGACGGATCACCTCCGCAACGTCGAGGGAGGGTTCGACCTCCTCGACGTTCGTCTCCTCGGCATCTCCGGACTGATGGCGATCGTCCTCAAGATGCGGCCGCGCATCGAGGGCCAGGCGAAGACGGCCCTGATGGCCGCGCTATCGAGCCCGTACCTGCATCCGAAGCTTGCCATCGCCGTCGACGAGGACATCGACGCCTCGGACCTGCGGCAGATCTTCTGGTCCATTACAACGAGGGTCCACGCCTCCCGCGATGTCGTGAAGGTCCCCAACACGCGCATCTGGTCGCTCGACAACGTCTCCGACATCGTCCCGGGCATGAGCGCGATGTACCGGATCGGCACCAAGCTGATCATCGATGCGACCAAGCCGCCGCCGTCGTCATCGGAGCGCGACCGTTTCGAAATGGCGACGCCGCGGAACCTGGAGAATGTCGATCTCGCCGATTTCCTGCCCTGAGCGGACGCCCGGTGAGTCGCTTGTCGGGCCTGCCATTCAGCAATAAGATATCTAAGGAAAAAAAATTCTATAGCTGAACGACAGCAGCGAGGCTGAAATCAACAACGCTCCAACGAGGGAAGCCGAAGGGGTGGCACGGGGACAGGCGGGTGAGAATCCGGCGGATCTCCAGCCTGAGGACAGCGCGGGATACCTGATCCGCGACACGCACCTGCTGTTCGCCAAGGCGCTTCGCACGCGGCTCCATTCGCACCAGATCACGCCCGGCCAGTGGTACTTCCTCCGCGCGCTGTGGCTCGAGGAAGGCCTGAGCCAGCGCGAGCTCAGCCGCCGCGTCGGCACCACCGAGCCGACGACGGTGAGCGCGCTCCGCCTGCTCGCCCGCAACGGGCTCATCCGGCGCGTCCGCAACCCCAAGGACCGGCGCACGATCAACATCTTCCTGACCGACAAGGCGCAGGCGCTGAAGACCGAGCTGATGCCGCTCGCCTACGACGTGAACGAGACCGCGACCGCCGGTCTGAGCGCCGCGGAATTTGCGCAGCTCCGGCTGCTTCTCAAGAGAATCCGCGAAAATCTGGCCGCCGAGGACTCGCGAAACCCTTGACCGTTCGACGGGCGAAATACTAAGATATCTAAGAATTATCCGGCCGGCCCGGGGAACCCTTTTCCGGGCGGCCGAAGACGGCGGCCTGTCGGCACGCCGAAGGAGAGGAAAATGAGCGACAATCCGAAATTCATCGACCGGACGGGCTATCGCCATCCGGAGAAACTCGACCTCTGGGAACCCCTCCTGATCTCCAAGGAGGACATCGACGAAGAGGTCGAGCGCCTCGCCGAGCAGCCGCGCCCCGAAAACGGACGGCGCCAGTCGCTGATCGTCCACCCGCGCTGGCAGGAGCTCGGCGTCGGCCCGGGCCTCAACCCCGGCGTCCGCGTCACGCTCGAGGTCCTGAAGCCCGGCGAGCAGACCGCTCCGATCCGCCACAACTCGACCCAGGTGAACTTCTGCATCCGCGGCGAGGGGCACTCGATCGTCAACGGCAAGAAGATCCACTACAACCAGTACGACGTGTACAACTTCCCCTCGATGGCGACCTACTGGCACGTCAACGACTCGAAGGACTTGCACGTCCGCCTGACCTACTCGAACGCCTCGCTCCTCGAGAAGATGAACGTCCACATCGTCGACGAGAACCCGCCGCCGATGATGGAACTCGTCGAGACCGCGGTGAAACAGGCTGCCGAGGAAAAGGCGCGCGCCGAAGCCGCCGCGACCGACCCGACGAGCAAGAGCCCCTACGGCACCTTCCAACTCAACGACGACGGCGCCTGGCTGATGCCGTACGAGACGCTGATCAACCCCGCGTCGGTCGAATCGAAGGCCCTGCACTGGCCGTGGCAGGACGTGAAGCGCGAGCTCGACAAGCTCACTGCGCTCGGCAAGGACTACAAGGGCCGCCGGCTCTATCTCCTGTTCAACCCGATGACGACGCGCTTCAACGGCACGACGCCGAGCTTCTTCGCGACCATGACGGTGCGGCCGCCGAAGATCGTCGACCGCCCGCACCGCCACGTGTCGGCCGCGATCAACTACTACTTCCACGGCACCGGCCGCTCGACAGTCGAGGGTAAGGTCTACGAATGGAAGGCCGGCGACCTGATGCTGTCGGCGCCGGGCTGGGGCACGCACA
>JAYOEF010000062.1:0-17704 GCA_038106605.1 Alphaproteobacteria bacterium
GCCTCGTCGCGCCGCAGAGCCCGGACGAGTACCGCTGGGAGACGCTGTGGGGCTATCTCGCGAGCGGGCCCGGCATCTTCCGGGGCGATCTCCATTTCTACCGCGCCGATTCCGACTACCGGGATCGTGTGGCCGAGATCGATCCCGCCAAGTGCCCGGTCTACCTGCTGACCGGCGAATACGACTTCTCGTGCACGCCGGACGAAACGCTGCGCACGGCGGAGAAGATCGGCGTTGCGGCGACGATCATGGAGAAGCTCGGCCATTTCCCGATGAGCGAGAATCCGGAACGGTTTCGGAAATACCTGATGCCCGTGCTCGACGCGATTTCGGCCGCCGAAACCGGCTGAGTTTCACGGCCCGATAATCCTTGCATCGGCACCGTGCGGCTGGAAACATGCGCGCCGCAAACCTCAGAGATTTTTCGCCTTAAAGGGAGTTCGTCATGGAGACCCGCGCCGCCGTCGCAATCGAAGCCGGAAAGCCGCTCAGCATCCAGAAAGTCACGCTCGACGGGCCGAAGGCGGGCGAAGTCCTCGTCGAGATCAAGGCGACCGGCGTGTGCCACACCGACGAGTTCACGCTGTCGGGCGCGGATCCCGAGGGCCTGTTCCCGGCGATCCTCGGCCACGAGGGCGCGGGCGTCGTGGTCGATGTCGGGCCGGGCGTGACGACGCTCAAGAAGGGCGATCACGTGATCCCGCTCTACATTCCCGAATGCCGCCAGTGCAAGTCCTGCCTTTCGGGCAAGACCAACCTCTGCACCTCGATCCGCGAGACCCAGGGCAAGGGCGTGATGCCGGACGGCTCCAGCCGCTTCTCCATAGGCAAGGACGCGATCCACCACTACATGGGCACGTCGACCTTCGCCAACCACACGGTCGTCCCCGAGATCGCGCTCGCCAAGGTCCGCGAGGACGCGCCGTTCGACAAGATCTGCTACATCGGCTGCGGCGTGACGACCGGCATCGGCGCGGTGATCAACACGGCGAAGGTCGAGCCAGGCGCCAACGTCGTCGTCTTCGGGCTCGGCGGCATCGGCCTCAACGTCATCCAGGGCGCGCGGCTCGCGGGCGCGGACAAGATCGTCGGCGTCGACATCAACCCGTCGCGCAAGGAGATGGCCGAGCGTTTCGGCATGACCCACTTCGTCAACCCGAAGGAGGTCGAGGGCGATCTCGTCCCCTATCTCGTGAATCTCACCGGCGGCGGCGCGGACTACTCGTTCGAATGCATCGGCAACGTCAACACGATGCGCCAGGCGCTCGAATGCTGCCACCGCGGCTGGGGCGTCAGCGTCATCATCGGTGTCGCGGGCGCCGGCCAGGAGATCTCGACCCGGCCGTTCCAGCTCGTGACGGGCCGCGTCTGGAAGGGCACGGCCTTCGGCGGCGCCAAGAGCCGCCGCGATGTGCCGAAGATCGTCGACTGGTACATGGAGGGGAAGATCGAGATCGACCCGATGATCACCCACACGCTGCCGCTCGAGCAGATCAACGACGCGTTCGACCTGATGCACAAGGGCGAGTCGATCCGGAGCGTGATCCGCTTCTAGGAGATCCGGGGCGGCCGGAAAAGCCGCCCCCGCCTCTACCTCGCCTTATCCGTGCGAGAGGTCCCAGAGGTTGGGGACCGTGTCGCCCGTATATCCCGAGATGAAATCCTTCGGCGCGCCGGTCGCGGGATCGAAGACGTGGCGCTTCACCGCGCCGATGTTTGCACCGTAGACATGGATGCTGATCGACGCGCGGTCCCGGAGCGCGTTCGAGACGGTGTGGATGTCTCCGACTGTCGGAGAGACCATGTCGATGTCGCCAGGCTCGAGCTTTCCGCTCTCTCCCGCGATCAGCATTCCGTCCGGCGCGCGGTCGTAGCGCTGACCGATCTCGGCACCCCGCAGCATGCCGATCAGGCCCCAGACCGTATGGTCGTGCACCGGCGTCGTCTCGCCCGCCGGCCAGACGAAGCTGACCACCGAGAAGCGCTGCAGCGGGTCGCAATGCAGCAGGTACTGCCGGTATTTCTCGCCCGGCACGGCGAAGGCGTCGGGCAGCCAATCGTCCTTGCGGACGAGATCGGCGAGGAGGTTGCGGGTGCCGGCAACCATGCGGTCCTCGTCGTCGGAGACACGCTCCGCGAGTTCGGTGACGCCGACGACGAAATCGCGGAGACGGGCGATGCCTGCCATGTCTTTCTCCTCAGAGCTTGGATTCTGCCCATTTGGGCGCGGGTTCGGCGGGATTGGAGACGAGCCCCGCCGCCTTGATGCCGGCGATGGCGGCATATTCGTCCTTGTCCGACGTGTCGCCCGAGATGCCGACGGAGCCGATCGTTTTCCCATCGGCGTCCAGGATCAGCACGCCGCCCGGCACCGGCACGAAACGGCCGTCGGACACCGCGCCCAAGGCCGCCTGGAACCCCACCCGGTCGGCGAGGCGGTCGCGCAGCAAGCGCGTCGGGATGCCCATGGCGAGCGCGCCCCACGCCTTTCCGATGGCAACGTCGGTGCGCATGATGCCGCAGCCGTCCTCGCGTTTCACCGCGACCACGTTGCCGCCGGCATCGAGCACGGCAACGGCAAGCGGCAGCATCTTGTGCTTGCGCCCCGCCTTCATCGCCGCGGCGATGATCTTGTCCGCCGAGGCCAGCGGAATATCGACCTTGAGATTCATCCTGTTCTTTCCTCCCTGTACCCCGCGTGCCGGGGTCGAGGCATGCTATCGGGCGTCGAGGGCAGCGACAATGCGGCGAAGTACATCCATAAGGCGCTCCGCCTCGCCTGGAGGAAGCGCTTCGGCCATCCGCCGCTCCTGGTCCTCGACGATCTCCGTGGCGCGGTCGAGGACACGCCCGCCTTCCGCCGTGAGATCGAAAGCCTGACGCCGCCGGTCTTCCTCGTCGCGGCGCTGGCGGATCAGCCCGCGCTTCGCGAGCCGCGCGACCGCCACCGACAGCGTCGACTTGTCGAGACCGTAGGCCTGGACGAGATCGGCCTGCCGGAGGCCAGGGTTGGCGCGGACGATGGAGAGCAGGCTGAACTCCCCGGGCGTGAGGCCGAGGGATTTCAGCGGCGCCGCGAGATCGCGGAACGACGCCGTCTGCGCCTGGCGGATCTGGTAGCCGAGATAGCCCGCAAGCTTGCCGATGTCGACGTCCGGGCTATTCGCCGGCTCCTGCGCCTTCGTCATCGCCGCCTCCCTCTCCGGAGGAGTGATAGAAGAGTTCGTTGGCAATACCAACTAATTTCGCTATCGTCTTCGGAAATCCCGCCGGTAGAGGTAAGCTTTCCCCATGCTCAGCGCCGAACAGAACCGTCTCGTCACGCAGACCGATCGCGGAACCGGCTGCGGCGAGCTGATGCGCCGCTACTGGCAGCCCGCCGCGCTCACCGAGGAACTGACGCCCGAGCGCCCCGCCAAGGCGGTGCGCCTCCTCGGCGAGGATCTCGTCGTGTTCAGGACCGAGGCCGGCGGCTACGGCCTCGTCGGGCGCAAGTGCCCGCACAGGGGTGCCGACCTGTGCTTCGGACGGCTGGAGGACGGCGGGCTGCGCTGCCCGTTCCACGGCTGGCTGTTCGACGCCGAGGGGCGCTGCCTGGAGCAGCCCGCCGAGCCCCGCGGCAGCAACTTCCACACCAAGATCCGCCACACGGCTTATCCCTGCGTCGAGAAGAACGGCATCGTCTTCGCCTACATGGGCCCAGGCGACCCGCCGCCCTTCCCCGCCTTCGACTGCTTCGACGCGCCCGACGAGAGCACCTTCGCCTTCAAGGGCTTCGTCGACTGCAACTGGCTGCAGCTCAACGAGGTCGGCATCGACCCGGCGCACGCCTCGTTCCTACATCGCTTCTTCGAGGACGAGACCGACGAGAAATCCTACGGCCAGCAGTTCCGCTTCTCGACCGAGGAGAACGCGCTCGCCATCACCAAGGTGCTACGCGAATACGACTGCCCCGAGATCGAGACCGAGCAGAGCGAGACGGGCCTTCGCATCTTCGCGCTGCGGCGGATCAGCGACGCCGAGATGCATGTCCGCGTCACCAACCAGATCTTCCCGAACGCGATCATCATCCCGATCAGCAACGACATGATGCTGACCCAGTGGCACGTACCGATCGACGACCGGACGAGCTGGTGGTACGCGATCTTTTCGAGCTTCACGCAGACGGTCGACAAGGAGCGCATGCGGAACGACCGCCTCAAGCTCTACACTCTTCCCGACTACAAGCCGCGGCGCAACGCCGCGAACGACTACGGCTACGACCCGGCCGAGCAGCGGACGCAGACCTATACGGGCATGGGCGAGGACATCAACGTGCACGACCAGTGGGCGGTGGAATCGCTCGGCACCATCCAGGACCGCACGGTGGAGCATCTCGGAACCTCCGACCGCGCGATCATCGCCAACCGCAAGCTCCTGTTCGCCTCCATCGACGCGGTGGCGAAGGGCGACGATCTGCCGGTGAATCCACGGATGCCGGAGCCCGAAAAGATTCGCGGCCTCGTCGCTATCGACACGGTGGCGCCCGCCGCCGACTGGCGCGAGGCGTGGAAGCGCACGGCGCGCGAACGCCGACGCCGGTCGCACTGGGCCAGGGAGGCCTTCCCCCAGGAAGCCGCGGAAGCGCTGGAGAATTGACATGGCGCGCCGCAGCGACACGATGGGCCGGACGGGCTTCGTCGAGGCCTACGGACTGTGGTCCGACACGGACGCGGCGGAAGCCGAGCGCGTTCTCCGCCTGATCGCCGAGAACGATATCGAGGTCGTCCGCCTCTCCTTCCCCGACCAGCACGGCATCCTCCGCGGCAAGACGATCATGGCGCCGGAAGCCGCGCAGGCGATGCGGAACGGCTGCGCCATCACCACGACGCTGCTCGCCAAGGACACGTCCCATACCACCGTCTTCCCGGTGTTCAGCCCGGGCGGCGGCTTCGGCATCCCGGAGATGGAGAACGCGGGCGACTTCGTCGCGATCCCGATCCCGTCTTCCTTCCGAATTCTTCCATGGGCGCCCGGCACCGGCTGGCTGCTGTGCGACGGCTATCTCGCGAACGGCGAGCCGGTTCCGTTCTCGACGCGCGCGATCCTGAAGAAGCAGCTCGCCGGGCTTGAAGCGGAAGGCTTCGACTATATCGGCGGCATCGAGGTCGAGTGCCACATCTACAAGCTGGAGGATCCGAATCTCCGGCCCGAGCTCTCGACCCAGCCGGCGAGCCCGCCCGAGGTCAGCCTGATCGCGCACGGCTTCCACTACCTGACCGAGATGCGCTTCGACCAGCTCGACCCGGTGTTCGAGTTCCTGCGCCGCGACCTCCTCGCGCTCGGCCTGCCGCTCCGGACGCTCGAAGCGGAGTTCGGTCCGAGCCAGTTCGAGTTCACGCTGGGACCCGCCGGAGGTCTCGAAGCCGCCGACAACATGATGCTGTTCCGCAACGTGGTGAAGCAAAGCTGCCGCCGCCGCGGCTACCACGCGACCTTCATGTGCCGCCCGGGCCTGCCGAATGCCTTTGCCAGCGGCTGGCACCTGCACCAGTCGCTCGAACGCCGCACCGACGGCAAGAACGCGCTCGCGCCCGCCACCGATGACGAGCTGCTGTCGCCCGCGGGCCTCAATTTCGTCGCGGGCATCCTCAAGAACGCCGACGCCGCCGTCTCGTTCACCACGCCGACGATCAACGGCTACAAGCGCTACAAGCCGAACTCGCTCGCCCCCGACCGCACGGTCTGGGGCCGCGACAACAAGGGCGCGATGCTCCGCGTCGTCGGCACCGGACCGGGCGATCCGGCGACACGGCTCGAGAACCGCGTCGGCGAGCCCGCGGCCAATCCCTATCTCTACCTCGCCTCGCAGATCGCGAGCGGGCTCGACGGGCTGAAAAACAACCTCACCCCGCCGCCGCCGACCGACGATCCTTACGCCGCGCATGCCTCAAGGCTGCCGACCAACCTGATGGATGCGATTTCGGCGCTCGACAAAAGCGCGACCCTGCGCGCGGCCTTCGGCGACACGTTCGTCGACTACTTCATCCACATCAAGAAGGCCGAGATCGCGCGCTTCCTGTCGTCCGTGACCGACTGGGAGCACCGCGAGTATTTCGAGATGTTCTGAGAGGCGGCGCTCAGTCCCGCTTCCGGCCCCGCAGCGCAAGGCCCAGGGCGACCGCCACCGCCGCGGGCGGCGCATAGAACAGCGGAAAATCCAGCAGGTAGGCCGATACCCCGGCGACGACCGCCCATAAGAGCGGCGGAACGAACAGCCACAGCGGCGGCCTCCGCAGGGCGAGGATCATTCCCGCCGTCAGGATCGCCGTCGGGTCGGGTGCGGCGCCCGCGAGCGGAACCGACCGCCAGCCGTATCCCAGCGCAAGACCCGCGAGGGGATAGACGATCAGTCCCAGCAGGACGAGCGCCAGCGCCGCGTGCCCGCGCGCATCGCCTGTAAAGATGAGGCGCGTGTCGCGGCGTAACCCGGCATAGGCGGCGAACAGCACGCCGCCCGCGATCCAAGCGCCGCCATAGACCGGCGCCATGAAGTTGAGGTTCGCCATATGCAGGATCTGGTGCACCGCGCCGACCCAGAACCACAATGCGGCGAGGAACCAGAAGGCCGCACGCCCGCCCTCCGGACCGCCCCGGAGCCCGGCAACGAACGCCGAGACCGCCGCCAGCATCATCAGCACCGGGCCGGGAAACCAGGTCGCATGGTATTCCGCCAGCGCGGCGAACCAGACCTCAGCCGTGTAGGGAAGCATCATGCGGGGCGGGTCCGGGCGCCGTTACAGGCTCTCGATATAGCGAACCATGCGGCGGCGCAGATCCGCATCGGGCAGGCGGCCGTAAAGCGCGCCCATGTTCTCCTCCATATGGTCGGCCCGCGAGGTGGCGGGGATCGCGCAGGTGACCGCGGGGTGCGAAATAACGAACTTCAGGAAGAACTGCGCCCAGTTGCGGCAGTCGAATTCCGCCGCCCAGTCGGGCAGCCGTTCGCCGCCGAACATGCGGAACAGACGCTTCTCCCGGAAGGGGCGGTTGACGATCGCGGCGAGGCCGCGCTCGGCGGCTAGCGGCAGCAGGCGGTCCTCGGCCCACCGGTCGACGACGTTATAGGTGAACTGCACGAAATCGAGGTCGCGGGCGCGCATGATGCGCTCCATCTCCGCATGGCGGCTGCCATGCGACGTCGTGATCCCGATATAGCGGATGCGTCCGGCAGCCTTTTCGTCGGCCAGCACGGCGAGATGCTCCTCCCAGTCGACGAGATTGTGGACCTGCATCACGTCGATGCGGCCGACACCCCAGCGCTGCCGTGCATCGGCGAGCTGGGACAACGCATCGCCGCCGGCGGGCGTCCAGACCTTGTCGGCGGACATCAGGCCGGCGGCATTATCGAGGCGTTCGAGGCACCAGCCGACCACCTCCTGCGACGAGCCGTACATGGGCGACGAATCTACCATCGCGCCGCCACGCGCGAAGAACGTACGCAGCACCTCCAGCCGGGCCCGCCGCAGCGCCTCGCTGCCGCCGACGTTGAAGGTGATCCAAGTGCCCATTCCGATCGCCGGGATACGCTCGCCCGTGGACGGTATGGCGCGCAGGATGCGACCGCCGGTCTGCGCGCCCGCACCGGACGGCAGCAGCAGTGCCGCGGCGGAGACAGCCGACGCGGCGAGAAAGCCGCGGCGGGTCGGCGAATACGGGGCCAGCGAAAGCGGGTTGGGCGTGCTGTCCGGCATGGAACTCATTTGTAAGGGGCCCGCGGCCAGGTCAAGGGGCGGTGTGACGGCGCCGGTCCTGCTGCACGCAAAACGCCCCCCGGATGCGCACCTGGAAGCGCGCGTGCTCCCGCCCAATTTCCGCCGCATTTCGCCGTAGGATCGGGGCCGCGCAACGGGGGTTAAGGATATGCGGAAGACGGCGCTCGTCGTTCAGTACCCGGCGATCTTCGCCGCGGGCTGGCTGTTCAACTTCATCGTCGACATCCAGTTCCTGTCGGGCTTCGCGGCCGGATGGCTCGCGCACACTTGGCTCGGCGGAGTGTTGTTCTGAAGGATCAGGACGGGGCGATCAGGCCGGGGCGATCAGGCAGGCAGGCGCATCCGCACGATGCCGCGGAAATCCTCGGGATCGACGACCTCGCCCTTGCGGACGATCTCGATCTTTCCGGCGCGCGCGAGATGTAGCATCTGCTGCTTCACGGGCATCATGTAGCGGCGCCAGGCGTCCGGCTTGTCGCTCGGACGCCGCCGCTTCTCGCCATAGGCGCGGGCGACGTCGATCGGCGCGAGCGGTCCGCGCTCCGCCAAGGCTTCCAGGATGTATTCGGCCACCGGATCGGGGCGCTTTTCGTCTTCGGTCTGCATCGCGGCTATTTAGGCCCGCAATCGCCGCGAGACAAGCGCCAAGCGGAGGAGTAAGGAGAGCCCATGGCTCTCACCGCCCGTCTCGGCGGCATTTCCGCCGCCATGGCCAACCGTAACTATCGGCTTTACACCTACGGTGCGATCCCCTCGCTGCTGGGCACATGGATCCAGCGCATGGCGGTCGGCTGGTACGCGTGGGAACTGACCCATTCGGGCACCTGGCTCGGTCTCGTCGCCTTCGCCGACCTCGCGCCGACCGTCGTGGTCGCACCGATTGCAGGAGCCTTCGCCGACCGCATAAACCGCCTCCGCGCCGTGCGCTTCGTCCAGTACGCCAACATGTGCCAGGCGTTCGCGCTCGCCTTCTTCACCCTGTCCGGGATGATGACGGTCGAGCTGCTGTTCTGCCTCGCGCTGTTCCAGGGAACGATGCAGGGCATCCATCAGCCGTTCCGCCAATCGCTCATCGGCAACATCGTCAAGCGCAGCGAGATGACGTCGGCGATCGGCATCAATTCGACGATCTGGAACACGTCGCGCATGATCGGCCCCGCGATCTCGGCGGCGATCATCCTCAATTTCGGCGTCGGCGTGACGTTCCTCGTCAACGCCTTCAGCTACATCCCGATGCTGGTCACGCTCTACATGATCGAGGTCGCCCCGCGCGCGCCGTCGACCAAGACCCTCGCCGCGGTTCCGGCGGAGATCATGGAAGGCGTGCGCTACGTCTCTGCGAACAGCTTCATCGGACCGCTGATCGTGATGGTGTTCTGCTTCTCGTTCTTCGGCCGCGCGACGGCGGAACTGCTGCCGGCCTATGCCGACAAGATCTTCCATTTCGGCGCGGACGGGCTCGCCGTGCTGACCGGCGCGGCGGGGCTGGGCTCGCTGATCTCGGGCTTCTGGCTCTCGCAGCGGGGGCGCATGACCGGCCTCGCGGAGATTCTCGTCGTCAGCCTCGTCTTCCTCGCGGCGTTCCAGCTCCTGTTCACGCGGAGCGACGCCCTCCTCCACAGCCCGGCGAAATTCGTCGTCGCCATTCCGCTCACGGGACTTACGTTCCCGGCGAGCGGCGATCTGCTGGTAGGTGCGCTGGTGATCGCGTTCTGGGGAGCGATGCTCAACGGCTGCGGCATCATCGTGCAGTCGCTGATCCAGGCGAACGTACCGGATTCGATCCGGGGACGCGTCGTCAGCCTCTACGGCATGATGTGGCTGGGAACGCCCGCCGTAGGCGCGTTCGCGATGGGGATCGTCGCGGATTTTACCGATTTCCGGCTGCCGGTCGCCGTCTCGGCCACGGTCATCCTCGCCGCGGCGCTTCGCGGTTACCTGCTGCGTGCGCGGTTCCGCGAAGAGATTGCAAGAATGACGGCCGGAAACGATTCCCCCAACGGCTAGCATCGGGTTAACTTAGGCGCGACCGGCGTAATACGCGTAACGATCCGTCCGTCCTAGACAGCCAGCCGATGTTCGTCGAATTCGCCAAAGGCGTCGCCTTCCTTCTCGCCCTTTGCACAATCCAGGGCTTCATCGGCATCAAGCTGCGCGACCGCGAGATGCCGCGCGTCGTTCTGTCCGGTCTTACCTACGGCTTCGTCTGCATCGTCGGCATGATGACGCCCATCGTCATCGCCCCCGGCGTGATTTTCGATGCGCGTTCCGTGGTACTGGCGATCTGCGGTCTGATGGGCGGTCCGGCGGTATCGGCGATCGCTGGCGTAATCGCGGCCGGTTACCGAATCTGGCTCGGCGGCCCGGGTGCGGCGGTCGGGGTCGCCGTCGTCGTTTCCTGCATCGCGCTCGGCCTCGCCTATCGCGAAGCGGTAAAGCGCGGCTGGCTCAAGATCCGCGTCGGCGAACTTCTCGCCTTCGGGTTCGTCGTCCATGCAGTGGAACTTGGCCTTTTCACCTTCCTGCCCGAGCCTTACGCGACAACGGTTTTGCGTACGCTCGCGGTGCCGATGCTGGTGACCTTCACGCCGGCGACGGCCATGCTCGGAGGCCTCCTCAAGCTTCTCGAAGACCGTATCGAGACGCGGCAGCTCGTCGAGGAGGCGAATCTCCGCTTCCGCCAGATCGCCGAGAATATCCGGGAGGTCTTCTTCATGACCGACCCGGGACGGCGCGAAGTATTCTATGTCAGCCCGGCTTACGAGATCGTGTGGGGGCGCAGGTCCGACGAACTCGTGCGCCGGCCGGTGTCGTTCTTCGAAACCGTGCACCCGGACGACCGGGAGCGATTGCGGGCGGAACTCGTCGCCCGGCGGACCGAGGCATTCGAAACGTCCTATCGCATCGCCCGCCCTGACGGGACCCACCGGACGATCCGCCACCAGTTCTTCCCCGTCCGCAACGAGGCGGGCGAGTTCTACCGTATCGCATCGGTCGCCGAGGACGTCACCGAGCTCGAGGAACGGCTGGAACAGCTGCGCCAGGCCCAGAAGATGGAGGCGCTGGGACAGCTGACCGGCGGCGTCGCGCACGATTTCAACAATCTGCTCCAGATCATCCACGGCAACGCGGAGATCCTGGCCGACCGGTACGGAGAAGCGGACAATTCGCTGCAGGCCATCCGGCGCGCATCGCGCCGCGGCTCCGACCTGACGCAACGCCTCCTCGCCTTCGCGCGGCGCCAGCCGCTCCGGCCGGGAACGGTCGATGTGGCTCATCTCGTGGAACGGGTCTCCGCGCTGATTCGGCGCACGCTGGGCGCCGGGATCACCTATACGACGCACACAGCGCCCGGACTCTGGCCCGCACGGGTCGATCCCGCGCAGCTCGAGAACGCGCTCGTGAACCTCTCGATCAACGCCCGCGATGCGATGTCGGACAAGGGAACGCTGACGTTCGAGTGCCGCAACGCCACCGTACTTGCGGCGGCTCCCGCGAACGAAGACTCCCCGCCGCCGGGCGATTACGTTTGCGTCTCGGTCACCGACGACGGCGCCGGCATGAGCGAAGAGGTGCGGGTCCATGCCTTCGAGCCTTTCTTCACCACGAAACAGGTCGGCGAAGGCAGCGGTCTCGGGCTCTCGATGGTCTACGGTTTCATCAAGCAGTCGGGCGGCCATGTCGCGATCCGGAGCCGGCTCGGCGCCGGGACGACGGTGACGATGTACCTGCCCCGCGCCGATTGGGCCACGGAGCCCGAGGCCGTTCCCGCCTCGCCCGCCGCCCCCGCAACCGCGGCGGGCGCGAGACGCCGCCTCCTCGTGCTCGAGGACGATCCCGATATCCGGGCCCTGACCGCCGCCTTCCTGGACTCGCTCGGCTACGATGCGCTCGAGGCGGCGGATTCCGGGGAAGCGTCGGCCATCCTCGACCGCGCCTCCGCCGACGCGCCGATCGACGGCCTGCTGTGCGACGTCGTCCTGCCGGGCGGCCTCAACGGGCCGGAGTTCGCCAAGGAAGCGCTCGCCCGCCGGCCGTCCCTCAAGGTCGTCTTCATGTCGGGCTATCCGGAAGGCCTCAACCGCGACATCAACGCCCGCATCGGCGACAGCACCCTGCTGCGCAAGCCGTTCCGGAAAAGCGATCTGGCCGATGCGCTCCGCCAGGCTTTCGATGCCGACGCGGCCCCCAAGAGCTGAAATCAGGGTTCGATTTCGCGCTCCGCGTGTTACGCTTCCGAAAAATTATAAACGTCCAACAGGGAGATTTCAGATGAAGGCAATCGCGTATGCCGCGGCAGCGGCGGTCCTCGCGTTCACCGGGGCCGCGGCCGCACAGACCGTCAAGGTCACGCCGCTCGGCAGCCACGACGGCGAGTTCTGCGCCTTCGACCGGGCGATGATCTTCGAGGATCCGGACGGAACCCGCATCCTCTACGACGCGGGCCGCACCGTCCGCGGCGCCGACGACCCCCGCCTCGGCAAGATCGACGGCGTGCTTCTGAGCCACGTCCACGGCGACCATCTCGGCGACCGCCACGGCAAGGCGGCGAATGCCGGTACCTGCGGCAAGCCCGACATCTCCGTCGCCGACACGCCGAACTCGAACATGGTCAACATCGTCGTCAAGACCAAGGCGAAGTTCTACGTCGGCGGCGAGATGAACAGCTGGTTCGCCCACAAGGTCGCGGCCGCGGGCGGCGACAAGAACCAGGTCCAGCTCGTGCGCTTCGGCGGCATGCGCAAGCACGGCGGCGTCTCGATCTGGAGCGTGCCGGCGGTCCACAGCAACGGCATCAGCCCGGCGTTCCTCGAAGGCGACATCGCCAAGCAGATGCAGGCCAACGGCCTCACCGCCTATGTCGGCCCGCCCGGCGGCTACGTGCTGCGCTTCTCCAACGGCCTCACGGTCTACCTCTCGGGCGACACCGGCGTGACCGCCGAACAGGAGATCGTCGTCCGCCGCCAGTTCGGCGCGACGCTCGCGGTGATGAACATCGGCGGCATCTTCTCGACCGGCCCGGCCGAGGCCGCCTACGTGATGAACGACCTGGTCAAGCCGGTCTCGGTCCTCATCTCGCACGCGAACGAGGAAGGCACCCAGGGCGGCAAGCCCAAGGCGGGCTCCAAGACCGAGGCCTTCATAAAGCTGACGAAGGCAGCGGCTTACCCGTCGCTCAGCGGCAAGACGATGGAGTTCGACGGCGCCGGCAAGTGCACCGCCGGCTGCAGCTGATCCCTCCCGGCACGACGACGAATAGGGGCCCCGGCGCGGACAGCACCGGGGCCCTTTCCTTTCCGCCCGGCGGTGATACTGTCGGCGGCAAAAGCCGGAGGGGGGCAACGATGAAAATCGACATTCACGCGCACATCGTGGACCCGGTCTACATGGACCGGCTGCAGAATCTCCTCGGGCTCGTGCCGGAGCCGACCGGCGACGGCAAGACGCTGTTCCGCCACAACGGCTACACCCTCGCCTGGTCGCGGCCGGACATGTTCGACATCGACCACCGGCTGCGCGAGATGGACCGCAAGGGCATCGACGTCCGCGTGCTCTCGCTCAGCACGCCCAACGTCTACTACTGGCCCGAAGACCAGCAGATCGAGGTGACGCGCCAGATCAACGACGCGCTCGCGGTGCTGTGCCGCGCGCACCCGGACCGCTTCGTCGGGCTCGGCAGCCTGCCGCTCGCCAACGTCGACGAATCCCTCCGCGAGCTCGACCGCTGCGTCGGCGAGCTCGGCATGAAGGGCGTGATCATCGGCTCCAACATCGACGGCGTCGCGCTCAACCAGCCGAAGTTCGAGCCACTGTGGGCGCGCCTCAACGAGTTGAAACTCCCGGTCTACGAGCACCCGATGTTCCCGAAGGACATGTCGAACCTCGGCGAGTTCGAGCTGCCGTTGCGCGTCGGCCTGATCTTCGACACCACCCTTGTGGCGACCCGGCTGATCTATGGCGGCGTGTTCGAGCGCTACCCGGATTTCCCCTACATCATGGGTCACACGGGCGGCGCGCTCCTCATGCTGCTCGCCCGGCTCGACAACGGCTACAAGCTGTTCCCGGATTGCCGGAAATACATCTCGAAGCCGCCGAGCGAATACGCGCGCCGCCTCTACTTCGATACCTGCTCGTTCGATCCCGAGTCCCTCATGCTCGCGCACAGCCAGGTCGGCGCGGAGCACATCCTGTTCGGAACCGACGATCCGTTCATCGACGCGGATACCGGCCACGTCACGCGGCTGCCGATTCCGGACGCCGACAAGGACGCCATTCTCGGCAAGAACGCGGCCCGGCTGCTCGGCCTCTAAGCGGCTGATTTACCGTTAATTTTAACGCCTGCCCGCGGATTTCCGGGCGTTTCGCCGCACCCCATGTTGCAGCGCAACATCGCGCTTGAATTCGCGGTTCCAGCGGGTATATCCAAGGGCAAGTGAGGCAGTACGGAACGCGTTCGGATGCAGACCGAATTCATCACCATGTATCTCCCGATCTTCCGGGAGAAGCTCGCGAAGCTCGAAGCCCGCGGCCAGGGCCGTTGCGCGGAAGCGCTGCGCCTGCGCCGGGCCATCGCGACCGTCGAGGACGCGGCACCCGAGCCCACGCCCGATCCGGAATTCACCGAAGCGGCCTGACGCCGGAATTCACCGAAGCGGCCTGACGCCGCCGCGGGGACCGCCTAACCGGCGGCGCCCTCCTCCAGCACCGTGACCCGGCGCATGTCGCGCGGGTAGAGCGTATCGTCGAACGGCGTGCCGCGGTGCATGGTCTGCAGATTGTCCCACATCACGATCTCGCCCGCGCTCCAGACGTGGCGGTAGACGAATTCGGGCCGCGTGGCGTGCACCGTGAGCTCGTCGAGGAGCGCGCGGCCCTCGTCGCGCGGCAGCTCGACGATGTGGGACGCGTGGCTCGCTAGATAGAGCGATTTCCGGCCCGTGCGCGGGTTGACCTGGACGAGCGGATGGCGCGCCGGCGGACGCGTCGCCTTGATCTCGTCGCCGACCTCGGGCATGCCGCCGAGAACGCGGGAATGCCAGATCGAATGCTCGGCCGTGAGCCCCGGGATCCGCGCCTTCATGTCATCGGCGAGCGCATCGTAGGCCGCGCGCATGTCAGCGAACTCGGTATCCGCCTTCGCCGGCGGCACGACGTGCGCCGACAGGAGCGAATAGGTCGCCCGCACAGGATCGAACGTAACGTCCGAGTGCCAGAGCAGGTTGCCCTTCGAGAACGCGCGCCGCGGATCGTCGGCGGCGTAGATGCGGCCCTCCTCGTCCAGGTTTCCGACATCGACAAGCTCGTCCGTCGAGAGCCGGATTCGGCGGCCCGAGACCGTCTGCTGCATCTTCTGGCGCAAGAGGGGCCCGAAGGCGCGGCCGAAGCGCACGTGGTCCTCGTCGGCGACGGGCGCATCGTTCGCGAAGACCAGAACGGCGTGCTCGTCCATCGCGGCCACGATACGGGCGCGCATCGCGTCGTCCACCGGCGCGGCGAAGTCGAAGCCGCGAACCTCGGCGGCGAAGGTCGGATGCAGGCGCCGAAATTCGAGAGACATATCTGATCCTCTCCGTCTTCTGACCGGGGTCAACCCGTCCGCAGGTTGGATCCGCGCTCGTCGGTCCCGATCTGAACCGAACCGTGCTCGGCGACCTGCGCCTTGATCTTCTCCCATTCCTCGGCGAAGTGGGACACGCGGCCGCGGAATTTCGGCATCACGTAGCGCGCGAACAGTTCGAGCGAGCGGCGGTGCTTGTCGGAGCGCACCCATTCGTGCATCGACAGCATCACGCCGCCGAACGGGCCGTTGTCCTCCAGCTTCTTCTCGATCCAGGCAACGGCATCTTCCGGCGTGCCGATGCACCAATCGCGGCGCTCGACGATGGATTCCGGCGTGAACTCCGACATCGGCTGGCCCTTGTAGGCCTCGTAGAGCGGCTTGAAGCCGATCGAGCAGAAATACTCGGTCTCGCGCAGGATGCCTTCCCGCGCATCGGCCCACGCTTCCTCGCGAGTGTCGGCGAGATAGAACGTGCTGACGAGGCGCCAGTCGTCGACGTTCACGGTGCGGCCGTGGCGGGCGCAGGCCTCCGCCCAGTCGGCCTTGAACTTCGTGAAGACGCCGCCGCCCGGCCGGTTGAGGCCGCAGGGCGTCCAGAGCTGCATGCCGTGGCGCGCCGCGAGGTCGAGGTTCTCAAGCCCGCCCGTGGTCGGGATCGCGATCGGCAGGCGCGGCTGGCGGTAGGATTTGAGCTGCAGGCGGAGATCGTCGAACTGCCAGAACTCGCCCCTGTGGCTGAACGGCTCGTCGGATTCGAGGAGCTTCACGATGATGTCGGCGGATTCCGCCATCATCTTCCGCGTCATGTCGTTGCCGAGGCGGAACAGCTTCTTGTCGGTCGGCAGGCTGGACGGACCGATCCCGAGAAGCGCGCGGCCCCGGCTCAGATGATCGAGGAAGGCGATGCGCTCGGCAATGTGGAACGGATGGTGGAACGGCAGGTTGATCACCGACGTGCCGAGCCCGATCCGGCTGGTCTTCGCCGCCGCCATCGACAGCGCCATCTCGGGCGCCGGCATGGTCTCCCAGCCGCCCGAATGATGTTCGCCGATGCAGAACTCGTCGTAATCGAGGCTCTCGACGTAGGGGATGAGATCGATGTCGCGGTGGAAAGCGAGCGTCGGATTTTCCGAGGGATGATGCAGCGGCATCATGAAGAAGGAGAACTTCATACCTGTCCTTTATCCATGCGTTCAGTGGTGCGCTCGGTCGTCCGTCGTTTCAGTTCCGTGTCCGCTGCTCAGCCCCACGGGCCCATGTACTGCTCACCCGCGAACGTGTCGGACTGCGGATCGAGCGTCTCCGGCCAGTTGCCGTTGTCGATCTTCCGCCGCTCCGATGCCGGGCGCGGACGGCCGTCCCAGCCGACCTGCTCCATGCCGTAATAGAGCTGGATCGCGTGGCCGTCGGGGTCCATGGCGAAGGCGCAGTAGTCGATGCCGGGAAACAGCTCCGGCGGGAAATAGCGGATCTCGACGCCGCACTCCTTGAGCCACGCGACCGCGTCCTTGAGCTGGCGGTAGTCGTTGAGCCGCACGCCGAACGAAAAGCTCGTCGACCAGTCGGTCAGGCCGAGCTCGGCGCGGAGCGACATCGGATAGAGCGCGAGCGAATGGTGCTCGGCGCCGCAGCGCAGGAACACGCACTCCTCGCCCTTCCAGTCGATCTTCTCGGTGACCGTGAATCCGAGCCGCCCGCAGTAGAAATCGAGCGCCGCCGGCATGTCGTCGGTGAAGAGGCGCACCGGCCCGATGCCGGTGATCTTGAACGGGCGCGTCAGCATCACGCCGCCGACGTCGTAGGTACCGTCGCCCTTCTCCAGCGAATTGGTGCCGGCATAGAGGTCTACCCCGGCTTCCTTCGCAATGCGGATTTCCTCGGCTTCCCGCATGTAGGGAATCTCGGGCGGGCCCATGAAGCGCTGCTCGTACATGTCGCGCGGCTTCGAGAGGCCGTCCCAGCCGATCTGCTCGATGCCGTAATAGAGCTCGTTGACGCGCCCGTCGGGATCGAACGGATAGACGTGCCAGTTGGAGCCCGGAAGGTCGCGGCCGGTGCGGTTGTACTCGACGCCGATCTCGGTGAACCAGTCGGTGGCGTGGCGCACCTCGCGGAGGCTGCCGACCTGCCAGGTGATCTGGTTCATGGTCGCGCCGTCGCGGATGCGGTTCTCGGCATCGAGCGCGCGGCGCACCCGCCACGGGAACAACACGAAGGCGTGGTGGTCAGTGCCGTACCGCATGAAGTAGGCGCGCGAGTCTCCGAGCCCCTCGATCTGCTTCGGATCCTTGGCGCGGGCCGCGAAATCGAGCTGGTCCGTGATCTGGAAGCCGAGCAGCTCGTTGTAAAAATGCATCGAGCGCTGCATTTCCATCGCGTAGAAGCCGAA
>JAYOEF010000063.1:0-17657 GCA_038106605.1 Alphaproteobacteria bacterium
TCAAAATTCAGAAAAACCGTATTTTATCTTTGTAATTACAATGGAGAACCACGGTCCGCTTCACCTCGAGCGCGTGAACCTTGAAGAGATCAACGATCTTTATAACGCGCCCCCCCCAAAAGGCTGTGAAGACCTTACTATTTATCTCCGTCACTTGGGCAACGCAGATAAAATGATAGGTATTCTGCGCCAATTTCTTGAGGAATGCGAACGCCCAGCAAGCTTATGCTGGTTCGGAGATCATGTTCCTATTATGCCTTCAGTCTATAAGGCATTTGGTGCTCCAAGTGGAGATGTAGAATATGTTTTATGGAATAGTGAACCATCAATGCATTCTATCGAAAGAGACCGCACGGTCGCTGACCTATCTATAGAGTGGCTTAAAATTAATGGATTAATTTGAATATATAAAAAATAATTATAATATATAAAAAAAATACTGCACAATTTAGGTTGTTTTATCTTGATAATTGTAACGCCAGAAGTTATAGAAGAAAATCAAATGCGTCAACTTGTGGGCGCAAGAGGTTCTTTGTCAATTGTTCTTGGTGGTGAAGAGCGTCGATATAGATTGTTTTCGAATAAAATGCGGAAAGAGTATATTTTGTTAGCAAAAGAAAATGACGAAATACTGGGGTATGTCATGTGGCAAGAGGGGTGGAGGACACCGTTCAGTGCAAATATCATAGATTTTTTGAAAGTACATGGCGCTAGCGGGCTCTGGAAATACGTATTTTTTAAGTACACAGAATGGAGGGGGGCTGTATTTGAGCTTTACATATATAGTTTAAAAACGTTTCCAGAGCATCGGCGGCGCGGCGTCGCAAAACAATTAATGCGCGAAATGGAGCTGTTGGCGAAAAATAAAGGTTATACGCGGATTACATGTGAAATATGGGCAGAAAATCAAAAAAGTTTTAATCTTTTTCGATTTCTTGGATGTAAAATGGCAAGAATCCGTAAAATTGGAATTATTGGTTGGATATTCGGATTCAAGGACTTGTATTTAATGCAGAGATGTTTTTAAAAAAAGAATTAAATAAATGCTCGTGAGGTCATTTATGATTTGAGGCATGTTTGTCATTTTAATGAAGATCTATAAATTTCATAAATAAAAAAATTTTTGGAGAGGCAAATCAATATTGGCATTACATGGTTTTTTTTCTGAATGCGCGACGATGAATATCGGGAGATAGCGTTACCATTTTTATCATAGATAAATTCGAACAAGCGGTAGGCTCTCCAACGCACAAATTCGACTCTCTCCGCCAGTCTCAAGATCTTTCGGCCGATTGCGTCCCCCTCGGACGCGCTCCCGCGTCCGGGTTTTCCCATTGAACTGACAAGGGCACGTCCCGCCGGGTAACATGACGCCCGGAGCGCCTTCGGACGCAGGGACCGCGGCGAATGAAATTCGGCATCTGGACACCTTTGCCCCACACCTACCGGATCGAACCGGCAATGGAGGCGGCAATCTGCGATCTCACGTCGCCGGGCACAGGCGGGCCTCAGGAAAAGTCGTTCCGGCTGGCCGCGGACCTCCTGAAGCGTGGGGAGGCTCTGGGTTTCGAGACGACCCTGATCGCCGAACGCCATCTCGGTCCCGATCTGGAAGCCTGGATGATCGCCGCGGCGCTGATCGCCGAGACCGAGCGGATGGAACTCCTGGTGGCAGTGCATCCCGGCATCTTCACGCCTGCGGTCGTCGCGAAGATGGGGGCCTCGTTCGACCGCATCAGCGGCGGCCGGTTTGCGCTCAATGTCGTCAACGGCTGGTTCCGGGAGGAGATCGAGCTCTTCGGCAACGGCGCGTGGCTCGACCGGACCGAGGCGCGCTACCGCCGCATGGACGAGTTCGTCGCCGTCATCAAGGCGCTGTGGACCGAGGAGACCGTCGATTTCGACGGCGAGTTCTACACGGTGGAAAACGGCCGCCTGCCTATCCGCCCCGTGCAGTGGCCTCAACCGCCGATTTACGCGGCAAGCACCGCGCCCGCCGGCAAGGACACCATCGCGCGGCTCTGCGACTGGTGGTTCGTCGCCTACGAGCAGACCTTCGCCAGCATGGAAGGGAACATGACGCGCATCGCCGACGAGATCGCCGCGATGAACGAGCGTGCCGCGAAATACGGCCGGAACGTTTCCTACGGGATCAGCGCGCACGTCATCTGCTGCGACAGCGAAAGCGAGGCGGAGGAGCGGGCGCTCGCGCTCGAGGAATACGGCGAGCGGGATCCCGTCTCGAAAGTCGCCGCGAAGGCGCTCGGTGCCGGCCTCGTCGGCACGCCGCGCCGGATCGTCGAACGCCTCAAATACTACGAGGAGACCGGGCTCCACATGGCGATGGTGCATTTTTCCCCGATGCACGAAGGGATGGAAACCTTCGCCGCCAAGATCATGCCGGTCTTTCGCGAGCCGTCCCGACCGGCAAACGCTAAAAGCCTCTAGCTATCGCGCGTCGCGGATCGCGTGATCGCCGCACTGTCGAGGGGGTGCGGCATGGCCGGGTTGCCGTCAGGCGGCAGGGGGCCGTGCGCCGGACTGCAGGCCGATCATCCGCCACGTGCTGCCGTCGCGCGCCCACACCGCGAGCAGGCGATTGTCGAGACGGTGCGCCTTGCCGCGGATCTCGACATCCGCCTCGAGCCGGTTGAAGACGAGGGCCATGTCGTTGTGGACGAGGACGGTCTGGTCGTCGCGCGTCACCTTCCTGTAGACCGCCGTGCCGTTCCCCAGAGCAGCGAGATAGCTCGCCTTGGTGTCGCGACCGCCGGTCGAATGCATGTAGACGAGGTCGTCGTGCAGCAGAGGGGCGAGCGCCAGCGTGTCTGCGGCGAGCATGGCGGCATAGCGCCGGTCTTCGAGGCGCTCGATCTCGGCGATGTCGGACTCGGATGCGGCCATGGCTTCCTCCCTTTTCGTTGCGGGCAAGCTGAGACAGCCCGTCCTGGCGGGGCAGCATGACATTCGCATGGGATCCCGTCCATGACCGGCCCAAATGCCGGGCATCTGCCCAGAATTTCGGCGCAGAGCGAGCGAATTGCGACGGCCGGCGGCAGGAAACCGCCAGGTTCCTGCGCGTCGCGCTGGCACGAAAATTGCTTCGTACCCTGCAGCCTGAGGGCCGTCCCGGTTGCGTGCCCGACCGAGTGGCCCGCCGATTGGAGCGCAGGATGACCGACAGTAAAGGAACGGCAGACGGACTGACCTGCCTGCAGGGCGGGACGATCTATACCTTCGATGCGGATTTTTCCGTGATCGAGAACGGCGAGCTCTGGATGTCGGGCGACCGCATCGTTTCCGCCGGGCCCCGCGGCGCGTACCGGCCGCAGGGAGCGCCGGTGGAATATGTCGACGTGTCAGGCCGGATGATCCTTCCCGGCATGATCAACGCCCACACGCACTCCTACTCGGCAATCCTCAAGGGCAGCGTCGAGAGCGACCCGCTCGACATCTACATGCTGTCGGTGATCGCGGCCGGTGCGGCCATGACGCCGCGCGAGATCTACGTCGCCGCACAGCTCGACGCGCTCGCCATGCTGCACACCGGCGTGACCGCGGCCATCGACCATTACTCGGAACGTCCGGCGCTGTCGGGCGAGGGGCTGGAAGCCGTGATGTCCGGCTTCTCCGACATCGGCATGCGCGCGACCGTCGCCACCATGTTCGCCGACAAGCCCTATATCGAAACCATTCCGGTCGACCGCAGCCTGCTGCCGCCCGATGTGCTTGCCGCGGCGGCCGCCTACAAGGCGCCCGACCTCGACGCCTATTTCGGGGTGATGGAGAAGGCGGCTGCCGCCGAGACGCCCGGCGCGCGCGTGCGTGCGATCCTCGGCGTCGACGGGCCGCAGCGCTGTTCCGACCGGCTGATGGAGATGACGGGCGACTTCCAGAAGCGCCACCGTTGCGGTCTCCACACGCACATGCTGGAGACCAAGACCCAGGCGGTGATGCGCCCGGCGAACGGTCCCGGCTTCGTGCGCCGCATGCTCGATCTCGGCATCCTCGACGAGCGTTCGTCGCTCGTCCATTTCGTGTGGTCGCGCGAGGACGATATCGAGGCGGCGGCGGGGGCCGGTGTCACCGTGGTCCATTCGCCGATGTCGAACGCGATGCTGGGGGCGGGCGTCTCGCCGGTGATGCGCCTCAGGAAAGCGGGCATTCCTGTCGCCTACGGCACCGATGGGTCGAACTGCGGCCCGCCCCGCTTCTCGAGAGCATGCGCATGGGCTGCTACCTTATGCGCCTCACCGATCCCGATTTCGAGGCGTGGCCGGATGCGAAGACCGTGCTTGCCGAAGGCTATTCGGCCGGCGCCCGCGCTCTCGGCCGGCCTGGCGAGATCGGCAGCCTCGAAGCGGGCAAGCGCGCCGACGTCACGGTGCTAAACCCTGCCGGCTACTGGCACCGGCCGATGGGCGATCCCTACCGCCACATCCTCTATTACGAAAACGGCGGCTCGACCGAGCATGTCTGGATCGACGGCGTGCAGGTCGTGAAGTCCGGGAAGGTGACCAAGGTCGACGAACAGGCGCTGATCGCCGAAGCCGCCGAGATCGCCGAACGCCGCCGCCGCGCGCTTCCCGTCTCGGCGCAGGCGGCGATCGATGCGCAGTATCCCGCCTTCAGCGCCATGATCCGGAAGAACTTCGCCGACGATATCGGCATCCGGCGGCGGATCGATCTGCAATGACGGGTGCTCTGACGCTCGCCGAATTCTTCATGGCTCGTCGTTCGCGCCGGACGCCCTCCGACCTGTTCGTCGGACCCCGCGGGGCGGTCCATCTCACCCTTGCAGATAAACGGGGTCTTGGCAGTCTGCGGGCCGCCGGCGTTTTCAGTTGTCTCACGATTGTCGCGTGCGGCGATCTACCCCCACGCGTTCTGAGCGCAGTCGGCAATCCTGTTGCTCTCCGGCGTTCAATTCGCATTATCTTCCGCGGAAAATTGCAGGCAGGAGAGAATACGTATGACCGAGAGCTACGGGCCGAGCGTCCGCAACATCGCCGAAGAACCCTGGCGGCAGTTTTCCGGCCATTTCGGCGGCGCGCTGTCCAAGGCGCTCGTCCATCCGGAAACGACGGGCTCGCGCCTCGTCGACTACCGCATTTCGACTTACCAGCCGATGGCCTACGTGGAGCGCCACGTCCACAAGGTCCAGGAGCAGGTCTATCATATTCTCGACGGCGAGGGCCTGATGACCATCGGTGACGAGCGGCGTCTCGTCCGCCGCCATGACGTCATCTTCATCCCGCCGGGGATCTGGCATGCGATCGAGAACACCGGGCTCGGAGATCTCACCTTCATCGTGGTGACGACGCCGGTGACGGACGAATAGCCGGTCTGTCCGAGTTCGGGAATCAGGCTCGGCAGAACATACGGTGAAGAAGGGCGACAATGTCGCGCACGTCCTCGTTGGCGAGGCGGTAGTACACGGACTTGCCCTCGCGCCGCGTCTCGACGAGCCCGTCCTCGCGAAGCCGGGCAAGGTGCTGAGACAGCGTGGGCTGGCGCAGGCCGATCGCCGCCTCCATCTCGCTCACGGTCTTCTCGCCGTCGGCGATCAGGCACAGGATCATCAGGCGGTGCTCGTTCGAGATCGCCTTGAGGAAGGACGTCGCCTCCCGTGCGCTACCGAGGAGTTCTCCGGGTTCGGACATCCCGAAACCCTAGTCCCGCCGCCCTTTCCGTTCAACCTGTTCGCTCGGGTCCGGGGTGCGCCGACGGCTCATTGACGGGCCGCAGGGGCGGGGGGATAGTGCCCGCGCCATGGATACGGACGCTCTCCGGAAGTCGCTCGCCGACCTCAATCTCGAACCCCTGTGGGAACGCACGGAAGGCGGGCTGCGTCCCGCTCCGGCGCCCGACGCGCCGCAGATCTGGCGTTGGGCCGATATCGAGCCCCTGATCGGAGAAACCATCTCCGCGGTGCCGATGGAGATGGTCGAGCGCCGCGTGCTCACGCTGAAGAACCCCGATCCGCGGCGGCGCTATACCACGACGACGCGGAGCATCAACTGCGGGCTCCAGATCCTGATGCCGGGCGAAACCGCGCCGCCTCATCGCCATTCGCCGAACGCCCTCCGCGTCGCGCTCGCGGGCGAGGGCGGGCGCACCACGGTCAACGGCGAGACGTATGAAATGAAGCGCGGCGACGTCATCCTGACGCCGTCCTGGACGTCGCATGCCCATTCCCATGCGGGATCCGAGCGCGTCGTCTGGATCGACTTCCTCGACGTGCCGCTGTACCGCGATCTCGAACTGATCTTCTTCGAGGTCGGCGGCAGGGAGCCGGAGGCCGCCGTCGCCGCGGTGGGCAGGGCGCATCAGGGACCGCTTCCCACGGGCCGCTTTCCGTGGGCCGACGTGCGGACGGCGCTCCTCGACGCCGCGGCGGACGGCGAAGCTGTTCACGAGTATGTCGATCCCGTCATCGGCGACGCCGCGCTCGCGACGCTCGACTGCCGCGCACGCTGTTTTCTGCCCCGAAATTCGCATGGCAACCCGCCCGGGCACGAGCGCCGGTCTTCGGCCAATTCCGTCTGCCTCGTGCTCGAAGGCGAAGGAGAGACCGATTTCGGCGATACCGTCGTTCGCTGGCGCGCGAACGACATCTTCACCGTGCCGCACTGGCGATGGCATGCGCACCGCGCCGCGGGCGACGCAGCCGCGATCCTGATGGAGGTGAGCGACCGGCCCGCGCTCAGGCGTCTCGGCATGCTGTCCGAAACCGAACGTGCGCGATCCGCTCCATGAGTTCGCAACGTCCGACGGACTGCGCCGTGCTGATCGCCGGCGCCGGCCCGGTGGGGCTCGCGCTTGCCATCGAGCTCGGCCTCCGCGGCATCGACTGCCTGCTCGTCGAGAAGAGGGACGGCTCAGTCACGGTGCCCAAGATGAGCGCGGTCAGCGCGCGCAACATGGAGTTCTGCCGGCGCTGGGGCATCGCGGACCGGGTCCGCAACGCTGTCTGGGCGGAGAGCCACTCGCTCGACTTCGTGTACCTGACGACGCTGACGGGGCGCGAGCTCGCGCGCCAGAAGATCGGCTCCTACGTCACGCGCGGCGACCTTCCCTACACGCCCGAGGGCGGCTGCCACTGCCCGCAGATCTATTTCGATCCGATCCTGACGGATCGCGCGAAGAGCCTGGAGAAGGTACGTATCCTTTACGAGACCGCGCTCGAAAGCTTCGAGGAAACGGCGGCGGGGGTCCGTGCCGCGCTGGTCGATGCGAAGTCCGGCGAGCGTTTCTCCGTCGATGCGCGGTACCTCGTCGGCTGCGACGGGGCCGGCGGCACGGTGCGCACGGCGCTCGGCATCGGGCTCGGCGGCAAGGGTGTCGTCGCCGACAGCGTCAACATCTTCTTCCGCTCGCCCGCGCTTTCCGGTCTCCATGACAAGGGCTGGGCCCGGTTCTACCGCGCCATCGACGGCACGGGCTGCTGGTCGGAGCTGATCGCGATCGACGGGCGCGATCTGTGGCGCCTCACCGTGTTCGACGAGAAGGCGACGCCCGGCACGGCCGACGAATATCTCCGCCGCGTCGTCGGATGCGATTTCGACTACGAGATCCTGTCCGCCTCGCCCTGGGAACGGCGCGACGCAGTCGCGGAGTCTTACGGTGGCGGGCGCGTGTTCATCGCGGGAGATTCCGTGCACCAGTGCTCGCCCACGGGCGGGCTCGGCATGCATACCGGCATCGGGGAGGCGGTAAATCTCGCCTGGAAGCTGCAGGCGATGGTCGAAGGCTGGGGCGGGCCGTATTTGATGGCGTCCTACGAGGCGGAACGGCGGCCCATCGCCGTTCGCAACGTCGACATGGCGACGCGCGCGTTCCGCCAGATCACCGGGATTCCGGGCGGTTCCGCGCTCGCGGACGACGGCCCGGAGGGGGCCGCGCAGCGCGCGGCGCTCGAGGACGCGATGCGCAATCTCCGGCGCTATTCGGTGAGCGAGATCGACAAGGCGCAGTACTGCTACGAGGGTTCGCCCGTCTGCGTGCCTGACGGCACGCCGCCCGCACCCCTGGACGACGGCACGGGTTACGTTCCGTCCGCCCGTCCTGGCACGCGTGCGCCCCATGCCTGGATCGCGTCCGGGCGCTCGATGCTCGACCTTTACGGCGACGGTTTCGTTCTGGTCGATTTCGGCGGCGCGGGAAACGGCAGCGCGCTTGCGGGCGCAATGGCGGAGACCGGCGTGCCCTGCCGGATCGAACGCATCGACGATCCGCGAATCCGTGAAGCCTATGCCGCGCGTTTCGCGCTCGTCCGGCCCGACGGCCACGTCGCGTGGCGCGGCGATACGATGCCCGCGAGACCTGAAGACGTCGCCGCGCGAGTCCGGGGCGCGGTCGCACCCTGAAGGCGTCGTCCCTCAGTCGCTCTCAGTCGTCCGAGTGTTGCGCGTCTTCCTGCCAGGGATGCGGCTTGAACGAGAAGTAGACCGCGAGCGCGATGCAGATGACGAGGGCGATCGAGATCGGCCGGGTTGCGATCATCGCGATGGGGTTTCCGTCCGACACGATCAGCAGGTCGCGCAGTCCGTTCTCGGCGATCGGGCCGAGGATGACGCCGAGGAGCACGCCGGCCGGCGAGTAGTTGTACTTGTTCATCACGTAGCCGAGCACGCCGAAGCCGCACATGATCCAGACTTCGTAGACGTTGTTGGTCCCGGCATAGGTGCCGATGACGCTGAAGATCAGGATCAGCGGGCCGATGATGCCTCGCGGGAACAGCGTGAGATAGGCCATTGCGCGGGCGAGGAAGACCGCGATCACGCCCATCAGGACGTTCGCGGCGATGAACCCCCACATGATGGTGTAGATGACGTCGGGCGAGTTCTTGAAAAGCCGCATGCCGGGCTGAAGGCCGTGGATCATCAGCGCGCCGAGGATGACCGCCGCTGAAATGCCGCCCGGAATGCCGAGCACGAACATCGGGATCAGCGACGTGCCGGTGACGCCGTTGTTCGAGCCCTCCGTTGCGGCAAGGCCCTTGGGTTCGCCCTTGCCGAACCGGTCGCCCGGCTTGGCGCGCCGGATCTCCCAGGCGTAGGCGATCCACTGGGCGACGCTGCCGCCGGCTGCCGGAATGATGCCCATCACCAAGCCCGTCGCCCAGCCGCGGCAGAGAGACCACTTGAGCGCCATGATCTCGGAAGCGCGAGGCCAGATGTTCCAGCTCAGCTTGCGCACGCCCGAGATGTTGCCCGCGGGATCGCCCTCGCAGAGCTCGAGGGCCTGGGCGAAGGCGAACAGGCCGATGATCGCGGGCAGGATGCCGATCCCGGATTCGAACGCGACGACATCGAACGTGTAGCGCGGGAACCCCGAGTACTGGTCGACGCCGAAGGTCGAGAGGAAGAGCCCGAGAAGGCCTGAGATCAGGCCCTTGTAGAGCGAGCCGAACGATACCGAGGCGATGGCGGTAAGGCCGAGGATCGCGACGAGGAAATATTCCGCCGGTCCGAACAGGAGCGACACCTGCGCAAGCGGCGGGGCGAGCAGGAGGAGCACGACGCCGCTGATCACGCCGCCCACGACGGAGGCGAAGGTGGAGATGCGGATGGCCTGGATCGCGCGTCCCGTTCGCGTCATCTCGTAGCCTTCGATCGCCGATGCCGCCGAGGCCGAAGTGCCCGGCGTGCGCAGCAGGATCGCCGAGAACGAGCCGCCGTAGATTCCGGCCGCATAGCACGAGACGAGTAGGATCAGCGCGGTGTCTGCCGGGAACTGGAACGACACCGGGATCATCAGGGCGATCGCCATCGGCGGGCTGAGGCCCGGAATGGCGCCGATGACGAGGCCGACCGAGACGCCGAGAAGCATCGCGCCGATGTTGGCGACGGTCAGGATGTTGAGAAGATAGGGCAGGGCGTCCACGGTTCCGCGCGCTCCTCAGATCAGGATGCCCTGAGGCAGGTTCGCCTCGAGGAAGATTTCGAAGAAGACGTACATCAGCGGAAACAGGATCGCGGCGGTCAGCGCGATCATGCGGATGTTGCGGACGCCGACCATCAGCGTCGCGGCGAACAGGAACAGGGCCGACGCGGTGAAATAACCGAGACGGAAGATCAGCAGCACGTAGACGATCGCGATCGCCGTCATGAACGCCGGTTTGAGGCGCGCATACGACAGCGAGAAATCGACCGGACGATCGGCCTCGGGGCGCCGCCGCAGGATGCCGTCGACGATCAGCATGATCGACAGGAAGACGACCCCGCCCGCGGCGAACAGCGGAAAGCTTCCGCCGCCCGCTGGGAACTCCAGCGCGGGTACGGCGACGTAGACGGAAAGCGCGATGAACACGAGTGCGGCGATGCGTTCGCCCCAGTAACGCGGCATTGGCAGTCCCCGGAATGCGAGGGAGAGAAGAGGGGAGCCGCCGCCTGCCGGCCGCGGCTCCCGGATCGGCTTCTACTTCTGGTCAGCCATTTCCCAGAACTTGACGTCCTGCACTACGGCCTTCGACTCGTTCAGCGTCTTCCAGAGCTCCTTGCCTTCCTTGAAGAGCAGCGGGTTCTTGTTGCTGATTTCCTTCATGACGTATTCGGGGTTGTTCATCGCCCGCTTGAAGGCATCGAGAAGGGTCTTGCGCTTCTCTTCGGGAAGGCCGGGCGCCGTCGCCAGCGTGCGGCCCGCGTAGGAGACGTTCTTCAGGCCGGTGACCTCGAAGAAGGTCGGCACCGACGGAAGGTTCGGCGACCGCTCCAGGCTCAGGACCGCGATCGGCTTTAGCTTCGCCTCGAGCATGAAGGGAATGTAGTAGCCCACGTTGCCGGCCACGGCGTCGGTATGCTTGCCGATCACCTCCTGGATCTTCTTGCCGTCGCTGTTGGCGTAGACCTTGCGCACCTTGAAGTCCGGAATGAACTTCTCGGCGAAGGCGATCCCCATGTGATCGTCGGAGCCGACCGCGGTCGTGCTCATGACGATCTTGTTCGGGTTCTTCTTGGCGTAGTCGAGGAACTCCTTGAGCGTCTGGAAGCGCTCGTCGCCCTCGCGCACGGCCCAGATGCAGGGATCGAGCGAGTGCCAGGCGAGGAAGTTGAAGGATTCGAGCGTTTCCTTCCGCTTCATCCGCGGATCGAGGAGCGACAGGACATGCGGCAGGTTGATGAGCCCGAGCATGTGGTCGTCCTTCGCCGGATCCCACGCCGCCATCTGGCTCCACGCGACCCATCCGCCGCCGCCGGCGATGTTGACGATGTTCACCGGCACCCCCAGCTCCTTGCCGAGATAGGGCGCGAACAGGCGCATCGTGCGATCCGCGCCGCCGCCGGGCCTGAACGGCACGACGATCTGAACCGGCTTGTTGGGGTATTTCTCCTGTGCCTGCGACGCCGCGGCCCCGAACAGGACTGCGAACGCTGCGCCGACGGCAAACGCACTTCGAGTGATCTTCGACTTCATGGATTGCTCCTCCCGATGTTGGGCCCGGATGGGCCGTTTTTCTTTTCTGTTAATCGCTTGCGGACGAAGAAGTGCACGCAGGTCCGCTCGCGGTTCCGCGCCGGAAAGAGGATGCTTGGGATTCCGGCACGATCAGCTTGTTTGACTGAAGCCTATCGTTGCGGCAGAACGCGACTCAAGGCAGCGTGGGGTCGCTGCGGGACACGGAACGGGAGGGCGTGAGATGGCCGATGCCGCCGCGATGCAGCGCGGTGCGAACCGGGTGCCGGTCACGGTGCTGACGGGATTCCTCGGCGCCGGGAAGACCACGATTCTCAACGATATCCTGAAGCAGCCCGGGATGGATGGCGCGGCCGTCATCATCAACGAGTTCGGCGAGGTCGGCATCGACCACATGTTGGTCGAGAAGATCCTGGGCGAGGCGGTGCTCCTCGAATCGGGCTGTTTGTGCTGCTCGCTCCGCGGCGATCTCGTCGATACGATGAACGTCCTGAGGTTGCAGGCGGAAGCCGGCGACATTCCGAGCTTCGACCGGCTGCTGATCGAAACCACCGGGATCGCCGACCCGGCGCCGGTGCTGCAGACGCTGATGGCAGAACCGATGCTCACGCCATACTACCGCCTGTCGGCGCTGGTCTCCGCGGTCGACGCCGCGAACGGTGCGGACACGCTCGACACCCATCCCGAGGCCGTGAAGCAGGCGGCACTCGCGAGCCTCGTGCTCCTCACGAAGACCGACATCGCGGCACCGGCACAGACCGCCCGGACCGAGGCGCGGCTCCGCGCGATCAATCCGCATGCGCCTGTGGAGCGCGTGGTCGCCGGCAAGATCGACGCGGCGCGTTTCTTTTCCGCCGCCGACTACGACGCCGTCGGATTCGACCTCGACGGCATCGTGGCCGAAGAACCGCACGATCATGGCGGCCACCATCACCATCACCATCATGCGGAGGACGGCGTTTCCACCTTCTGCATCGCCCGCGACCGCCCGCTGGCCTGGGACGCGCTTCGCACCTGGCTCGATTCGCTGACCTCGATCCGCGGCGCCGATCTCCTACGCGTGAAGGGCATCGTGGACGTCGAAGGCTGCGATGCACCCGTCGTGATCCACGGCGTACAGCACGTGTTCCATCCGCCGGAGACGCTCGATGCGTGGCCCGAAGGCACGCGCGGATCGCGCATCGTCTGCATCACGCGGGGGCTCGATGCGGCTGCCGTGTCGAACGCACTCGACGCGGCCGTCGAAAAATTGCGACACTGACCGGAACGCTACAACAATCCTACAACCAGAACGCGTCAGGCGACGGGAGGAAACGTGAGCAAGCACGAAGCGGTGAACATGAAGCTCATCTCGCAGAACACCCTCGAAGGTTTCGGGGGGCTCGGCGAAGGGATGATGATCCAGGAAGCGAAGGGCGGCCGCCGCATCATGTGGCTCGCCCATGAAGGTGCGCCGAAGAACTTCACCGGCGTCGACGTCACCGACCCGAAGAACCCGAAGGTGATCGTCCAGACCGACCTGCCGCACAACTCGATGCGCTCGAATTCGCTCGACCTGTGCGGCGACATTCTCGCCGTCGCCTACCAGACGCTCGGGCCCAAGGGGCTCGGCGATCCCGGTCTCGACATGGAGCCCGCCGGCATCGAGCTGTTCGACGTCAGCGACCCCGAACATCCGAAGAGCATCACGCTGTTCTCGTGCAAGGGCCCGGGCTCGTTCGGCGTCCACCAGCTCTGGTTCGCCGACGGCGAGTACATCCATTTTGCAGGCGGTGCCGACGATTTCGCCGCGCGCAACCCGAACGACTCGCAGATCTACCGCTGCATCGACGTGCGCAACCCGTCGAAGCCGGTCGAGGTCGGACGCTGGTGGCTGCCCGGTACGCGCGAGGGTGACACCGAGCCGCCGCCGAAGCGCCATCCGGTGTTCGACTCCGGTTTCCGCGCCCACAACACCAACGTCTATCCGGAGCGTCCGGACCGTCTCTATCTCTGCTATCTCGACGGCGGTACGTACATCATGGACATCTCCGACAAGTCGAACCCGACGGTCATCGGACACTGGAACCCGCACCCGCCCTATCCCGGCTTCGCGCACACCGCGCTGCCGCTGTTCGACCGCGACCTGATGATCGTCACCGACGAGTGCATCCGGAACAACGGCGAAGATTGGCCCAAGCTCACCTGGGTGGTCGACATCCGCGAGGAATCGAACCCCGTTCCGATCAGCACGCTGCCGCTGCCGCCGGTCGAGGAAATGTCTCGGCGCGGCGGGCGTTACGGCTCGCACAATCTGCATGAGAACCAGCCGGGCGCCTTCAAGTCGGATTCGCTGGTCTTCGGCACATACTTCAACGGCGGCGTCCGGGTGCATGACATCACCAACCCGTACCAGCCGAAGGAAGTGGCGAGCTTCGTACCGGAGCCGCCTGCGGGATCGCGGGCCGGCGCGGCGCAGATCAACGACGTCTATGTCGATCTCGACGGCACGGTGTTCTGCGTCGACCGTTTCACGGGCGGGCTCTACGCACTCGAAATGACGATCTAGGCGCGCGTCCGCGCTGGCGCCGCCGTGAGGGCGGAGCCGGTGCGGAACGGCCCCATCGGCAGCGCTTCGTCCTCCCAGAACCGCGCGAAGGCCGCGGGCAGCAGGGCCCGCAGCATGGCCGGGTCGTCGCGGTCGAGCGCATCGTGGCTTAACTCGACGATCCCGATTCCGGCGCCTTCGAGCCGGGCCCGTCGCCGTGCGTCGGCGGGCAGGCGCGATCCGCGCCCGACAAGCTCGATCGCGACCGCACCGTCCGCAGTCCAGAAGGCGATTTCGACGCGGGTAAGCTCCGGCGGTCCGTCCGGGCCGGCTTCTCCGATACCCGTCGGCAGGTGCGCGCGGGGCAGCGGGCGCAGGGCCGAGAACGCCCAGTGTTCGGGCTCGTACAAGGTTCCGAACGGCGCGAGACGCTCCGCGAGCTCGTCCCGGTTTTCCGCGATCTCGGCGGCGACGAATGCGAAGTATCGGTCGACGAAGCGGCGCGCGTATTTCGCGTAGACGCCGCACTGGTGCTGGGCGTGCCGGTTGAGGAAGGCGAGCTGCGATGCGACGTCGGGCATGTCGCGGAGCGGCGGCGGGTCGCCGAACTCGATCCCGCCCGAATTCAGCCGGAGCGCCGCGCCGGGCGATACCGCAACGGTCGGCAGGCGGTAGGAGAACCCCGCACCTCCCGGGTCAGGCAAGGTCTGGGCCTCCGTCACATCTTCGGAATTATAAGGAATGAGGATCGGCATCGCTCCGCGCGGCTTGGTTCGGACGCAAACCTAGGCGGCAGCCTCCCGTGCTGGCAACCCGGCCGAGGGGGGAGGACGCGTTTTCGTCTTGCGTCCTGGCGGAATCCGGCTATGAATCCTGTCTGCGAATGCAAATCATTCTGAATTACAACATGACGCGTCGCCTGCTTTCCGTCTGCCGCATCCTGCGATCCGCCGCTGTCGGCGCTTTCGCGGCCGCCGCGGTTCCTGGTCCCGCCGCGGCCGCTCCCGCCGGCGAGGGGGTGTCGGCGATCCGGGTCGAGCTCAACAAGCTCGAAGAGATCAAGGGCGGCTGCCGTGCCTATCTTCTGCTCGAAAACCGGAGCGGCCGGGCCTACCGGTCGTTCAAGCTCGATCTCGTCATGTTCGATACCGCCGGGATCGTCGTGCGAAGGCTGGCGGTAGAAGGCGCGCCGCTCCCGGAAGAAAAGACGAGCCTCCGGGTGTTCGACGTGCCCGGACTGCCGTGTTCCGGCATCGGGCGCATCCTCGTCAACGATGTCCTCAGCTGCGGCGAGGGCGCCGACGACCGTGCTGCCTGCCTCGCGGCGATCCAGCCCGCATCGCGCAGCGAAACGCAGCTCATCAAGTGATACGGCCTACGGGGACGATATTCACCGCAACGGAAATGGAAACGGCGGAACCAACCGATGAACGGAAGTGAGGCGAACGTGACGATAGCTCCCGATCCGGCGGCACTCGATGCGGCGTCGGGGCCACTCGCGGCCGCTCTAGAACTGCTGCGCGCGGGCGGGCCGGTGGTCGCGATCCTGTTCCTGATGTCGGTATTCGCGCTCACCATCGTCCTCCTCAAGGTCTGGCAGTTCCGCGCCGCGCGGGTGTTCGACGGGGCGACGGCGCGAAGGCTCGTCGCGCTCTATCGGAAAGGCCGCGATACGGAGGCGCTCGCCCTCGCCGCCGGTTCGCCGAACCCGGTCGCCCGCGTCGCTGCTGCCGCGATCCGGGGCCGCAGCCGGGCGCTCCCCGAACACCAGGTGCGCGAAGAAGTCATGCGTATCGCCACGGACCTCGTGGAAACCCTGCGCGGCTGGCTTCGCCCGCTCGAAGTGATCGGCTCTTTGGCGCCGCTCCTCGGCCTGTTCGGGACCGTCCTCGGGATGATCGGGGCGTTCCAGGCGCTTGAGAAGGCGGGCAGCAAGGTCGATCCCTCGATCCTGTCCGGTGGCATATGGGAAGCGCTGCTCACCACCGCCGTCGGGCTCGCAGTCGCCATGCCGGCGGTGACGGCGCTCAGCTTCTTCGACCGTGTCGTCGAGCGGGTGGCCCATGACATCGACCAGGTCGTCGCGCAGGTCTTCACCGAGGACCTGAGCGTCCCGAGAGAGGAGAACGCGGCACATGAGCGGGTCGGACTTCGCGCCGCCGCCGTCGCTGGCGAATAGGGCGCGGCGCAGGCGATCGCCGATCAGCCTCACGCCGCTGATCGACGTCGTTTTCATCCTGATCGTCTTCTTCATGCTGGCGTCGTCCTTTTTCGACTGGCGTTCGATCCGCCTCGATCCGCCCGCGAAGGCCGGCGGCGGCGGAATGACCGGCGCGCTTCTCGTCGAGGTGCGGCGCGACGGGCTTCGACTTTCGGGGGTGGCCGTCACGCCCGAAGAACTCGGCGAGCGCATCGGTGCCGCGGTCGCACGCGATCCCGGGCAGCGCGTCCTCGTCCGGCCCGGGGAGGGCGTCACGGTGCAGGAGGTCGTCGCTGTCGTCGACCGGCTCGCCGCGCGGGGCGTGACGAAGCTCAGCCTCGCCGGAGGGTCCGCCAAATGATCCGGAATCGCCTCGCCGCGAACGCGCGAAAGACATCCGACGACGATCGCATCCTGCCGCTGATCAACGTCGTGTTCCTGCTGCTGATCTTCTTCATGCTCGCGGGCACGCTCACCAAGTCCGACCCGTTCAAGATCGATCCCCCGTCCTCGATCAGCACGGCAGAGGCGGGCGAGCACGTCTTCCTCGTGCTGATCGGCGCGGACGGGCGCATCGCGGTAAACGGGGAGGCGACCGACGCAGCGGGAATCAGGGCGGCGCTCGCCTCCAGGCCGGACGGTGCAAACCTTTCCGTCAGCGTGAAGGCGGACGGACGCGCGCCTGCCGCAACCCTCGTCGCGGCGATGGAGAGCGTCCGGGCGGCGGGTGTCGGCAAGGTTCGCCTGCTCACCGTGCCGGGAGCGGCGCCATGACGCCCGAAAGCCGCCACTGGGGCTTCGCCGCCATCCTGGCGATCGGCCTGCATTCCGCGGTCCTGTTCGCCGCCGCTTGGCAGCCGACGCCTCCGGGGGCGCGGGCCACGGGAAGGGGCGGAATAGAGATTTCGCTCGGTGCCGCCGGCGGAGCACCCGGCAGCATCGCGCAGACCACCGCCGTGCCAGCTGCGACCGTTGTTCCGCCGCCCGCTGCCGTACGTCCCGTGGAACAGGCGGCACCGGCCCCCGCCGAGCCCGAGCCCGAGCCCGAGCCCGAGCCCGAGACGGTGCCGGTCGTCGACACCGCTTCCGTCGCGCCGCCGCCAGTGCCCGATGCCGCGACCGTGACGCCTGCCGTTGCCGTCGCCGTACCGACCCCGCAGCGGAAACCGCCGCCGCCCAAGACGCCGCCCCCGGAAGCCCAACCGCAACCCCGGGCACCCACAAAGCCCGCACCGCCCGTAGAGGTCGCCGAGGTTCCGCCCGAGACGGCGAAGCCAGTTGCCGCCGCTCCGCCTGCCCAGCGCGACGCCGAAGTCGCGGCGGTCAGTACGCCCGCGGGGGCGGGAGGCGTGTCCGGAACGCAGAATTCGCGCAATGCCGGAAGCGGCGCGCAGGCGAGCGCCGGATGGCGCGTCGGAGCGCCGCCCGAATACATCGATCGCATCCGCGCGTGGCTCGACCGCCACAAGGAATACCCGCGGCCCGCGCGCAAGCGCCGCGAGGAAGGGGTCG
>JAYOEF010000064.1:0-17583 GCA_038106605.1 Alphaproteobacteria bacterium
CGCCCTTCGCCTCCGGCCGGGGCGCGGTGCGGCGCTCGCGCGGATCGTCGCTCCGTACCGCAGTGAGCACGACGACCGCACGCGTCACGCCCGGTGCAGACAGCGCAGCCTTCTCGGCGGCACCGCGGAGCGGTTCGAGCTGGGGCGCGAGCTGTGCCGGAACGCGGATCGAGAAAATGACTTCGCCGTCCCGGATTAGAAGGTCGTCGACGAGCCCGAGGTCGACGATGTTGCCCTCGAGGTCCGGCCCCTTGACGCGGCGAAGCTGCCGCAGAACGTCGTCCCGGTTCGCCGTCACGAAAATATCCGTCCCGATCGCATGGGTTCAGCCGCCGAGACGACGGCGGATCGAAACCCGGCGCGGGACGGGCTCGGGGTCCGGTTCAGGTTCAGGTTCAGGTTCAGGTTCAGGTTCAGGCTCCCGCTCAGGCGCGGGATGCGCAACGATGGCGGCGGCCTGGACGGCGTCCGTTTCGGGAACGGCTGCAGCTCCTGCGGCAACGGTGTCGGGCACGGCGGCCGAAGCGTCTTCGGCAATCTCCTCGGCCGCACCGGCCGCGTCGGTTTCCTCGTCGGACCCGGTCTCGAAGGCGGCGGACAGTCCACCCGTCGCCTGCTGGGCCGCCTTCTCCGCTTCGGTCAGGAAGCCGCGCGCAGCGTCCCACGCCGACCGGTAGACGAGAAATTCCGGATTGTTGAAATCCTCGTCGTAATCGTTGAGCCCGTCGAGATTGGCGAGCAGCGGATCCGACGCGAAGAACTTGCGGAGTGCGCGACGGCGGAGCGGCTCCGGCACGCCGCGCTTCAGGAAGGGCGAGAAATCGTCGCCGTACTTGAGCGCGTCGATATCGATGGCCTCCGCGGCCTGGCGGTTCTCGGCGGCTTCGCGATCTTCTTCTCCGGCGGCTGCCGGAAGCGCCGGCTCGTCCGGTACGACGGGATTGGCCGTCCCCTCGTTCTGCGCTTCGTCGTCCCGCGAGCGCTGCTTGAGGCGCGACCAGCGCGACAGGAAACGCTCGTCCCGCTCAGCCATCGGTCTCGTCCTCCGGCCGGCGCGGCCGCACGCTGAAGATCGGCTCCTTGCCGAAGAGCTGCTCTTCGGGCCGAACCTCGTTGCGCTTCCGCTTCCGGAACTCCTGGGGCTTGTAGTGCTCCGCCATGAAGGCGCGAACCCCTTCCTCGATCTCGGGCGGCATCGCCACCCGCTCGACAAGGTCCGACGCACCGACCTCGTAGTCCTGCGCCTCGTGCGGCGAGACGGTCACGCACTGGACGTACCACGGCAACGGCCCGGCTTCCTCGATGTCCTGGCGAAGGACGACGTAGACCGCGGGTGCGCCGCTGTCGAAATTCTCGACATACGCCTCCATGTCCGCAGCATGGCAGGTCATTTCGGTGGCGCCCATGTAGTAGCGCGTCACCTGCTCGTCCTGGAGGAGGACGTCGCCTGCGGCCCGGTCGAGCGGCACCAGCGTGACGCCCACGGGAATCCAGTACTCCGCCGCCCAGCGCGACGCAGCGGCCCGTTTCTCGGCTATTACGCCGACCGTAAAAGTGATCTCGCGCGACACCGGCGCGCCTTCCTCCAGAATTCCAACCGTTCCCGGTTGTCGCCATTTTTCAAGAGCTTAAGATGTTAGCACGAGAAACGGGGAGCCCTTAATGGAATCCGGGAAGACGCGCCTTTTCCTGTGCGACTGCGAGCGGTCGATGACGCTCGATCCGAGCCTTCCAGGCGACGGTCCGGGTGCCGGATTCGGAGGTGTCAGCCGCCACCGGCAGCTCTGCCGCGCCGAGATCGCGGACTTCGAAAAGGCACTCGACGGCGCAGGTTCGCTCTGCATCGCCTGCACGCAGGAGAGCCCGCTTTTCGAGGAGATCGCCGCCGAGGCGGGGCGCGAGGCGCTCCGTTTCGTCAATGTCCGCGAGACCGCCGGATGGAGCGCCGAAGCCGCCGCAGCGACGCCCAAGATCGCGGCGCTTCTCGCTGCGGCGCGCCACGAGGTCAGGCCCGCGCGTCTTCGCACCGTCGAGAGCGACGGGCTCTGCCTCGTAATCGGCGACGGACAGGCGGCGTTCGATGCCGCACAGCGTCTGAACCGCACGCTCTCGGTCACGCTGCTGCTCGGCGATCCGGACGATCTCGTCCTTCCCGCCGTGCTCGACTTCCCGGTCTTCCGCGGACGCGTCTCCGGCGCGCGCGGCTCGCTCGGCGGCTTCGAACTGGTAATCGACGGCTACGCTGCGATGCTGCCCTCGTCTCGCGGCAGCGTCGAGTTCGTGATGCCGAGGAACGGCGCAAGCACGACCTGCAGCGTCGTCTTCGACATGTCGCGCGGTCCCGCGCTGTTCACCCGGCCGGAAGGCCGCGACGGCTATTTCCGCGCCGATCCCGGCAATCCGATCGCCGTGATGGAAGCGCTGTTCGAGGCGTCCGACTATGCCGGGACGTTCGAGAAGCCGATCTACGTCTCCTACGACGCGTCGGTCTGCGCGCACGAACGCTCGCGCAAGACCGGATGCAGCAAGTGCATCGACCAGTGCCCGGCGGGCGCGATCTCGCCCGACGGCGACGGAATCCTGATCGATCCGGGCATCTGCGGCGGATGCGGCAACTGCGCCGCACACTGTCCGACCGGGGCGATCTCCTACGACTACCCGTCGCGCGCCGACCAGGTGACGCGGATCCAGATACTCGCGCGCACCTACCTCGCCGCGGGCGGTACCGCACCCGTCCTGCTGTTCCACGACGACGGCCACGGAACGCCGCTGATCGGCGCGATGGCGCGGTTCGGACGCGGGCTTCCGGCGCGCGTCATCCCGTACGAGCTGCATGCGACCTCGGGAGTCGGCCACGACCTGATGACGGCGGCGCTGGCAGCCGGCTTCCGAGCGGTGGTCGTGCTTTGCGATCCGCGTAAGGCCGACGAACTCGGCGCGCTTGCCGAAGAGGCCGCGCTGACCGACGCCCTCGTCGCCGGTTTCGGGCATGCAGGCGGACGTGTCGTCACGCTCTCGGAGGCCGATCCCGATGCGGTCGAGAACGCGCTCTGGTCGCTCGCCGATCTTCCCGAGATTTCCCGCGCCGCACCGTCGCCGATCGGCGGCAAGCGCGAGGTCGCCCGCGCGGCAATCGCGGCGATCGCGAGCGCGGGCACGGCACCCGCGGAGCCGTTCGCCCTCCCCGCCTCCGCGCCCTACGGCGCCGTCGACGCCGACCCGGAAAAATGCACGCTCTGCATGGCCTGCGTTTCGGCGTGCCCGGCGGACGCGCTCCGCGACAACCCCGAGACGCCGCAGCTCCGCTTCGTCGAGGCGGCCTGCGTCCAGTGCGGCCTCTGCCGCGCGACCTGTCCAGAGGATGCGATCTCCCTCGTGCCCCGGTTCAATCCGTCCACGTCCGTCATGCAGCCTTCGCTCCTTCACGAAGAGGAGCCCGCGCAATGCACATCCTGCGGCAAGCCGTTCGCGGCGGCCGGCATGCTGCGGGCGGTCGAGCGGCGTCTCGGAACGGGACATCCGATGTTCGACACGCCGGAACGCCTCGCACTCCTTCGCATGTGCGACAGCTGCCGCCTCGAATCGTTGTCGGCGGGCGGGGCCGATCCGTTCGCCATCGCCCATCCGCGGCGCACGCGGACGACGGACGATTATCTCGAAGCCGACCGGCGCGGACTTTCGATCGAGGATTTCCTGAGCGAAGACTGAGCGCGCACGATGCCGCGCGCCTAATGCCGTGCCTCGGCGAGCGGCAGGCCGACGAGCAGGTTCTGCGGCTTCATGCGGATCGTTCCGCCTTCGCCGACCGCGAGCCCGAGGAAGACCGGCCGGCCACGCATCGCCTCGGTCGCGCGGTCGCGGTCGAGGAATTCGAGACGGAACAGAGCGGCCAGCCGGGCGGCGCGCCCGTCTTCGAGCGGCCGGCCCTCATAGAGCGCATTGAGGATCGCGGTCGCTTCGGCATCGAGCCCGACATGCCAGGACCAACGCTGGTCGCGCACCGACTGGAGCGGCTGGATACGGACCGGCAACGCGAGGAAATGCTTCAGCCAGCGTTCGAGCATGCGTGCGAACGCATCCTGCCCGGGCTCGGCGAAACGGAAGTCGAGGGCGAAATCGAAGCGGTCTGCCCTCTCCCAGTAAGCCGCCGCCGTCTCGGGCGCCAGAATGTCGAGCGCGACCTCGCGCGGCTTTTCCGCCCCTGCGCCGAGAAGCGCTCCCGACTGGGCGCGGGTCTCGACCACTTCCGTGTCGGCGAGCATGATCTGCTCGTTCTCGGTCATCGCCGTCTGCTCGCGGAAGAAGATCTCGGCGGCGCGCGCGACGAGCGGATCCGTCTCCTCGGCGAGGATGTTTGCGACGATGAGGTGCGTCATCTGGTCGATGAACATCGGCGGGATCATCGGCGCACCGGGTGCAAACAGCGCGCGGTACGCGGCCTCGATCGCGCCGTGGTCGAGGAGATGGTCGCGGAAGCGCAACACCACGGCATAGTTCTCGGCGGTGTCGCGGTCCGCGATCGATGCGAGATCCGCCTCGGAAACCGGCGCGGCGGGATCCGCCATCAGACGTTCGAACAGGCGGATTTCGGCGTCGCAGCTTTCCTCGACCGGGTGGATCTCGGGGCGCGTGTAGTACGCCCGGAGGAAATCCGGCGTAACGGCGAGCCAGCCATTCTCCATCCTGCGGGTGAGGTGCAGCCCGGAGGACTTCCAGATCGCGCGCATCTCTCCCTCGGCGCCGCTCATGCGCCGAACCCGAGCGCGTCGGCGAGCGACACCCGGCGGAGCCGGTCGGGCGCGTCGACCAGCGCCGTGCAGCCCGCTTCGATCCCGATCAGCCGCCCCTCCACACTCCCCGTTCCGCAGGGCAGCGATATCGGCGCCTCCAGCCCGGACATGCGCCCGACGATCAGCGGATGGGCGTGACGGAAACCGTCCTGCTGCCAACCGTCGATCCAGGAAACGAAGTGGCGGCACACCGCCTCGATCACCATCGTGCTGTCGAGATCGCCGCAGCCCTCCTCGTGAAGCGCGGTGATCTCGGCATGGCGGCCGGGTGCCTTCCTTGCATGTGCGGGCAGCACCAGGGAAAGCGAGAAACCGACTACGAGAAAATCGGGGACGGCGCTGGGCGTGGCGCCTTCGGGCACGCGGATCGACACGCAGCCCGCCTCGCCCCCGTTTGCGAGAACTTCGAGCGGCCAGCGGTAGGTGACGGCGAGATTGGGCGGCCCGATGGCGCCGAGCGCATCTCCGATTGCGACGAGCATCAGCGGCGCCATCTCGAGTGCCGCAGACAGCGGTCCTTCGGGCTCGAGCACGATGGCGGCGGCGGCAAGCTCCGCAGTGTCGGACCAGCAGGTGTCGCCGGCGCCGAGACGGCCGGCGCCTGCGCCCGAGAGCGCGAACTCCACCGGATCGTCCACTCCGGGAACGCGGTGGGCTGTCAGCAACGGCGGCAGTGCCGGAGTACGGGAGGCTGGCACGGTCAAAGGCGAAACGTCGGGAGCGATCGTCGGCGCTGTGCGGATCAAAGGCGGACGTTGGATCCCGTATAAGCCGACGACGACGGCGAATCCCACATCGGCTTGAGGACGAAGTGTGCGCCGATCACGACCAGGAGTAGGACGATGATGCTCGACAGAAAGGCCTTCATCGGATGCTCCTAGCCCGTGGTCGTGGAGCGGGTGCCTACACCTTCGCTCCCCGCCGCCATGGTTTCCTCGACCCACACGGAGTGGTGTTCCTTCGCCCAATTGACGTCGACCTCGCCGGTTCCCATCGCATCGAACGCGCCTTCCATGCCGAGCGAGCCGATATAGATGTGGGCGAAGATCATGCAGATCATCAGGATCGCGACGACGGCATGCCAGATGCTTGCGAACTGCTGCTCCTGGATCGCCGAGTAGGGCGGCGGCGGCAGGCCGATCATCGCCGGGAGGTCGATGCCGACCGCGGAGAATGTCGCGAACGTGCCGGCGAAATAGCTGTGCTCGAACGGGAACAGCAGCGCCCAGCCGGAGAGGCAGAGCGAGAAGCCGCCGAGCATCGTCGCCCAGAAGAAGATCTTCTGCCCGCCATTGAACTTCCGTGCAGGCGGGTGCGCCCCGCGCGAGAATAGACCGCCCGCCTTCGACAGCCAGACGAGGTCGTACTTGTTCGGGATGTTCTGCGCCACCCACGTGACGAAGGCGATGGCGAGCCCGAGCATGAAGGCGAACGCGACGTAATGGTGCGTCACCTTGAGGAACATGGAGAACGGGCCGAAGGCGTCCTTGCCGATGACAGGCAGGATGATCTCGCGGCCGAAGCTCACGTTCAGACCCGACAGCCCGAGGATGATGAAGGAGACCGCCATCAGCCAGTGCCCCATGCGCTCGAACCCGGAGAAGCGCGTGATCTTGCGCCCCGAGAAGCCATGTTCGACGCGGATGCGCCCGCGGAAGCCGAAGAACGCCGCGAGAAGGACGAGCGTCGCGAGCATCAGGTAGCCCATGTAGTCGAACAGGGGCCCGTTGCGCACGAGGCGCCAGTCCTCGCCCGGCGACTGGATCAGGGTCGCGGCCCTGCCGTCGCCGATGGAGACCGTGCCGGGCGCGCCGAGGCGGATCGAATGCCAGATCTCCGCATCTGAAACATGGCCGAGCGGCTTGCCGGGTATCTCCCCGCCGGGCGGCGCGACCGCGGTCGCGTTCTCCGGCGGACGCACCGAAGCGTCGGCGTCGCCGAGAGGCACCATCAACAGGAAGACCGCAATTGCCGCCGCGCACAGCGACAGGCGGCGGAAGACGCTCGTTTTACGCCGCGGCGATGACGTCACTTGATCTCTCCCGGGTTCAGGGCAGCGGATTGCCGGCGGTTGAAGAAACGCGGACGCCCCGTGCGAGGCGCCCGCATGTCCTGTTGTCCGACCGGACAGCGTCAGCCGGCGCGCTTGGTCGTGTAGGCGGTTCCCCAGCCCCAGGCACCGGAGCCGAAGCCGCGCGCGACCACGCGCTCGCGATAGATCTGCGACACGGTATCCCCGTCGCCTGCGAGAAGCGCCTTGGTCGAGCACATCTCGGCGCAAAGCGGCAGCTTGCCTTCGGCGAGGCGGTTGCGGCCGTACTTCTGGAACTCCGCCGCGGAATTGTCGGGCTCGGGACCGCCGGCGCAGAAGGTGCACTTATCCATCTTGCCGCGCGAGCCGAAGTTCGACGCCTGCGGATACTGTGGCGCGCCGAACGGGCACGCGTAGAAGCAGTAACCGCAGCCGATGCAGAGGTCCTTGGAGTGGAGCACGACGCCGTCGTCGGTCTGGTAGAAACAATCGACCGGGCAAACGGCCATGCACGGCGCGTCCGAGCAGTGCATGCACGCGACGGAGATCGAGCGCTCGCCGGGCTTGCCGTCGTTGATGGTGACGACGCGGCGGCGGTTCACGCCCCACGGCACCTCGTGCTCGTTCTTGCAGGCCGTGACGCAGGCGTTGCACTCGATGCAGCGTTCGGCGTCGCAGAGGAACTTCATTCTAGCCATGGTTCAATCCCTCCCTCAGGCCCGCTCGATCTTGCAGAGCGTGGTTTTCGTTTCCTGCATCTGCGTGACCATGTCGTAGCCGTAGGTCTGCGCGGTGTTGCTCGCTTCGCCGAGGACGTAGGGGTCCGTGCCCTGCGGATACTTGGAGCGCATGTCCACGCCCTGGAAGTAGCCGCCGAAGTGGAACGGGCAGAACACGACGCCGACACCGACACGCTCGGTCACCATCGCCGCGACCTTGATCTTCGCGCCGGACGGGCTGTGCAGCCAGACCATGCTCTTGTCGCGGATGCCGAGGTTGTTCGCGTCCTTCGGGTTTATCTCGACGAACATCTCCTGCTGGAGCTCGGCGAGCCAGGGGTTCGACCGGCTCTCGTCGCCGCCGCCCTCGTACTCGACAAGACGGCCCGACGTCATGATCAGCGGGAAGTCCTTCGAGTAATCGGTCTTCTGGATCGACGCGTAGGCCGTCGGCAGGCGCATGTGCGTGCGGTCCTGGATCGTCGGGTACTTGGCGACGAGTTCGCGGTCCGGAGCGTAGAGCGGCTCGCGGTGGAGCGGCACGGCGTCCGGGAAGTTCCAGACCACCGCACGCGCCTTGGCGTTGCCGTAGGGCGCGCAGCCGTGCTTGATCGCGACGCGCTGGATGCCGCCCGAGAGGTCGGTCTTCCAGTTGACGCCGTCCATCTTCTTGGGATCGTCGCCTCCCGCGGCACGTTTGATCGCATCCCACTCCTTGTCGGTCAGGTCCTTGTCCCAACCGAGGCCGCGCAGCATGCCGACCGTGAACTCGGGATAGCCGTCCTTGATCTCGGACCCGACGGGCCAGCTGTCGACCGCGAGGAGGTTCTCGCCGTTGCGCTCGACGCCGAAGCGGGCACGAAAGCCCATGCCGCCCTTCGCCACCGGGACAGAGATGTCGTAGAGGTTCGCAGATCCGGTGTGCTTGAACTCGGGCGTTCCCCAGCACGGCCAGGGCAGCCCGTAGAACTCGCCGTCGTGCGGTCCGCCGTTGGCGCGCAGCGTCGTCTTGTCGAACGTGTACTGGTGAGCCATGTGCGATTTCAGGCGCTCGGGCGACTGGCCGGTATAGCCGATCGTCCACATGCCGCGGTTGAACTCCCGCGTGATGTCCTCGACCGACGGCTCCTCGCCGTTGACCTTGATATTGCGGAACATGCGGTCCGCGAATCCGAACTTCTTCGCGAACTTGTGCATGATGATGTGGTCGGGCAGCGATTCGAAGACCGGCGCCACGACCTTTTCGCGCCACTGCAGCGAACGGTTCGACGCCGTCACCGAACCGTACGTCTCGAACTGGGTCGAGGCCGGCAGCAGGTAGACGCCGTCCTTCCGGTCCTGCAGGACCGCCGACATCGTCGGATAGGGATCGACGATGACCAGCATATCGAGCTTGCCCATCGCCTTCTGCATCTCAGGCAGGCGGGTCTGCGAATTGGGCGCGTGGCCCCACATCACCATCACGCGGGTGTTGTCGGGCTGGACGATGTTCTCCTTCGCCTCTAGGACGCCGTCGATCCAGCGCGAAACCGGAATGCCGGTTTCGTTCATCATCGCCTTCGCCTTGCCGTCTTTCATCGCCATGGTGGCGAAGCGGCCCTTGAGCCAGTCGAGATCCTCTTCCCAGACGCGCGCCCAGTGGGCCCACGATCCGGGCGCAAGGCCGTAGTAGCCGGGCAGCGTGTCCGCGAGAACGCCGAGGTCGGTGGCGCCCTGCACGTTGTCGTGGCCGCGGAAGATGTTGGCACCGCCGCCGGAAACGCCGATGTTGCCGAGCGCGAGCTGAAGGATCGAATAGGCACGCGTGTTGGACGAACCGTTCGTGTGCTGCGTGCCGCCCATGCACCAGACGAGCGTGCCCGGCCGATTGTCGACCAGCGTCTTGGCGACGCGCTTGAGCTGGGATCCGGGAACGCCGGTGACCCGCTCGGTCTCTTCCGGGGTCCACTTCTTCACTTCCGCCTTCACCTGGTCCATGCCCCAGACGCGCTTGCGGATGTACTCCTTATCCTCCCAGCCGTTCTCGAAGATGTGCCAGAGGATGCCCCAGATCAGGGCGACGTCGGTGCCGGGGCGGAAGCGGACGTACTCATCGGCGTGCGCCGCGGTGCGCGTGAAGCGCGGATCGCAGACGATCAGCGGCGCGTTGTTTTCCTCCTTCGCCTTTAGGATATGGAGGAGCGACACGGGATGCGCCTCGGCCGGGTTGGAGCCGATGAGGATCATCGCCTTCGACTTGTGGATGTCGTTGTACGAGTTCGTCATCGCACCGTAGCCCCAGGTGTTCGCAACACCTGCGACCGTGGTCGAGTGGCAGATACGGGCCTGGTGATCGATGTTGTTCGTGCCCCAGTAGGCCGCGAACTTGCGATACAGGTAGGCCTGCTCGTTGGAGAACTTGGCCGAACCGAGCCAGTAGACCGAATCCGGGCCGGAGGACTTCCGCACCTCCAGCATCTTGTCGCCGATCTCGTTGATGGCGACGTCCCAGGAGACGCGCTGCCATTTCCCGCCGACCAGCTTCATCGGATACTTCAGGCGGCGCTCGCCGTGCGCGTGCTCGCGCACCGACGCGCCCTTGGCGCAGTGGGCGCCGAGATTGAAGGGGGACTCGAAGCCGGGCTCCTGGCCGATCCAGACGCCCTGCGACACCTCGGCCATGACCGTACAGCCGACAGAGCAATGCGTGCAGACCGACTTCTTGACCTCGACGGCGGCCCCTGACGGCTTAGCGCCCTGCGCCTTCGCCTTGCGAACCATACCGCCCGACATCGCCGCGACCGAAGCCGCGCCGCCGATCGTCAGGCCGGACCGTCTCAGGAAGGTACGCCGGTCGACGGCGGGGTTTCCGAATTCCGCCACGGCCGCGGACAGCCTGTGACCCTTTGCAATACCAGTAGTCTTCTTGCGGAGCATCTCGCTCTCCCCGATTCGGATTCAGTCTGACGCCGCCAGCCGCGGCGTCCGCGAATACGCAGACTAGAAACGTGCCGTTTCGTAGAACGTCTTCACGTGCTCGGTTTCCCGATACCCGGCGCCCTCGGGCGCCTCCGCCGCTTCCGCAGGGGCGGCCGTGCCGCCCGCCACGACGGCCGCAGCCGCGGCAGAAGCCGCGCCGAGCCCGGCGAATTTCAGGAAACCGCGCCGATCCGAATTGGAGAGCTCTTTACCAGCCGTCATAGATCGTCTCCTCCTCGCGGCGCCCATGCATGCTTATGCAGCTATTCCGGCCGGGCGCCTGTGCCGGTTTGAACAGCTTATTATTTAATCAGGAAACTTTAAAGCCGTCCTGCAAAAGTTTTACATCTCGAAAGCGGCGGCTTCGAGCGCCAGGAACAAACGGCCGATTCTGCCGAGGGGGCGGTAGAGCCTCGCGCTCTTTGATGCCTGCAGGTCGCCGAAGAAATGGGGCATCCAGCTGCCGACGTGGCGCTCGAAGAACCCCTTCTGGACCGCGAGCGGCTGAATCGTTCCGAAGGTGCCGTCGATCAGCCCCGCCATCATCTCCAGAAGCGCGCCGGCATGGTCTTCGGGTTCCTTCACGTCATCGGCGCGTTCGATCCCGAGGGGGGCCATGTCTGCACGCAGCCTCGCGAGAGGCTTCTCGTTGAGAAAGCCGGTGAGATAGTAGGAGCCGTAAGGGACCAGTTCTCCCCGGCCGACGCCGATGAACAGCTCCTGGTATTCCTCGACCGCAGAATCGGGCGTCGCCGCACGGGCGGCGGCGGACAGGTCGTCGACCGAACGTCCGAGATCGCTCTCGTCGCCAATCAGCCCGCCGAGCGCTGCGAGCGTCTCCCGGCCCGGCGGTCGCGACAGCAGGCCCCCGACGAGCCGGTACAGGTCGGCGCGAAGCCGGTCCTCCTCCTCTACGCGGAGCCCCGAAGAAGACGTCTGCGTCATCTGGTCACCTTTCGTCCTTGCCCGACCGACGATGCCGCCGGTCCCGGTACCGGATCGGCGGCGCGGCGAGCGTCCCATTTGATGCCGCTTCTGGCAACGCATTCCTCGGGTGCCACCCGGCGCCGAGACGATCGCCAAAAGAATCCATGACCCTTTTAGCGCGCGCATCTAGTATCGCGCCGATGGACCACCCGACCGCAGGACACGGAGCCGGATGACGCTCACGCCGCCTTACGCGCACCGGCGCCCACGCATCGCATCGTTTCGGCGGTTCCTTTCGGAACACGCCCCGGTTGTTCCATCGAGCCCGGCCGCAACGACTTCGCGGGAATCGAAATGAGCTTCCCGCGCAACGTCATCGGCATCGCCGGCTGGAGCGGTTCGGGAAAGACGTCGCTGATGGTCCGCCTGATCCCTGAACTCGTCGGACGGGGTTACCGCGTCGCGACGGTCAAGCACGCCCATCATGATTTCGACCTCGACACCCCGGGCAAGGACTCGTTCGAGCACCGCGCCGCCGGCGCCTCGGAAGTGGCGATCGGCTCTTCGGCGCGCTGGGCGCTGATGGGCGACTACGGCGGTGCGCCGGAGATGACGCTGGAGCAGATGCTCGCCCGCATGTCGCCCGCCGACGTCTATCTCGTCGAGGGATACAAGGGTTCCTCGCATGCAAAGATCGAGGTCCACCGGCGAGAGATGCGGACCAACCTGATCTGCACGGGCAATCCGAGCGTGATTGCGGTGGCGAGCGACGCGGCGGCGGACGACCCGCGGATCGCCGGCCTCGAAATCCCGGTGCTCGACCTCGGCGACGGCCCCGCGATCGCCGATTTCATCGTCCGCCAGTGCGGACTCGAAAACCGGATGCGCGGAGCGCTCTGACAGAAGCGGACCGGGTCCGCCTCTTTCGCCGACATTCACAGCGTTACGGCGCAGCGGCTCAAGCCAGGCCCGCGTGGTGGCCGCCGGTGATCTTGATGTTCACGGCGATGGAGATGCGCACGCCTTCGCCATAGAACGGATGGACGAGGTGCTCCATCCAGGCGGGAAACATGATCATCTTTCCGGGCTCCGGATCGATCAGCAGCCCGCGCGCGAAGCCGTAGCGGCCGAGCTTCGACATCTGTGCGACGTTGCGCGGGTCGCGCAGCTCGAACTGACCGTTGCGTTCCCAGCCGGGCTCGGGAACGCCGCTCGACGCATAATAGACGCAGGACCAGTCGCAATCCGGGTGGACGTGTGCGTCGTTGTAGCTTCCGTGTTCGTTGACGTTCGCCCACGCGCCGGCGACGTACTCGATGTCGACGTTGCGGAGGCTCGTTTCCTTGCTCGGCAGAGCGGCCATCCGCAGCATCGCATTGTGGACCCAGTTCCGGAGCGTCGCGATCTCCGGGGTGTCCCATTCCCAGAGCGTCGGCTCCGAGTGCCAGCCGCCCCGGTTGGAAACGCTCACGCCTTCGTCCGCATCGCGGGCAGCAAGGACCTGTTCAATGAGTCGGGCGTTCACGGTTTCGTAGTCCGGGATGTTCCGGACCAGTATCGGCGTTGCGAACGCGATCGAAATGTCCGGGGTGATCGGATACGCGAGGTCCAATTCTTCTCTCCGGTTTTTTATTATCGACGGCGAAAACCTTAACCCTTGATGCAGGCCCGGTCGACGATTAATGGCTCCAACCGAATACCGGCGAGAGGACCGCAGCTCTGTCGCGTATTACACCGAAGGTTTCAAACGGCGATTACGGGCGACCGACGCGACAAGCAGCGCCGGTCTGCTATCGCTACCCGGTCCCCCTCCTCCGCATCAGCCAGCCGACCCAGGCCGGGCGCTCCGGCTTCGCTCGCCCCCGTCTCCGGAGACGCGCGCCCTCGTCTGTCGCAACAAGTTGAAGGGCGCGTCCGTGGAAGGGCTCGAGACTCTGGCGGTGCGCGATGGAGACGATGGTCGTGCCGGCGAGCTCTTCCGCGAACATCGACATTACGCGTGCCTGGTTCTCGACGTCGAGCGCACCGGTCGCCTCGTCGAGGAAAACCCAGTCGGGGCGGTGCAGCAGCAGGCGCGCAAAGGCGAGGCGCTGCTGCTGGCCGAGCGACATCAGCCGGTCCCAGCGCTCCTCGCGGTCGAGAGCTGGCGCGAACTCGCCGAGGCCTACGCGCTCGAGCGCCGCGGCGATTTCCGCCGTGCCATACGCGTCCGGAGCGTCGGGATAGCAGGCCGCGGCGCGGAGCGAGCCGAGCGGCATATAGGGATATTGCGGCATGAACATCATGCGCTCTCGCGGCGGCATGAGGATGCGCCCGGAGCCCCACGGCCAAAGCCCTGCCATGGCACGGAAAAGCGTGCTCTTTCCCGTGCCGGACTCGCCGACGATCAGGATGCGCTCGCCGGGCTTCACCTCGGCGGTCGCCTCCTCGATCACCACCTTGCCGTCGGCGGTGATCACGCTGACGTTCTCGAAGGCGAGATGCCCCGCCGGATGGTCGGCGAGAACGATCTGCTCGGCGTCCTCGCCCATGTCGTCGACGTCCTGCAGGGCGGCATCGAACACGGCAATGCGATAGAGCGCGGCGCGCCAGTCGGCGATCTTCGCGTAGTTGTCGACGAACCAGCGGAGTGCGGCCTGAACCTGGTTGAACGCACCGACCACCATCATCAGCCCGCCGAGCGAAAGCGTTCCCTGGATATAGCCGGGCAACGCGACTACCACCGGCACGACGATCGCGATCCAGCCATAGCCCGACGTGATCCAGGTGAGGCGGGCGAGCGCGAACGCAAGCCGCCGCACCGCCATGAGGAGATCGTCGAGCACGCGGTTGATGATGCGCCGTTCGTCGCCCTCGCCGCCATAGAGCGCGATAGCCTCGGCACGTTCGCTCACCCGCACGAGGCCGAAGCGGAGATCGGCCTCGCGGGCATAGCGCTCGGAATTGAGGGCGACGAGGCGGCGGCCGACGAGCCAGGTCAGTATCGATCCGAGCGCAGCATAGGCGATGGCGCACCAGACCATGTAGCCCGGGATCGCCACCATCATGCCGAAGACGGTGAACGACACGTCCCGCGACAATCCCCACAGCACGCTGACGAACGTGACCAGCAAGAGGGCATGATGCAGGAAGCCGATCGCGAGTTCTGCAGACAGCTCGGAGAAGTGACGCGCGTCCTCCTGCATGCGCTGGTCCGGATTGACGCCCGCCTCGGCGCTGATGCCGAGCCGGTAGGCGCGCCCCTGCACCAGCCAGTCGTCGAGGAGCCGGTGGGTCAGCGCCTCGCGCAGCCGCAGCTTGATGAACTCCTGAAGCCAGGTCTGTGAGACGACGAGGGCCAGCAGTATCGCGACAATGCCGGCGAAGACGACGAGCTGGTGCCCGACCTCCGCCATGTCCTTGTTCTCGATGGCATCGAAGAAAGCGCCGTTCCACCGGTTGAGATAGACCTGTCCCACCATGTTCGCGATCAGCACGACGACGATGGCGGAGGACAGCAGGGCGAGGGGTCTGCGGAACGGCGGACGCGCGAGTCCGGCGCAGACCTGCCGGAGGTCCTCTAACGCCGTTCGCTTCTCCGGAGGCTCGACGGCAGTGCGGGCGCCGGGTGGCTCCGCGACACCCGCGACATGCACGTCCCCGCCGCCCCCGCCCGTATCGGCGGCATGCGGGACGCGAGGCCTCATTCCCTCTCCTCGCCGGGCAGCGGCGGTCGGAGATCGCCGCCGGCCAGCAGCCGCGCGAACGTCCCGCCCGCCGCAGCCAGGACCGAGAAAGAGCCCTGCTCGACAATGCGGCCGTCCTCGAGCACGAGAATGCGGTCGGCGTTGCGCACCGTCGACAGCCGGTGAGCGATGATGAAGGTGGTGCGATCGCGGCGCACGGCATCGAGGGCGCGCTGGATCTTGCCTTCGGTCTCGGTATCGAGGGCGCTCGTCGCCTCGTCGAGGATCAGGATCGGCGCGTCCTTCAGGATCGCGCGGGCGATGGCAATGCGCTGGCGCTCGCCGCCAGAGAGCGCTGCGCCTCGCTCGCCGATGACGAAATCGTATCCGCCGGGCTTGGCCATGATGAAGTCGTCGGCCTCGGCGAGCTTCGCGGCCTCGATCACTTCGTCGCGGGTCGCCTCCGGACGGGCGAGATGGATGTTGTCGAAGATCGAGCGGTTGAACAGGCCGGCGTCCTGGAACACGACGGCGATCGAGCCGCGCAGCGAGGCGAGCGTGAGGTCGCGGATGTCTTCGCCGTCGACGACGATGCGTCCCTCGTCCGGATCGCGGAGCCTCTGGAGAAGCGCAAGCGTCGTCGTTTTGCCCGAACCCGTCGGCCCGACGAGCGCGATGGTCTCCCCCGGAATGGCCTCGAAAGTGAGGTTGAACACGCCCTGGCTGGTGCCCGGGAAGCGCATCGTGACGCCTTCATAACGCACGCCGCCCTGAGGGTTCTCGAGCGGGATCGCATCGGGCCGGTCCTCGATCGCCGCCGACATGTCGAGGAGATCGAAGAACGAGCGGATCGTCGGCGCCTGCACGAAGATGCGCGCAACAAATCCCGCCAGCTGGTCGAGTTTCGAGATCAGCAGCGTCGCGAATCCGACGAAGGTGACGATCTGGCCGACCGTGGTCTCGCCGCGGCTGACGAGAAGCGCGCCGACGGCGAAGACGGCGACCATGGTGATCGTGGCCGCTGCGCGCGTCAGCACGGTGAGCACCGCCCACCATGTCAGCACCGGATACTGGGCCGACAGGAGCTGGTTCATCATACCGCGCAATGCCGTGCTTTCGCGCGTCAGCCGGGCGTAGCTCTGCACCACCGTGATGTTGCCGACGACGTCGCCGACGCGGCCGAACACGCTCTGATGGTACTGCTCGACCGCCGCCTGCCCGGCCTGCGTCCGCTTGATCACCAGGATATTGAGGTAGAAATAAGCGACCGCGAGGAAGCCCAGGATCGCCGCCATACGGTAGTCGAGCGAGATCGCCGTCGGGATCAGGAACAAGATGCTAACGATAGCGACAAGATGCTCGCGGAGGAAGGTGAGCCACAGCCCGAACAGCGCGTCGGAGCCCGCGAGCAATGTCCGCACCACCGTCCCGGATCCGCGCGCCGCGTGGTAGCTGATCGGCAGCGTGATCGCCCGGTCGAACGCGGCGCTCATCGCCCCCAGCCGCTGCCGATGGGCCAGCCTGTCGGCCTGGAGCGCGACGACGACATTGGCTGCAATGCTGAAGAATCCCAGCGCTGCCCAGAGCGCGATCCACGGAAGGGCGTCCTCGAAGTGGGAAAGTTCGTCGACGACATGGCCGAACAGCACCGGCTCGGCGAGTTGTACAAGGCCGATCGAGATGCCGGCGAGGACGAGAACGATGGTAAGCAGCCGCTCGTTCGCTAGCATCCCGAGCGCGCGCCAGTATGTCCGCAGCAGCGTCAATTCACGTCGTGTCCGGCGGTCGTCATAGTTCATTGTAACCCGGCCGGACGCGATTCGGGCACCCCCTGCATGCCGGAGCCCGCAGACTGGACCCCGACTCACCGATCTGGCAGGCTGATCCGCTCGGACGGGCGCCGGACGCAAGAGCCGGACCCGAAAACCGGAACCAGACGGCACGGACCGCGTATCCGTGCCCTCAACGCGGGAGGAATCGATGCGCAAACTGACCCTGGCGGCGCTGGCCTGCGCCGTCGCCATATCTGTGCCGGCCGCGGCGCAGAAATACAATCTCACCGTCGCCGGCTACAGCCCGGGCGGCCTCGTCTCGACCATCGGGGTCGGCATGGACAAGGCGCTCAACAAGGCATATCCGGGCTCAACGCTGACCTACCAGACCTCAAGCGGCGGCCTGGCGAACGCGCTCCTCGTCAGCCAGGGCAAAGTGCCGCTCGGCTTCATCTCGGACATGGAGGCCCTCGTCTTCAAGGAGGGGCAGAAGCCGTTCAAGGCGCCGATCACCAATCTCCGCATGCTGTTCAAGCCCTATGTCGGGGCTTACCGCTTCCAGGCGACGCACGTGCTCGCGAACAAGGCCTGGGCGGAGGAGAACGGCATCAAGACGTTCGCCGACATCGCGGCGAAGAAGCCGAAGATGCGCGTCGCCGTGAACCGGCCGGGCAATCTCGACGGCGACGCCAGCATCGCGGGCTTCGAGGCGATCGGCGT
>JAYOEF010000002.1:0-44450 GCA_038106605.1 Alphaproteobacteria bacterium
CATGGTCTACCTCAAGCTCTGGGACCGGGAGGCGGGATCGTTCGGCGAGACGGCGCCGGTCCGCGCGCTGGTCTTCCTCGACCGCGGCGACAGCGGCCCCGCCGAGCTGCAGCCCGCCGGCCGCGCCGAGCTGGTGAAGGCGATGGTCGAGACCGCGTTCGCGCCCCATCTCGGATCCGGGGCGCTGGTCGCCGGGCTCACGCGGCTCGCTGCCGAGGCGGACGTCCGCCGGCTGAGATTTTCGAGCAGCCGCGAGGCCGCGGCGCTCCTGTCGCGCACCTATGGCCATTCTTTGAGCGGGCGATCGCCCGCATGACCGCCTCCGGGACCGAGGCGGGGCCGTGGATGCGCAATCCGTCGATCGCGGCGACCGAGATCGATGCGGAGACGTTCCTCGTCGAGCCCGACAGCGGCGAGGTGTTCTATCTCGACGAGATTTCGAGCGCCCTCTGGCGCTTTCTCGAGGCGCCGCGTACCCGGGACGAGATCGTGGCGACGTTCGCCGAGGCCTTTCCCGACGTCGCCGGGGACCAAATTTCCGCGGATATCGACCGGGCGCTCGCCGAGCTCGGCGCGCGCGGCCTCGTCGTCCGGCGGCCCTGAGCCGGGGTGCAACGCACCCGTCCTGCGCGGCGATTGCCGATTTTCGCGAATCGTGATAATGCTTAACATTAAGGCATTGAAAACGCTGGCTTGTTTATCATATCTACCGTATGTGCCCCGGGCGCAGCGGTGTCGTGTGCGCCGGCCGGAGTAAGGGCGGCGGGAGTAAAGGCGAAATGAGCATCTGGCACGGCATCCGGTCCCTACCGCTGGCCGCTCTCCTGACGGTGGCGGTTCCCCTCGCGGTCCAGGCCCAGCAGGGCGGTCAGAGCCAACCCGCCTCGAACCAGCCGGGCCAGCCTGCAGGGAATCAGCCGGCCGGGGCGGAGGGCCCCGAGGTTCCCAAGGAACTCATCGACAAGCTGCTCGGCGGTGCGCCGGGGGCGATGACCGACGCGACCAAGTTCCTCGTGAGCGGCGAGCGCCGTCCCGAGGACGTGGCCCGGCGCGCGACGGCGCTGATCTCGCAGATCGGCGCGCGGCGTGCGGGCGTCGGCACGGAGACGCTGCTCCGCGTTATCGACCGGGTCGCCAGCGACGCGATCGGCATGGTCGCCGGCTCGCAGATCGTGCGTCTCGCGGTCGACAAGGATTACGTCCCGCGCAATGCGGTCCTCGCCTGGGACTTCGGCTCGGCCGACACGGGCGCGTCGCGCGGGTTCGAGAAGGTGCGTCCCGGCGACCCGCGGATCGGCGGCGCCGATCTCAGCGCCCTGCGTCGGCCCGGCGACGACAACGTCCTCCAGGACGGCATCACCGGCGTCGAGCGCATCGAGGCCGACGTGCCCGACGGCGATTACCGCATCATCCTGATGACGCAGAACCTCGGCGACAGCGCGCTGATGGCGAATCCGTTCGGCAGCGAGATCGTGCTGAACGGCGTGTCGGTGCCGGTTTCCCAGCCCAACCCGACGAACTGGGTTCCGGGCAGCGTGTTCAGCAACCGGGGCGTCCAGGCCGTCGGCTCGCAGGGCGGTCCGGTCGGCACCCAGGGGTTCACGACCGGCAATCTCGGCGAGTTCAACCAGACGATCCAGCGCCAGCAGGGCGGGGCGATCATCCTCAATGCGCGGGCGCGGGGCGGCAAGCTCATCATCGAGCTCAAGGGCTTCCAGAACGCGCGCTCGTATCTGACGGGGCTCGTGGTCGAGCCGGCGAACCAGCCGAGCGATCTCATCCTGTCGCGCGAGGCGTTTCAGGTGCTCACGCCCGTCGAGGTCCGGCTCGCGCTCGAGGAGAACATTCTCGCCTCGGCGGCGAACGTGCTCGCCCAGGTCAATCCGGCGGAAGGCGATCCCGAACTTGTCGAGCTGCCCGAGCCGATACTCGATCCGGAGGAAAACGCCAGCACCAGCAGCTGATGCCGCCGGCATCGGCGCGCGATTGCGTTGAGGGGGCGCAGATCGTCGACATGGCCGTCCTGATTCTGTCCGCAACTCCCGCGCCGGGGCGCTGACGCGTGCGCCGTGGACCGCGCAAGACCGCAGCGCTCGCCGCCGCCGCACTGTTTGCGGCGTGGGGCGGCGCAGCCTCCGCCCAGACCGCGGAGGAGGATTCGGTCGCCCGGCGGTCCCGTCCCGATTTCGATCCTATCGGCATCGAGCTCGACGAGATGCTCGGCGTCATCGGCCTCGTCGGAAAGAAGGAGATCGAGCAGAAGAGCTCGCCGCTCTCGAGCTTCGTCGCCTTTCCCTCCTTCGGCGTCACGACGGATTACGTGTCCAATCTCTTCCTCGCGCCGAACGGCGCGGTCTCGGACAAGCGGATCACCTATACGCCGGCGCTGTCCATCCAGTCGGACTGGGGCCGGCATTCGTTCGCCCTGATCGGAAACGCCAACATCGGCCGCCACGTCGAGACGCCGAAGGAGGATTTTGAGGACTGGCAGGTCCAGGCCAACGGAACCCTCGAGATCCATGACGACAAGAAGGTCTCGATGGTCGCGGGCTTCGCGCGCCGGCATTCGGGGCGCAATGCCGAGGACGATCCGGGCCAGCAGTTCTCGCCGATCGTTTCCGAGAACCTGTTTTTCGACGGCACAGGCGAATACAACGCCGACGCGGTGCTGCTCCGCTTCCGCGCCCAGGTCGAGAACCAGGACTATCTGAACTCGCCCGGCCTCAACAACGACGCCCGCGACGTCACGATCGTGAACCTCGTCTTCCGCGCCGGCTACGAGTTCGTGCCCGGCACGACCTTCTTCATCGAGCCGCGCGCCGATTTCCGCATGTTCGCGAAGAAGACCGACGCTACGGGCCTCAAGCAGGACAACCAGGGGATGGGCGCGCTCGCGGGCATCACCTGGGATCTGACAGGAGTCATCTTCGCCGAGTTCGGCGTCGGGTTCACGCGCCGGTCCTACGACGAGCCATCCTTCAACTCGCCGACGAATCTCGATTTTTCGGGTAAGCTCATTTGGAACGTCACGGACCTGCTGACGCTGACCGGCAATCTCAGCCGCGCGACTGCCGAATCGACGACCGCGGGCGAGTCGGGCGTGCTCTCGACTTCGCTCAGCAGCCGCCTCGACTACGAGTTCCTCGACAACATCATCATCACCGCGGGCGGCTCCGTTACGCAGTCGGACAACCAGGAGAGCTCGCGGCGCGACAGGGAATACTCCTTCGACACCGGCGTGACCTATCTGGTGAACGAGTACTGGCTGGCGCGGCTCGCCGTGACGCAGTCGATGCGCCGGTCGAACGCCTTGGACAAGGATTACGACAACCTGTCCGCCGGTTTCACCCTGACGGCGCGGCTTTGACCCGCGCCCGGGCCTGGCGCATGTCGGCGATAGCCGTTCCTGCGACGCAGTCCGTACGGTAAACTCCGGCGCGATGCGCACCCTTTATCACCTCTGGCTGTCCCCGTTCTGCCGCAAGATCCGCATCGTGCTGGCGGAGAAGAAGCTCGACTTCGAGCTCAAGGCCGAGAACCCGGCGGAGCGGCGCCCCGCCTTCCTCGCGCTCAATCCGGCCTGCGACATTCCCGTGCTGGTCGAGGACGGCGGGCCCGTGATCTCGAACTCCACGGCGATCGCCGAGTATCTGGATGAGATCTGCCCCGATCCGCCGCTGTTCCCGGGCGGCCCGGCCGAGCGCGCGGAAATCCGCCGCCTAATCGCGTGGTTCGACATCAAGTTCAATCACGAGGTGACCGACAACCTCGTCGGCGAGAAGCTGATGAAGCGGCTGATGCGCCGGGGCGCGCCGGATTCGCGGGCGATCCGCGCCGGGCGCGAGAACTTCCACATCCACATGGACTACATCACGTGGCTGACCGAGCGGCGCAACTGGCTCGCCGGCGACGAATTCTCCATGGCCGACATCGCCGCAGGCGCGCACCTTTCCTGCCTCGACTACATCAACGACGTGCCGTGGGCGGACCACGAGCCCGCCAAGGAGTGGTACGCGCGGCTCAAGTCGCGCCCGTCGTTCCGCGCGATCCTCGCCGATCACATCCCGGGCGAGCCGCCGCCGCGCCACTACGCCGATCTCGATTTCTGAAGCCCCGTTCGACTCTCCGGGTCCGATTTCCTGGGCCGCCTCTGGACATCCCCGAATCGGGACCGATCTTGAGAGGAGGGGTGCTTCCGCGTCCCGTTGCGGGGCGCTGCGGCCCAACGTAAAGTCCTGCACTTCCGCCGCCTCCCGGCATCGATCAGGCGGCGGCAATATTACGGTAACCGCTTCCGTCCATAATTCGGTCCGCCGGCCGAACGGCGCGAAGCGCGCGCAAACGAGAGGGAACCGCGAATGGCCCGGGTAAGCGTCAGTCAGATGTTGAATGCGCTGGTCGATCTCGGCCGGCAGTATCTCGACCGCCCGGCGCCGGGACGGGACATGGACGCCCTCGTCGCGCGCTGCCGTGAGCTGGTCTCGGCCCACGGCGAAGCCTCCGGCACCGCGCTCGCGAGCGGCATCGTCAACGACTACGCGGCGCTCGGAGACGACGAGCGGATCGAGGTTCTGCGCCGTCTCGACCGCGCCTTCGGACCGGACCGCAAGGCGATCGCCGCCGCCGCCGCCGCGTTCACCGCCGCGCCCGAGGACGACGCCGCCTATGTCAAGCTCGCATCCGCCATCGAGGCGCCGCGCCAGGAGCTGTTCCGCCGCCTCAACATGGCGCCCGGCGGCACCGCCGAGATCGTGAAGATGCGGGAGTTCCTGCTGTCGCGGCTCAAGGACAATCCGGAGCTGCGCGGTTTCGAGCGCGACCTCCGCCACCTTCTCGCCTCGTGGTTCAACCGCGGCTTCCTGCAGTTCGAGCGGATCGACTGGCGCACGCCCGCGGTCGTCCTCGAGAAGCTCATCGAATACGAGGCCGTCCACGAGATCCGCGGCTGGGACGACCTCCGCCGCCGCCTCGCCGAGGACCGGCGTTGCTTCGCCTTCTTCCATCCGGCGCTGCCGGACGAGCCGCTGATCTTCGTCGAGGTCGCGCTCACGAACGGTCTGGCGGGACAGGTGCAGAAGCTGCTCGAGGCCGATCCCGATCCCGCGGCGGGCCGCAAGCCCGACACGGCGATCTTCTATTCGATCAGCAACTGCCAGGAAGGTCTCGCCGGCATCAGCTTCGGTAACTTCCTGATCAAGCAGGTCGCGGACGCGGTGCAGACCGAGCTTCCGCACATCAAGCGGTTCGCGACCCTGTCGCCGATCCCCGGCTTCCGCCGCTGGCTCGACGAGTCGCTGGTGTCCGACACGCCGGCGTTCCTGTCCGAGGGCGACATCGACCTGCTGAACCGTAGCGACTGGCGCAACAACGACATCGCGCGCCAGCAGCTCCGGCAGGTGCTGCTCCGGCTGTGCGCCCACTACCTCGTCAACGTCAAGCAGCGCGGCCGCCCGGTCGATCCCGTGGCGCGCTTCCATCTCGGCAACGGCGCCAGCGTCGAGCGCGTGAACTGGGCGGCGGACCTGTCGCGCAAGGGCATCGAGCAGTCGGCGGCGATGATGGTGAACTACCTGTACGATTCCGAGCAGATCGTCTCCAACCACGAGGCCTTCGTCCGCGACGGCGAGATTGTCGCCTCGCAGGCGGTGGTGCGCCTCGCGGCGGGCCGCGACTGAACCGGGCGGCGGGCCGCGACTGAACTGGGCGGCGGGCCGCGACTGAAGCCGTCGCCGGGCGCATCCAGCGGAATTCCCGCGGAACGTCTTTCAATCTGCGACCGAAGACTCCATATTCAGGATGAGCCTGCGACGGTGCCCGACGGCGCGGCTCATTTGTGCTGTCTGAATGGGCGCGTTATCCATGCTCAGGTCGGTTTTCGGAATCCTCCTCCTCGTCGCCGCAGCGCTGGTCCCGCCGGCGTCGGGCCCCGCCTATGCCCAATCTCCCGGCCCGTCGCCGGAACAGCCGCACGCCTCGGGAATCGAGGACTACCGCCTCGGCCCCGGCGACAGGCTCAAGGTCACGATCTTCGGCCATCCCCAGGAATCCGGCGAGTTCGAGGTCGACGGCTCGGGCAACCTCGCCTATCCGCTGCTCGGACGCGTCCCGGCGCGGGGGCGCACCGTTCCCGAGGTGCAGGAGACGATCCGGGTCGAGCTCGATCGCCGCTTCATCGTCGATCCCCGCGTATCGCTCGAGGTGCTGAACTACCGGCCGTTCTACATCTACGGCGAGGTTAACCGCGCCGGCTCCTATCCCTACGTGTCCGGCCTGACGGTGCGGCGCGCTGTGGCGATCGCCGGCGGCTTCACGCGACGGGCCCGCAACGAGCCGGTGACGCTGATCCGCGAGGACAAGGACGGCGTCGACAAGATCGAGAGCGCGCTCGATTCACCGGTCCTTCCCGGCGATATAATTGAAGTTTCGCGACGGCTTTTCTAAATCAATACGTGTGATCTGTTGGCACAATTCGAAACAATTGTGTTAGCTTTAGGCCGTAAAGGACTGTACAATATTGTGTTTTGTAGTTTCCGATTTGTCCGGAAGGCCCAGGACCGTTAAACCTTGGCGACAGTAACGTCCTTTCCCCGGCGCGAACCCGAGGCCGCCTTCGACCAGGCTCAGTTTGCCCCGCAGCCCCAGGACGACGGCGGTTTCGACCTCCGGCGCCTGTTCGGCGCGGTTCGCCGCAGGAAGATCCTCATCGCCGGTCTGATGATCGTCGCGACGGCCTTTGCTGCTGTCTACGCGAACCAGCTGCAGCCGCTCTATTCGGCCGAGGCGCGCCTCGTTATCGAGGGCGCGCGCAACAACGTCATCAACATCGAGCGCGTCGCCCAGGGCATAAAGCCCGACTTCTACACGATGGAGACCGAGGCCGCCGTCATCGGCTCGCGGGCCATCGCGGCGAAGGTCGTCGACCGGCTGAACCTCTACGACAGCCCGCTCTACAATCCGGCGCTGATGACGCCCAAGCCGTCGCTGACGCGCGCCGCGGTCAACCGCGTGAAGCGCCTCGTCGGCTTCAAGACGCAGGACGCGTCGATGAAAAGCAAGGACCCGTGGGAGGGGCTGCCGCCCGCGGAGAAGCGCACGGCGATGCGCGATTATCTCGCCGACGCCTTCCTCGGAGGGCTCGGCGTGATCCCGTCGCAGACGTCGCGGCTCATCACCATCACCTACGTCTCCACCGATCCAGAAATGGCGGCGAAGGCGGCCAACGCCGCGGCGGAGACCTATCTCCTCGACCAGATCGAGAGCAAGGGCGACGTCACCGCTCGGGCATCGCGCTGGCTCAACGACCGCGTCGTCGAGCTGCGCGACCGGGTCATCGAGTCCGAGACCAAGCTCGAGCAGTACCGCGCCAAGACAGGCCTTATCGACGTCGGCCAGGGATCGACGCTCAAGGCCCAGCTCGCGAAGCTGGATGGCGAGGCGATCCAGGCGCGCACGCAGCGCGCCGAGGCCGAGGCGCGTTACGAGCAGATTCAGAAGCTCCTCAACGACAAGACCCAGAATGCCGGCGTCGAATCCGCCGCCGCGGTTCTCGATTCGCCGCTGATCCAGCGTCTGCGCGAGCAGGAGACCAACATCGTCCGTTCCCTGTCCGCCCTCTCGACCGAGCTGCGCGAGGGGCATCCGAAGATGGTGCTGGCGAAGAACGAGCTCGCCGATCTGCGCAAGAAGATCGAGATCGAGGTCGGCAAGATCGTGCGCAACCTCGACAACGAGGTCGAGATCGCGCGCGTCCGCGAGCGCAACCTCAAGCGCGAGACGTCGCTGCTCGAGCGCCAGATCGAGGAGCAGGGCCAGGCCCAGGCGAATCTGCGCGCGCTCGTCGCCGAGGTGGACGCGAACAAGCAGCTCTACCAGACCGTCCTTTCGCGCTTCAAGGAGACCAAGGTCGTCGACGACGAGGTGCAGCAGGCCGACGCCCGCATCATCTCGCCCGCCAAGGTGCCGGGCGGCCCCTTCTATCCGCAGAAGAAGCTGATCATCGTCGCCGCGCTGTTCGTCTCGGCGCTGTTCGGCGTCGCCATCGCCATCGGCCTCGAACTGCTCGACAGCGGCTTCCGCAACCTCGCCCACGTCGAAAGCCTGACCGGCGTTCCCGGCCTCGGCGTCATTCCCAAGTCGGAGAAGCAGGACGCCGGAATGCTGCCGCACGAAATCGCGGTGCGAAAACCGAACTCCCCGTTCGGCGAAGCCGTGCGGTCGATCCGCACCGGCCTGATGCTGAGCAATGTCGACACGCCGCCGCGCACGGTGCTCGTCAGCTCCTCGGTCTCGTCCGAGGGCAAGACGACCACGTCGCTGTCGGTCGCCGCGCTCGCCGCGCGCACCGGCCAGCGCGTCATCATCGTCGACTGCGACCTGCGTCATCCGAGCGTCCATGTCGCGCTCAACGTCCCCAACCGGGCCGGGCTCAGCAACTATCTCACGGGCCAGTGCGCGCTCGACGAGGTGGTGGACATCGACCTGACGTCGGGTGTCCATTACATCACCGCCGGCGGCCGCTCGCCCCATCCCGCGGACCTTCTTGGCTCGCAGCAGATGAAGGCGCTGCTCGCGCTCCTCGCGCAGCAGTACGACCTCGTCGTCCTCGATACGCCGCCGCTGCTCGCCGTGTCGGATACGCTGGTGCTCGTCCGCCAGGTGGAAAAGACGATCTTCGTCGTGCGCTGGGAAAAGACGCGGCGCGAGACGGTGATGTCCGGGCTGCGCCAGGTTCTCGATGCCGGCGCCGATCTCGCCGGCGTCGTCCTCACCCAGGTCGACCTCAAGAAGCAGGCGCGTTACGGCCAGCCAGACCGCGGCTACCAGTATTATTACGACCGGCACATGAAGTACTACACGGAGTGACGGTACACGCCCGGCGCCCCCCGTCCCGCAGCGCATGACAACCGCCCTTCATTCCATCCTCCGTTTCATCGGCCGCCAACACTGGATCCCGTTCGGCCGGGAGCGCATCCTCCGCCTGTTCTGCCATCCCGACCGTCAGCGCAGCTATCCGTTCGAAACCGATTTCTTCGGGCTCCGCTATCCCGGCGATCTCTCCAATTTCATAGACTGGACGGTCTATTTTTACGGCGCCAGCTCGCACGACGAACTCTTCATCATCCGCGACCTCGCCGCCGCGCTCCGCAAGGAGGGGCGCCCGGTGGTGGTCTACGACATCGGCGCCAACATCGGCCATCACACGCTTTTTGCCGCTGGCTGCGCCGACCGGGTCGTGTCGTTCGAGCCGTTCGAGACCGTCCGCCGGAAACTCGATGAGAAGATCGCGGTCAACGCGCTCGCGAACGTCACGGTCTATCCCATCGCGCTCGGCGCGGAGAATGGAAGCTTCCCCTTCTATCCGCCGGTCGGGTCGAACGAGGGGACCGGCTCGCTGCTGCCGGCCGCGGGCGTCGAGCCGATCCGGGTTCCCGTGCGCCGGGGGGACGAGATCGTCCGCGAGGACGCCCTGCCGCTGCCGACGATCCTGAAGATCGACGTCGAAGGCGCGGAGGCGGATGCGTTCGCCGGTCTCCGCGATACGCTGCAAGCCGCGCGGCCGTTCGTGCTGATGGAACTGCTCGGCGCGACGCGCGAGCGCCTCGCCGGCGAGGCGGCGCTGCGCAACCTGCTCTATCCCGACGCCGAATTCTTTACCCTCGCGCCGCGGCGCGGCAGGCGCGATTATGTGCTCACGCCGTTCGACTTCGACCGGACGTTCGAGGTGTTCATCGCGCCGAAGGGCGCGGTCGCCGGCATCCCCGCCCTTTCCGGACGGCTGGAGAGAGGACGGAAATGACCATCCGCATCGTCCCCGTCTTCGCGATCGGCGCGGCGCTCGTGCTCGTCGTGCCGTCGTGGCCGCGCTTCATCGCGGGTGCCGCGATCGCCCCGTACGAGGACACGCTGCGCGGCATCGCCCGGGGCGCCAAGCCGCTGCCCGCGGCCATGGCGGAGGCGCGCGAGGCGGCCAACGTATCGCTGTCGTGGCTGCCGTTCGACCGCACCTATTTCAGGCTCGGCGGGTTCGAGCTGGTGCAGGCCGGGCTCACGGCAAAGCCGGAAGACCGCAACGCGCTGCTCGACCGCAGCATCGGCGCCCTGCGGTCCGGCCTCGCGCGGGCGCCGGCGGATGCCTACGGCTGGCTGCAGCTCGCCCAGGCAATCCGCATGCGCCACGGTCCGACGCCCGAGCTCAACGCGATCCTGCGCATGTCCCTGGAAACCGCGCCCTACGAGCACCGGTTGGTCCTGCCCCGGCTCGAGATCGCCCTCTCGGCGTGGCGGGCGCTGGATGCGGATCTCCGCCGCGCGCTCGCGCCGCAGATGATGCGGGCGGTCGACACCGCGCCGGTCGAGTTCGCGCGGGCGACGCGCCGCTTCTTCATGCTGCGCGAGGTGCGACGCGCGCTTGCCGCCTCGCTGGTCCACCTCGACCGCTTCAACATCGTCTACCTGACGCCCGACTAGGCCTCCCGCGAGACCCCCCACGAGGCCTCCACGTGGGCACCTCTAGGTCCTGCCCTTCTCCGGCGGGCGGGCAGGCGGTACCGCCGCGGCCTGGCCGTAGCCGATGCCAAGCAGCGCGGCGAAGGTAACGGCGACGCCCGGAACCTGGAGCCCGAAATCGAAGATCGAATGGAGCCCCGCGAGCACGGCCGCCGCCGCCGCGATCGCGGGAAAGACGGAATGGTGGCGCAGACGCCGCGCCGCCCTCAGGCAGGCGCCGCCGATCCATGCGAGCGCGGAGAAATAGAGGACGGCCGCGGGGATGCCGGCCTCCGACGCGAACTCCAGGTAGACGCTGTGCGCCTCGGTGTAGACCGGAGAGATCGCCGGGAACGCGGCGTCGCGGTACAGATGGAACACCGCCGGGAACGACCCGATGCCGTGGCCGCCGAGCGGTGCGGCGGCGATCGCACGGAGCGTGAGCGCGTAGACGTCCGAGCGGCCGCCCGAGGACTCCCCGGGCGACAGCGCACGGATCATGAAGCGCTCGCCGCTGACCGCGAACAGAAGGAGCCCCGCCGCGGCGATGGCTGCGAGCATGATCGCCGTCGATCTTCGTCTGTCGTTGCCGCCGCTTCCTCCTTCGGCCCGCAACAGCAGAGGCACGAGCGCGACGAGCGCGGCCGTCGTGAAGACGATGCCGCCGCGCGACTGCGCGAGGAGGAGCGCTGTCGCGATGACGAGGCAGCCGCCAAGAAACAGGAAGACCGGCAGGCGCAGGTTCTCGATCGCGTGGAGGAAGCGGATCGAGCTTTCGAACGCGCCGGAGGCGTCGCGCCGCGCGTAGCGGATCATCATCCCGAACGACACCAGGAGGCCGAACCCGGCATAGAGCGCATAATGGCCGCGGTTCACGAGCGTCCCCGTGAGGGACAGCTGGTAGGCCCACTTCTGCGCGAACAGGATCGTGCCGGGCTGCGTCAGGTAGGCCCAGAGCCCGTAGGCGGCATAGGCGAAGCCGGCGGCGGCGATGGCCCAGAACGCGGTGGAGGCGCGCCGCCAGTCAGCGCCGAGCTGCATCGCGATCCAGAACGTCGCGGCATAGGTCAGGATGCGGAGGAGCCCCGAGACGGTCGCGTCCGGCGCGAGGCTCACCGTCGGCGCGATCCCCGTCGCCGTCCCGGTTCCCAGCGCCGCCGCCGCCTCCGCCCACACCGGGTGGGCGAAGCGGGCAGGCATCGCCGGGCACGCCTGCAGGGCGATCCAGACCAGCACCGGGGCGACCAGCAGGAGCGGCGCGAGATAGTGGCGCGGTCTTACCGGGCAGGCGTCGGGACGGATCAGCGCGACGGCCGCCCAGGCGGCGAGGACGGCGCCGACGAGCACCGAAAGCAGGCTCGCCGACCACAGATGGACCGAGCCGTAGGGCAGCGGCGCGAGCGCGACGATGGCGAGGAAGCCCCAGAACACCGCGTCGGTCAGGCTGGCGCGCTTCATGCGGTGCCGCCCGTCAGTAGGCGTTGCGGTGGACGAAGCCGACGAACAGCGTCATCAGCAGGATGCGGAGGTCGAACAGCACTGACCAGTGCTCGATGTAGTAGAGGTCGTACTGCACGCGCTGGCGCATAAGGTCGAGCGTGCGCGTCTCGCCGCGGAAGCCGTTGACCTGGGCCCAGCCGGTGATGCCGGGCTTCACCCGGTGGCGCGACAGATACTCGTTGATCGCGGCGGAGTATTCGACGTTGTGCGCGACCGCGTGCGGCCTGGGCCCGACGAGGGACATCTCGCCGCGCAGCACGTTGAACAGCTGCGGCAGCTCGTCGAGGCTCGTGCGCCGCAACATGCGGCCGACCGCCGTCACCCGGGGGTCGTCGCGCTGCGCCTGTGCGACGGCGGGATCGGACGGGCTCTCGCCTTCCTTCATCGTGCGGAACTTGAGGACGACGAACTCGTTGTTGTTGAAGCCGTAGCGCGTCTGGCGGAAGAACACCGGCCCGCGGCTCGTCAGCTTGATGGCGGCGGCGACGAGCAGCATCACCGGCGCGAAGGCGACGAGCAGCAGCGCCGAGATCGTGCGGTCCTCGATCGCCTTCGCGAACAGCCGCCACCCCGACAGAGGCCGCTCCGACAGCTTCAGCATGGGAATGCCGGCGACCTCGCCGTAGCCGAGGTTGGGAAGCTCGAGCGAGATTTCCTCGGGGCACAGCTTCACGTTGGCGGCGACGGAGCGAAGCCGGTCGGTGATCGCGCGGATCTGCGCCGTGTCGTGGCCGGGCAGGGCGAGCACGATCTCGTCGACGCGGCTGGTGCGCATGGCGCGCATCAGGTCGTCGACCGTCCCGCCGGCCGGATGGCCCTCGATCGCGGCCTGCCCGCCGGCGGCGCTGTCGGAATAGATTCCGACGATGCGGTATCCGTTGCCGCGGCCGGTCTCGATGTTGCGGACCAGCCGGGCGGCGAACTCGCCGGAGCCGACGACGGCGATGTTGATGTCGAGCTCGCCGCGGCGGATCCAGCGTTCCACCTGGAAGGCGACGGCGATGCGGAGCACGCCGAACGCGATCAGCGTGAAGGTGAACCACGTGATCACCCAGACGCGCGAATAGCTGTCGGAGATCCGCGCGAAATACGCCAACACCATCAGCGTCACGAACACCGCGCCCCAAAGTACGGTCACCTTGCCGAACTGGAGCGAGAACGCGGCGATGTTGCCGTAGGAGTATGTGTTGGCGAAATGCATATAGATCGCGGTCAGGAGCATCGCGAGGCCCATCGCCGACCAGTAGATGTCGGGGATCGCGAGCGTGCCGTGGCGCGTCCAGTACGCCACCAAGCCGGCGCCGATGACGGCCGCGATGTCGCCCAGCCGCAGGCCGACGACGATCAGCCGCTGGTTGTCCGCGGCGAATGTCGTGGGGATCGCAACCATTCGTCCTCGCCGCCCCCGAGGGCGATACTCCATTACGCGCAGCGGAATGCCTGATCCGCCGCCCGGTCATCTTATATGGGCGCACGGCGCATATCACGCCGAATATGGGGTGGCCGGCCGGGAACCGGCATGCCGCCCGGTGCGCGGGCCTAGCCGCGCTGGTGCAGCCACAAGTGCTGCTCGTTGATCGAATAGATCGGCTTGTAGTGATGGATCCGGTTCGCCTCGACGACGCGGCGGATCTGGTTGTCGAGGATGAGCGGCTCGCCGCCGAGATAGACGACGAGGATCGCGTGCCCGACCCGGAGATTGAGGTCCTGGAGAACGACGATGCGCAGCATGTCGTTGCCGAAGCCGAGTGCGCGGAGCGACAGGAACTTGGCGATGGCATAGTCCTCGCAGTCGCCGTCGCGGCTGAAGAACTGCACCGGGGTCGCCCAGTAGTCGCTGATGCCGTAGTTGCGCGGGTCGGTCAGGTAGGGCTGGCGGTTCATATAGGCGTTGACGGCGTCGACCTGCGCGCGCCGGTCCTTGCCCTGCTGCTCGGCGAGGAACGCCTTCCATTCGCGCAGGTGGCAACGGTTGAAGCTCGAAGACGTGCACGACGCCTCCTCGAGGCCGCGCTCGTTGAAGTAGCGGTTCAGCGCCCCCGACCATTTCGGAAACATCGCGATGTTGAACGACCGCGTCTCGCGGCTGCCGAACAGGCTCGGCATGATGCCGTACTTCTCCAGCGATTCGGCGGCGGAGGCCGCGAAGGCAGGCATAGCCGACAGCGCCGCGGCGAGGAGGAGGGATGCGAGCGTCCGGAACATGGCCGGATGCTACCGGCCCCCCGATTAAGGGAATGCTAACCCGGAGGATTAACACTAACGCGGGGCCGGAGTGCGCCCGCGCGCCGTTTCCGTCTTTGACGGGGGGACAGATTGGTTAACGCAAAGAAGATTTCCGCGGATATCCGCGATGCGACGACGCTGTCGTTCGTTTCTCTCACCGGTGCTGCCGTCGCGATCGCCGCGATCGTCGCTGTAATCCTCGTATTCGTGTTCGCAGACAGCGAGCGCCGGCGCGACCTCGCCGCCTGGGAAGACCGGCTCTCCATCGTCGCCGAGACCCGCGCAGACGCCGTCGACGGCTGGCTCGAAGGCCAGTACCGCGAGCTCGGCGCGCTCGCCGACAACGCCGCGCTCCAGCTCTACATGACCGAGCTCGCCCGCACCGCGCCCGGTACGGCCCGGGTGACCGAAGAGCTCGCCGAGACCGGCTATCTCCGTAATCTCCTCACCGTGGTCGCCGACCGTGCCGGTTATTTTGCGGACGCCGCCGCACCCGATGTCGAGGCGAACGTCGACCGCATCGCCGTCTCCGGCATCGCCCTCGTCGATGCGAAGGGCGCCGTGGTCGCGGCGACCCGCGGCATGCCACCGCTCAACGGCAATGTCCATGCCGCCCTTCTCGCGCCGCCCGAGGGCGGCCGCGGCTTCCTCGACATCCGGCGCACGCCGTCGGGGACAGCGGTGATCGGCTTCTCGCTTCCCGTGCACGGCGTCCAGGCCGAAGGCGCTGCACGCCCGATCGGGCGCATCGTGGGTATCCGCCGGATCGAACCCTCTCTTTACGAGACGCTGGTGCAGCCCGGCTTCGCCTGGAACACCGCGGAGATACTCCTCGTCCGGGCCGGCGACGGCCAGGTCGACTACCTGTCCCCGCGGCGCGGCGGACGCGCGGCGCTGACCGGAGCGGCGAATGCGGGTGAGGCCGGTCTCGTCGGCCCCATCGCCGCGCGCGGAGACTCGCGCTTCGGCGTCGCAACGGACTATGCCGGCGCCGAGGTGCTCTATGCCGCCCGGCGCATCGCCGGCGCGCCCTGGGCGGTCGCGGTCAAGATCGACCGCGCCGAAGCCATGGCGCAGAGCGATGCGCGCCGCGCCACGCTGATCGCCGCGCTCCTTGCCGCGGTCGCACTCGTCGTCGTCGGGCTTCTCGCGCTGTGGCGTCACGGAACATCGCTCCGCGCCGCGGCCGCCGCGACGCAGTATCGCGACCTCGCGCAGCGCTACGAGGCGCAGAGCAAGTTCCTCCGCCTCGTGGCAGACAGCCAGCCGAGCCCGATGTTCATCGTCGACCGCGACGGCCGCTACCGCTTCGCCAACCGCGCCGCCGCGCAGGAGGCCGAGACCGCCTATCCCGACATGATCGGGAAATCGATCACCAGCGTCCTCGGGCCGGCCGCAGCGCGGCGCTACGAGGAGGCGAACAGCGGCGTCCTCCGCTCCGGCGCGATGGTCTCCAACGTGCACCGCTCGGGCTCGAACGGCGATCTCCGCGTCGTCCAGGCCGAGCATATTCCCGTCACCGACGGTCCCGATTTCGAGAACGGCGTCCTCGTCGTCGAGCAGGACATCACCGCGGCGGTGAAGGAGCGCGAACATCGCGAGACCGCGCTCCGCCATCTCGTGCGCACGCTGCTTACCATCGTCGACAGCCGCGATCCCTATGCCGCGAACCATTCGGTCCAGGTCGCGGTCGTTGCCCGCGCCGTTGCCGAGGAGATGGCGCTCGACGCCGAGCTCGTCGAGGCCGCGGAGATGGCCGGCAGCCTGATGAACGTCGGCAAGCTTCTCGTTCCGTCCGACCTGCTGACCCATCCGGGCGCCCTTGGCGACGACGAGCGCCGCCGGGTCCGCGACGGCATCGACGAAGGCGCTCGCCTCCTCGCCGACGTGCCCTTCGTCGGCCCGGTGATCGAGACGCTCAACCAGATGAACGAACGGTGGGACGGGCGCGGCTATCCGCTCGGCCTCAAGGGCGCGGACATCGTCGTCACCGCGCGCGTGGTCGCCGTCGCCAACGCCTTTGTCGCCATGCTCAACCCGCGCGCCTGGCGGCCGGGGGCGAGCTTCGATTCGGCGATCGAGATGCTGCTGGAATCCTCGGGGCGCGAATTCGACCGTGCGGTCGTGGCCGCGCTGATCAACCGACTCGAGAACAAGGGCGGACGCGCCGACTGGGCCGCTCTCGGACGGGCCGAAACCGCGCACTGAGGCGCCGCGCCTCACCTGGCGGCCGTCTCCATGCCCGACACCAAGCCCTCGCCGCGGTGGAAATGCCGCCCCGGGCAGTGCATATACAGCACATGCTGTCTCGTCTCTTCGGATCGCGCAGGCCGGAACAGCGCGCTTTCCGGGCCCCGGAGGGCGCGCGCATCTATGCCGTCGGCGACATCCACGGCCGCGTCGACCTGCTCGGCCGCATGCACGAAATGATCGCCGCCGACATCCGCGACCGGAAGCCGAAGCGCGCCGTCGCGGTCTATCTCGGAGATTACGTCGACCGCGGCGACCGCTCGCGCGACGTGCTCGACCTCCTCCTGCACGAGCCGCTGCGCGAGGCGGAGCGCGTCCACCTCCGTGGCAACCACGAAGATTTCATGCTGACCTTCCTCGCCGATCCCGGGGTCGGCGAGCTCTGGCTGCGGAACGGCGGCGACGCGACGGTCTTCAGCTACGGTGTCGGCATGCCGGCAGTCGCCGACCGCGACCAGCGCTACCGTCTGATGCGCGACGATCTCGACGCCAAGCTGCCGCGCGACCACCGCGCGTTCCTGCAGACGCTGCCGCTGTTCCATGTCGAGGGCGACTACGGCTTCGTCCATGCCGGCATCCGGCCCGGCCGCGCGCTCGAGGACCAGGTGCCCGACGACGCGCTGTGGATCCGGAGCGAGTTCCTCGATTCGAAGGCCGATCACGGCCGCTGCATCGTCCACGGTCACACCATCACGCCCGAGGTCGACGTGAAGCCGAACCGCATCGGCATCGACACCGGCGCCTATTACAGCGGCAAGCTGACCTGCCTCGTGCTCGACGGGGACAGCCGCTCCTTCCTCCAGACCTGATCGATCGTGTCCGGGACCGCGGTACCGTCGATCTGGCGCGCCGTGCTCGACCCGGCCGTCGCACCTCCCGCCGGATGGCGGGCCGACCCGCCGTTCGATGCTGCGCGGCGCTTTGCATCCTTCGTCGGCGCGCCGCTTGCCGCCGAGCTGCTCGCGCCGCTCTCCGCTGCGCTCGGCACGAAGCTGATCGACGCGGCTTCGGCGCGGGACGGGCTGCTGCTCAACCGCCTCGCCGGTCGCTCCCAGCGCGCGGCGGTTGCACGGCTCCATGACGCCGGCATCGCCGCCGTCTGTCTCAAGGGCTTCGCACTCGCCCACACGCTCTACCGCGATCCCGACCTGCGGACCGTCGGCGATCTCGATCTTCTCGTGGCGCGCGCCGATCTCGGCCGCGCCATCGCCTGTCTCGAAGCCGCCGGGTTCGCCTTCGAGGCCCTGCCGACGCCCGCCTGGGGTTTCATCTCGGAGGCGAGCTTCATGCCGATGGTCTCCGCCGACGGCATCTGCAGCGTCGATCTCCATGTCGAGCCCGACTGCTATCCCGCCTACCGGGCGCTCGATGCGGCGCGGGTATTCGCCGCCGCGCGCGAGATAGTCGTGGGTGAAACGGCGATCCGCGTGCCGTCGCCCGCCCATTCGCTCCTCCTCGCGCTGACCAACGCCGCGAAGGACAAGTTCGGCCCGCTCTCGGTGCGCAAGCTCGTCGACGCGGCGCTCCTGGCCCGCGCCGCATCGCCCGCCGACTGGGACGAGGTGCGTGCCCTCGCGCGCCGGGGCGGCTTCCTCGGCCCGGCGCGGATTGCGCTCTCCCTCCTGGTCCGCCTCGGGCTTCCGGCGGAGGCGGTTCCGGCCGATCTCCGGCAGCCCCCGCGCGGCCTTCGCGCGCCCGTCTTCGCGCGGCTGGTGCGCGACCACGAAGAGATGTTCCCGGCGCCGGTTCCGGGGGCCTGCGTGCTCGCACGCGAGCTCGCCGTCTGCACTGAGCCCCGCGTCGCCCTCTCCAACGCGTGGCGCCGCCTGCACGGCCTCGTGCGGCCCCGATCCGGGCTCCCGGAAGGCTATCGCCCCGGGAAATGACGGGGCAATGACGGCTTCGCATTCGTCCCCCATCGGTGATAGCTTCGCCGCGACGGCTGGCCAACGATTCCGCGGCCGATCCCGCAGCTGATACCGAAGGCGACCCGGAAGAGTTCAATGTCCGCACCGAAGAAAGTCCTGGTAACCGGGGGGGCCGGTTTCATCGGCTCCCATCTCTGCGAGCGCCTGCTCGCCGAGGGATGCGACGTGCTCTGCGTCGACAACTACTTCACCGGGACGAAGGACAACATCGCCCACCTCATGGGCAATCCGCGGTTCGAGGTGATGCGCCACGACGTGACCTTCCCGCTCTATGTCGAGGTCGAGGAGATCTACAATCTCGCCTGTCCCGCGTCGCCGGTGCACTACCAGTTCGACCCGGTGCAGACGACAAAGACCAGCGTGCACGGCGCGATCAACATGCTCGGCCTCGCCAAGCGTCTCCGCGCAAAGGTGTTCCAGGCTTCGACCAGCGAGGTTTACGGCGACCCCGAGATCCATCCCCAGGTGGAGAGCTACTGGGGCAACACCAATCCGATCGGCCTGCGCGCCTGCTACGACGAGGGCAAGCGCTGCGCCGAGACGCTGTTCTTCGACTATCACCGCCAGCACAGGCTGAACATCAAGGTCGCGCGCATCTTCAACACCTACGGCCCGCGCATGCACCCGAACGACGGGCGCGTGGTCTCGAACTTCATCGTCCAGGCGCTGCAGGGCGACGACATCACGCTCTACGGCGACGGCTCGCAGACGCGTTCGTTTTGCTACGTCGACGATCTCGTGGAAGCCTTCGTCCGCATCATGGCCACGCCCGACGACTTCACCGGGCCGGTCAACATCGGCAATCCCGGCGAGTTCACCATCCTCGAGCTTGCCGAGAAGGTGATCGCGTTCACGGGTTCCAAGAGCAAGATCGTCCGCCGGCCGCTGCCGCAGGACGACCCCACGCGCCGTCGCCCCGACATCTCGCTCGCCAAGCAAGCGTTCGGATGGGAGCCGACGATCCCGCTCGACGACGGGCTGCGCCGGACGATCGAGTATTTCGAGCGGCTTCTGGCGGCCTGACCGGCTGCCTCGGGAAGGAGCCTGTCCGATGAACACCAAGCCCTTCTACGACCGTCACGCCGAGGAACTCGCCGAGACGCTCGACGTCGAGGCCGCCGCCGCCGCGATCCGCCAGCCCGGGCACAGGTACTTCTGCATCGGCGACCGTCTGCCCGACCCGTCGGGGCTGCGCGCGGTCGAGCTCGGCTTCGGCTCGATCAGCCGGGCGACGCTGTTCGCCTCCATGTTCGCGAGCTTCGAGGCCGCGGACATCTCGGCGACGCGGCTCCTCGGCGGACAGCCCGTGTCGTTTGCATATAGGGACGTCAATCTCGATGAGGACTGGCCGTGGCCGGACGGCGCGTTCGACGTCGCCATCGCGATGATGGTGTTCGAGCACCTGTTCGACCCGTTCCATACCTTCGCGGAGCTCGCGCGCATCCTGGCCCCCGGCGGCCAGGCGTTCGTCAACCTGCCGAACGTCGCCTCGCTGCGCTGCCGCCTTCAGCTCCTCGCCGGCCGCATGCCGGTGACGAGCACGGTGGATTGGTTCCAGCGGCGCGAATGGGACGGCGGGCACCTGCATCTCTTTACGATCGATCTGGTGCGCCGCGTGGCGGAGCTCAACGGGCTCCGCATCGCCGCGCTATATCCGGTCGGCCGCCTCGTCGCGGTCAAGCGTCTGTGGCCAGGCCTGCTCTGCCACGAGATCAGCTTCGTTCTCGAAAAGCGCTGACGCCTCTCCGCGCGGGCAGCGCGCGAAACGCCGGGGCAGGCGGCTCAGCGGCGGATGTCGCCTGCGCGGAACGCGGGCGCCGGACGACGGCGGGTTCGCCGCGAACCGTTGCCCCTGTGCTGCGCCCGCTCGGCTTCCATGCGGCGGCGCCGTTCGCGGATTTCCGTGAACTGCATCTGCGGCAGCGAGAACAGGATACCGACCAGGATCCAGTACCACACGTTGATCGGGTCGAGGTCGACCTGCCAGCCCTTGAAGCTGTGGACCGCCATGACGATCAGGAACGCCACGATTGCCGATGCGCAGGTCTTCGCCATCGGATCGCGGAGGCGCGCCCTGAGCTGCAGTCCGTAGAGGATCAGCCCGCCGATGATCAGTAGCAGGAGCATCAGGCCGGGGAACCCGAGCTCGACGACGGCCTTCGCGTAATAGCCTTCGATCATCGTCGTCGTGGCGAGCTGGTTCTGCGACATCAGGGCGACCGCGCCGCCGGTGTTCATGCCGGTTCCCGCGCCGAGCGGATTGTTGGTGAGCGACTTGATCAGGCCGGGAAGGACGAGGTCTTCGCCGTAGGACTGCGTGAGTTCGGTCGTCGCGCCGAACAGCCGAAACACGTCGATCCCGGCGACCTCCAGGGTCGTCACCATGACGAGCGGTCCGAAGACGAGCCCGAGCGCGAGGCGCGTCAGCTTGGCGTCGAGGAACAGGATCGTCATCAGCAGCATCGGCGTGAACACGAAGTTCGAGCGCGCGCCCGACAGCAGGCACGCGATGAGGATGACGCCCATCATCACGCGCGAGAAGGTGCGCCACGTCCAGCTGGATTCGATCGACAGGTGGATATAGGCCACTGCCACCATCATCAGGGTGAAGCCCGAATACTGGGTGACGTAGGTGAAGGTCGACGGGATGCGGAAGAAATCGGATCCCATGTTGAACAGCGTGAAGCCCTGCGTGACCGCCTCGGCGTTCCGCCCGTGAATCAGCGCCATCGCCGGCGCGTATCCGATCGACGAGGACAGGATGAACTCGAAGATGCCGAGCGCGCACGGAAACACCGCGACGGCCATCGCAAGGCGCATCAGCCGCACGAGGTCTTCCGGCGTTCGCATCTGCGCCGAGGCGAGGTAGGCAAGCGGAATATAGAGAAGCCAGACCTTCGCGCCGACGGCCCCGACGACGATGCTGCGGAGCGCCGGATTGAAAATCTGGAGGAGCACGAGGGCGCCGAACGCGACGGTCAGCAGCGTGATCGCATTCGGTATGTGCGCCCGCCGGAGCTCGCGCGTGTGCAGCAGGAAAAAGACCGCGTAGAGCGGCAGCACGATCAGGAAGTCCTTGAGGAGGACGCCGAGCGGATTGGGGCGCAGCATCAGTGTGAAGATGCCGGCATAGGGTACGAACGCGACGAGGTAGTAGATGCCGCGCTGCCAGCGAACGAACATCGCGAGCCAGACCGCGAGCGTCGCCGGGACTCCGACCATGAGGGCGATCATCTGCATGGCGCCATTTGAGTCGATAACGGGAAGTCCGTGCAACCGGCAAATCCGCCGGCGAAGGACGCTCAGGTCCGCCCGGAGGGCCTGGTGTGCCAGGCGAATGCGCTGGAAACGACGGTACCGAGGTCCGACCGCCGGGTCCGCCAGCCCAGAACGCGCGCCGCCTTCGCCGGATCGGCGACGAGCACCGGCGGATCGCCTGCGCGCCGTGGCGCGTCGGCCGAGGGCACCGGCCGCCCGGCAGCGGCGGCGACCGCAGCGAGAACCTCGCGGACGCTCGATCCGGTGCCCGAGCCGAGGTTGAACGCGTCGCTCTTCCCGCCGCCCCTCAGGTAGTCGAGGGCCCGGACATGGGCGTCGGCGAGGTCCTCGACATGGACGTAATCCCGGATCGCCGTGCCGTCCGGCGTGTCGTAATCGGTGCCGAGAACGCTGAGCGGCGCGCTCGTGCCCATGGCGGCGGCGATGGCGAGCGGGATCAGGTGCGTTTCGGGGTCGTGATCCTCGCCGAGCTCGCCCTCGGAATCGGCGCCGGCGGCGTTGAAGTAGCGCAGCGCCGTCCACTTCAGCCCGTAGGCCGTACCGTAAGCGGCGATGGCGCGCTCAACCGCCAGCTTGGTGTCGCCGTAGGGGGTGATGGGTGCCTGGGGGTGGCTTTCGTCGATCGGTGTCGTCACCGGGGCGCCGTAGATCGCGCAGGACGAGGAGAAGACGAACGTGCCAACGCCGCGGTCGAGCAGCGCGCCGAGCAGGTTGAGCGAGCCGGTCACGTTGTTCTCGAAATAGGCGCGCGGGTCCCGGACCGACTCGCCGACCGGCGTGAAGGCCGCGAAGTGGACCGCGCCCGCGATTTCGTATTCCGTGAGCGCCGCGGCTACGGCCGAAGCGTCTCTAAGATCGCCCCTGACCAGCGGCCCCCACCGCACGGCGTCTTCGTGGCCGTGAACGAAATTGTCGAACACGACGGGTTCGTAGCCCGCCCGCGCCAGCGCCTTCGCCGTCTGGCTGCCGATGTAGCCCGCGCCGCCGGTTACGAGAATTCTTTCAGCCATGCTTCCGTGTTGCGGATGGGCGCCGGGCGCATCGGGAACCCGCGGGCCGGGCACCGGTCGGACGCCGCAGGAAAGGTTGGGCCGACGATATCAAATCCCGTCCCCGAATTCAGTTCGTTTTGTCCGTGCACGGCGGCCCGATCAGCTGCGCGAGAATCGCCCCGATCCTCCGGGAATAGGCGTCCCAGGTGAAATCCGCGGCGCGGCTCCGCGCCGCGGCACCGAGATGCTCTCTCAGAGCTGAGTCGGCGTGGAGCCGGACAATGCGATCCGCGAGCGCATCGACGTCGCGCACCGGCACGATGAAGCCGTCCTCGCCGTCGGTCACGAACGACCCGGCGTTGGGCGTCGCGATCACCGGAAGGCCCGTCGCCATCGCCTCGTAGATGCTGACCGTCGAGCCCTCGTGCAGCGACGGATAGGCGTAGATGTGTGCGCTCGCAAACACCGGCGGGATGTCCTTGTGGGCGAGGTGCGGGATATGGACGAAAAGATCGCGATAGGGCGCGAGCCACGCGCCGTCGCCGTCGATGTTGCCGAGGAGCACGACCTCTGTGTTGGGGAGGTTCGCGTGCCGCACGGCTTCGAGCAGGTAGAGGACGCCTTTCCGAAGTCCGATCTGTCCGGCGAACAGGATGCGGAACGGCGGTGGGGGCGGGGCCGCGTCCCGGCCGAACTTGGCGAGGTCGGCGCCATAGGGCAGGATCGAGATGCGGGCCGGATCGCCGCCGACCGCGATCACCGAATCGCGGACGTAGGGCGACGGCACTAGGATGTGTTCGGCCTCCATCACCTCCGCGATGCAACGGCGCACCTGGCGCTCGGGCGACGGCCGCCAGGTTCCGGCGATCCCGGGATGCAGCCGGGTCTCCTCGGACAGGATTCGGTTGCCCGCGGCGAGATGCCCGATCACCTGGTCGAGGATCGCGACCGCGCCGACGCGCTTCGCCGCGCGCAGCGTGAACAGCGCGAAGGTGTCGCAGGTGATGACGGCGCGCGGGCGCAGCATCAGGACGCGGATCGCCGCCCGCACGTCGATGTAGAAGTTGCGGACCAGGATGAGGTTCGGGAACAGGCGCTGGAGCCGGACCTCCGCCACCATCAGGAATTCCTGCACCCAGGACCGTTCCACGGTTCCCGCGTCGAGACGCGCGCTGTGGCGCCGGTACAGCCGGTCGCGGAGGCGGGCTGCGGCGCGGCCGGGGAGCGCGTCGAGCAGCCGTTCGGGCAGCGCGCCGGGCTTGTGGTAGTAGCCCGACAGGAAGCGGCACGAATATCCGGCGCGCGTTACCGCAGCGATGGAATCGTAGATGCGCTGTACGCCCTGATGGACATAGATCACGTCGGGGCGCGGCCGGCGGCTCATTTTGCCCTCGTGCCCCGCGTCAGGCGTCCGGCCAGCTCCCGCACCAGCGCGGCGCCGGCGCCGTCGAAGCGGACGAAGGTCGCCGGATCGAGCCCGAGATCGTTGCGCGCGCGGACGAGGATGTAGACCGCCGGGATGAGCCCCGCGATCGCCTGCGTGAGCGCCGCGCCGACGATTCCGTAGAGCGGAACCAGAACGACGATGGCGGCGGCGGACGCCACGATCGCGGCGGTTTCGGCCCGGCTGACGACGCCCATGCGGTTGGCGGCACGGAAATAGGAGGTCAGCAGCGTCTTCAGGCTCAGGGGCAGGACGGCGAGGAGCAGGACGCGCACCGTGTCCGCTGCCTCGACGAAGGCCGCGCCGAAGACGATGCGGATGAACCACGGCGCGACCGCGAACAGGATGGCGATCGCGGGGACGACGAGAAGGAACGTCGCCCTCGTGTATCGGGCGAGCACCGCCTGCCGGCCCGCTTCGGTGTCCTGCGCCGCGACCTTGGGGAAGACGAGCAGGTCCATCGTCGCGCTCGCCAGCATCGGCAGGCCCTGGACGGCGATCGCCACGACGTAGAGGCCGAGCTGCGACGGCGGCAGGAAGTACGCGATCATGATGTAGTCGAGGCGGCGGTTCGCGATCGCGAGCAGCGTGCTCACATGGAAGCGCACGCCGTAGGCGAGGAGCGCCCTCATCGCCGCGCGCGACGGGGCCGCGGCGACCCAGCCGCGCCGCGCCGTGAAGCCAAGAGCGACGAGAAGGGCGACGGCGTTGCCGCCGAGATAGGCGTAAGCGAAGTTCTCCGGCGTCGCGGTTCCGGCGGGCGCGACGGCGATGGCCAGCACCAGGACGAGATAGGCATAGGGCAGAACTGCGCGCAGCGTGTTGGAGACGGTGAATTCCTGCGCGCCCTGGAACAGCGTGATCAGGCAGTAGGACATCAGGTGGATCGGCACGAAGACGAGGAACACCCAGCCGACCGTCTGCATGTCCGCCCGGTATCCCGCATAGAGATAGGGAATGGCGATGGCGAAGCCCGCCATCAGGACGGCGCTCAGCAGCGCGACCAGGGCCGCGCTGCTCGCGAACAGGCTCGCGGGCGAGAAGTCGCGGCGCGCGCTGTAATAGGACACGGCGGAATAGACGCCGAGCGCGCCCAGCTCCGCGACCAGCGGCGGCCAGAGCAGCAGGAACGCGAGCTCGCCCCGCCCGTCCGGCAGCAGCAGCCGCGCGGCGAGGATGCCGGTTCCGATGTTGGCGACCTGGATCGCGCCCGACGAGAAGAAGGAGGTGAAGAGGTCCTTCATGGACGCGGGTCGACCCGGTCGCCGAAGTAGTGCCGCAGCGCCTCGCGGAGCCCGTCGACGTCCTCGCGGAAGCTCCATGTGTCGATGATCTCGAGGCTGCGCGCTCCCATCCGCGCGCTCGCCTCGGGATCCGAGAAGATCTTGAGGAGCGCGGCGGAGAGCCCCTCGATGTCGCCCGGCTCGACGACGAAGCCGTTGTCGCCGTCGTGGACGAGATCGCGCGCGGCGCCGACCTCGGTCGTCGCGATCACCGGCACGCCCGCGTTCATCGCTTCGTTGGTGACGAGGCCCCAGGGCTCGGTGTCGGACGGTAGCACGAACACGTCGCAGAGGTCGTAGAGCGGCGGCAGTTCGGTCTGTCCTCGGAAGCCGAGGAAGCGAATCGAGCCCTCGGGCGCATCCGCCGCGAGCGCATGCAGCTCGTCGCGCAGCTCGCCATCGCCCGCGATCAGCAGGTAGGGCTTACGTGCTTCCGGTTTGTCGGCGATCGCCTTGAACGCGCGGATCAGATCCTGCGCGCGCTTGCGCCGCTGCAGCTTGGCGGCGAACAGCGCGATGGGGCGGCCGGGCTCGAGGCCGAGCTCGGCACGGAACGCGTCCCGCTGCTCTGCCGCCTCCCCGATGCGCGCGCGGAACCAGTCGTTGTCGACCGCGTACGGCATGCGGAACAGGCGCTCCTCGCGGAACCCGACGGCACGGTAATACTCCCGGTTCATGGTGCCGATGGTTAGGATGCCGCTGAGCACCAGCTTCATGAACCCGAGGAAGCGGCGCTTGACGAAGAGGCGCGCGGGCCCCGGCCGCGTCGAGACGACATTCGCTTCGTCGCGCAGGAACACCTTCATTCCCATCAGCCGCCCCGCGACCAGCGCCGTCAGATGCGGCACGCGCGCATACGAATGGCACCACACCGCGTCGAACCGCCCGCGCAGCAGCCGCCACACGATGCCGTAATTGAACGGACGGAGCGGCGAGAGCGTGGTGTCGTCGCCGAGCACCGGCAGGAACTCGTGGCGGTAGCCGCTCAGGAGGTCGATGTCCCAGGTGATCTCGCGCCCGAAGCCGGGGTCGAAATGCTGGCGGAGAGAGAAGTCGGTCGCGAAGAAGACGGTCAGCTCGATCGACGGGTCGGCGGCGATCCGGCGCAGGAGCGGCGCCTGGTACTGGATCGGGTGGGTCACGAAATAGGCGAGGCGGACCGGTTTCTTCGACACGTCGTTCGTCCCCTACTGCGTCGCGAGGAGGCCGAGACAGGCCTCCACGACTGGGCCGGGCGGGATCGAGGTGATCGTCGTCTCGCCGGCGGCGTCGCGCAGGACCGGCGGCGCGCCGCCCGACCACGGGAGGCCCGGATAGAATATGCGGTGGCGGGCGCCCGCCGGAAACCAAATTCCGGGGCGCGAATGGCGGCTGAAGACGGCGACGGCCGGGGTCTGCACGGACGCGGCGAGATGCATCGGCCCGCTGTCGTTGCCGAGGAAAATCGCCGAGCGGGCGATGACGGCGGCGCTCACGCGCGGCGAGGTCGCGCCGCAGAGATTGAGCGACGGGCCCTTCCAGTGCGCCCGGAGCGCCTCCGACCGCGCGTGGTCCTGGTCGGCGCCGATGGCGACGAGGCCGAGCGATGGATGCGCCGCCGAGACCCGTTCGAACGTCGCGCGCCAGTTGGGATCGGTCCAGTCCTTCATCTCGACCTTCGTTCCGGGGCTGAAGGCAACGAAGCGCTGCGCGCCCGCCCAGCCGTCGAGCCGCGCGTCCGCGTCCGCTTTCTCCGCGTTGGTAAGCGTCAGGTCCCAGTTCGCCGGATCGTCGAGCGCGAAATCGCCGAGCGCCGAAAGCGCGCGAGCGATGCGGGATGCCTCGCGCTCGTAGAGCCCGGTGGCGGCGTCGAAGCGGAGGGTGCGCACGTCTTTTTCAAACGGTAATCCGACGACGCGGCGCGCGCCGCAGAGCCGGAGAAAGGCGCCGTAACGCAGCGTGACGGGGAAGGTGCGCACGTCGTTCGCGTAGATCGCGATGTCGGGCTTCCACGCGCGGATATCGCGTGCGAGGCGCCACAGCGCGGCGAGGTCGCGCGTGCCCGGCGGATAAGGGTAGTAGCCGTCGGCGAAGATGCCGTCGCCGAGCACCGCCTGCAGCGGCGCGGCGACGCTCGCCACCGGGAAGTTGGTCAGCACGCGCACCTCCGCTTCCGGCCATTTTCGCCGGAGCAGGTGGAACAGCGGCAGCACGATGGTCGTGTCGCCGAGGCTGCCGAGCCGGTGGACGAGGATGCGCGCAGGGTAGGGGATCGGCCCGGCCATCGTCTCAGCCGTAGCAGTCATGGGCGATGCGCCGCGCCCAGCCGCGGAAGCCGCGCTCGGTCGCGCCCGGATCGTCCTCGATGAGCCAGTCGCGCATGGGAACCGCGAAGCCCGTCTTCGGCCGGTTCAGCACCTCGTCGGGCAATGGACGAAGGGGTGTGGACGCCATGTCGCGCTTGCCGGGCGGCGCGGCGGACACCAGCATCGGCGCGATGCGGCGGAAGAAGAACGTGTCGACCAGCGGCACGCGGATCTCGAGCGAATGCGCCATGCCCGCCCAGTCGGAATCGCGCAGCAACTGACTCCGCATGTACCAGGTGGCCTCCAGCGCCGAGACCTTGGCGCGCGCCGTGGGCAGCCGGTCGACCTGGGTGCGGAGGCCGGTCTCGGCCTCGAGCCGCTTCCAGCCGTCCGCCGCCTCCTCGGGATCCATCAGGCCGGGCAGCTCCCACGGCAGGAACAGCGCGCGGCGCAGCAGGTAGGCGTCGGACCAGCACGTGCCGAACTCGAAAAGGCTCGCGTATTTCGGCGAGGTGAAGGCGCTGACGACCGGTGCCGCGATCTTGCGGAACGCGCGCCCGGCGCAGCGCATCCCCGGCACCCAGCCGAATGTGCCGACGATCTGCGGCACCTCGCGGAAGCTCGGATAGCCGCCGAACAGCTCGTCGCCGCCGAGCCCCGACATCGCGACCTTGAGGCCCGTCTCCGCGGTCACCTTGCTGACGAAATAGGTGTTCACGCCGTCGATGGTCGGCTGGTCCATCGCGCCGCAGAGCCGAGCGTACTGATCGCGGAAATCGTCGCCCCGGACACGCTGGGTACGGTGCGCGGTGCCGTAATGGGCCGCGATCTTTTCCGCGAGCGCCGCCTCGTCGAACTGCGTGCCGTCGAACGCATCGAAGCCCATGGTGACCGAACGCAGCGCGTCCTTTTCGATCTCGGAGGTGAGAGCGACGATGGTTGCCGAATCGAGCCCGGCGGAGAGGAACGCGCCGACCGGCACGTCGGCGACGAGATGGTGGCGTACGGTGTCGAGCAGCGCTTCGCGCAGCTCCTCGCGGTCGAAGGTCGCGGGCGTAGCGGCGGCGCGCTCCAGTTCCGCCGTGACGTCGAAATATTTCTGCGGCGTGCGGGCGCCGTTCGCATCGATCCACATCGTGCATCCGGCGGGCAGCGGGCGGACGCCCTCGAACATGGTCCATGGCTCGGGCACGTAGCCGAAGACGTAGAATCCGGCGCGGGCCGGGTTGCACGGCCGCGTGTCGATGCCGCCGCCCGCGAGCAGCGCCTTCACCTGCGAGGCGAAGCGGATCGTTTTCCCGTCGTCGGCGTAGTAGAGCGGCTTGATGCCGAACCCGTCGCGCGCGAGGAAGACTCCGTTCTTCGCCGCGTCGTGAATCGCGAACGCGAACATGCCGCGCAGCTTTTCCACCATCGCCGCGCCGTCGCGATCATAGAGATGGAGCAGCACCTCGGTGTCGGAGTCCGAGACGAACCTGCGGCCTTCCGCTTCGAGCGCGCTCCGCAGCTCCCGGAAATTGTAGATCTCGCCGTTAAAGGTGATCGAGATGCGCCCGCCGTCGAGATGCATCGGCTGCGCGCCGCCTTCCGAGAGGTCGATGATCGAGAGGCGGCGGTGGGCGAGGCCGGTGCGTCCGTCGTCCGAGACCCAGAGTCCCGCGCCGTCGGGGCCGCGCGGGACCATGGCGTCGCGCGTCCGGAGAAGCGCCTCGCGGTCTACGGGGCGCGCGCCCGCGGCATAGACGTGGACACCGGCTATCCCGCACATGCGCGAAGGACCTGCAGGGCGGGAACTGGGGGCATTTTGGAGGCGATCACGCGGTTCTCTGCGCTGGCTTCGCCGGCCGGAAGCCGGGGAATTCGCCGGGGAAATCCTTGACGCGAGTCCGGGCTATAATCATACACAGCCGAGAGATCGAGCATTGTCCGCCAGAAAATGCGCATTCTTCATGCTATTGCCAACCTTTCGGCCGAAACGGGGGGGCCGCCGAAGGCCTGCCTCGGCATGGCGCAGGGCATGGCGCGCCGGGGCCACGATGTCGCGATCTATACCACAAATTACGACGGCGCCACCGACGCGGACGTGCCCCTCGACCGGCCGGTCGACGCGGGCGGCGTCGCGATCCATTACCACCAGGTTCAGCCTCCGCGCTTCTGGAAACGCTCTTCCTCGTTGGGGCGAGCGCTGAAGCGCGCCGTGCCGGGCTGCGACCTCGTCCACATCCACTCTCTTTATCTCTATCACGACTGGGCGGCGGCGGCGGCGTGCCGGCGCGCGGGCGTCCCTTACCTGATCATGCCGCACGGCTCGCTCGATCCCTACATCTGGCACCGCCACCGCGCGCGTAAGCGGATCATGGAGTTGCTGTTCCAGAACCGCGATCTCGCGGGTGCCGCCGCGATCCACTACACCAGCGACGACGAACGCCGCCTCGCGCGGCCCTTCGCGCGGAACGACCGTGCCATCGTCGTCGGCAACGGCGTGGATCTGGATGAATTCGCGACGCTGCCGCCGAAGGGCCGGTTCCGCGCGTTGCACCCCGAGACCGGCGACCGGCCGATCGTCCTTTTCCTCGGCCGCCTCAACTTCAAGAAGGGGCTCGACCTCCTCGCGCCCGCCTTCGGCAAGGTCCTCGCATCCGGGCGCGACGCGCATCTCGTGCTCGCGGGCCCGCCCGAGGACATGGCGGAGAAAACGAAAGGCTGGCTCGCTCAAGCAAATGCATTGGAGCGCACCACCTTCACCGGCATGATTACGGGCGAGGAGCGGCTCGCGGCATTGTCCGATTCTGCGATGTTCGTGCTGCCGTCCTACAGCGAGAATTTCGGCATCGCCGTCGTCGAGGCCGGCGCTTGTGGGCTTCCGGTGGTGATCTCGGACGCGGTCAACATCTGGCCCGACGTGCAGGCCGCCGACGCGGGGCTCGTCTCCCGGTGCGATGTCGATACGGTGGCAGCCAACATGATCGCGCTCCTCGACGATCCGGCGCGCGCGCGGCGCATGGGCGAGCACGGAAAGCGCCTCGCGTCCGAGAAATTTTCCTGGGACGGCATCTCCGCCGAGCTCGAGGCCGCCTACGGTCGCGTGCTCGCGGGCGACCCCCTTTTATCCGAGGCAGCGGCATGAGCGGCAAGATCCCGGTTTCGGTCATCACCATCTCGCTCAACGAGGAGGCGAACATCGCGCTCTGCCTCGAGTCGCTGAAGCGCTTCGACGAGGTCTGGCTCGTCGATTCGAACAGCACCGACCGGACGTGCGAGATCGCCGAGTCCATGGGCGCGAAGGTCGTGACCTTCAAATGGAACCGGCAGTACCCGAAGAAGAAGCAGTGGGCGTTCGAGAACCTGCCCTTCGCCAACAGATGGGTGATGCTGGTCGATGCCGACGAACAGATCCCCGACGCGCTCGCCGACGAGATCGAGGCGACGCTCGCGCGGGACGGCGACCGGCACGCGGGCTATTTCGTCGGCTTCCACTACGATTTCTCGGGGCGGCTCCTCAAGCATGGCCAGCGCGTCTACAAGCTCGCGCTGATGCAGCATGCGAAGACGCACTGGCAGACCTACGACGATCTCGAAGTCACCGTGCTCGGCGACAACGAGATGCACTACCAGCCGCCGGTCGACGGCACGACGGGCGTGCTCAAAACGCCGATGATCCACGAGGATCAGGAGACGCTCTATCACTTCTTCGACCGCCACAACAAATACTCGAACTGGGAGGTGACGGTCCGCCACAACGGCAGCTATTTCCAGAACGAGGACGCGCAGCCGTTTCTCCGGCGCTATCTCAAGCCGATGTTCGCGCGCATGCCGTTCAAGCCGCTGATCGCCTTCCTCTATTCATACGTGCTGCGCGCGGGCTTCCTCGACGGCCGCGCCGGGTTCGACTTCGCGCTCCACCGCGCCTTCTATCTCTGGCAGATCGACCTCAAGATGCGCGAGCGCATCCGCAAGCTGGGCCCGCCCCGGCGGTGAGGCGGGACCGGACCCCATGTGCGGCATAGCCGGCCTCGTCGGCCCCTGGGACGCGTCGCTCGCCGGCGCGATGACGCAGGCCATCGCCCATCGCGGCCCCGACGGGCACGGGCTCTGGTCGGAAGAGGGAATGGCGCTCGGCCACCGGCGCCTCTCGATCATCGATCTCTCCGACGCCGCCGCGCAGCCCATGCAGTCCACAAACGGCCGCTACGTGCTCGCCTATAACGGCGAGATTTACAATTACCGGGAATTGCGCACGGAGCTCGAACAGGCCGGCGCGACGTTCCGCACGTCCTCCGACACCGAGGTGCTGCTGCAGCTCTTCGCGCGCGACGGCCTCGACTGCGTGAACCGGCTCGACGGCATCTTCGCCTTCGCCGTCTGGGATCGGGAGGCGCGGACGCTCTCGCTCGCGCGCGATCACCTGGGGGTGAAGCCGCTCTACTACGCCGAACTGCCGGGCGGCTTCCTGTTCGCCTCTGAGATCAAGGCGCTGGTGCGCTGTCCCGATCTGCCGCGCGACATCGACGCGGCGACCGTCGCCGATCATCTGGGTTACCTGTGGACGGCGGGCGAGCGCACCATGCTGCGGTCGGTGAAAAAGCTTCGTCCCGGCGCGGCGATGACGGTCGACGCCTCGGGCCGCGCGACCGTGAGCCGCTACTACCGCACGCCGCTGACGGATCCGGCGAAGCCCGCCTCTCCGGCGGACCCCGCCGTCCTGCGCGATCTGATCGACAGCATCGTCGCCGACCAGATGGTCGCCGACGTCGAGGTCGGCGCGCTGCTGTCGGGCGGCGTCGATTCGAGCGCCATCGTCGCCTCCATGTGCCGCGCGACGGACCCTGCGCGCATCACCACCTTCTGCGCCTCCGTCGCGAAGACCGGCACCGGCGCCGACAATTTCGGCGATGATCAAACCCATGCGCGCCTCGTCGCGAAGAAGCTCGGCGTCCGCCTCGTCGAGGTGCCGACCGATACCGACCTCCTTGCCGCGCTCCCCGCCATGGTCTGGCAGCTCGACGAGCCGACGGCGGATTTCGCCGCGGTGCAGACGCGGATGCTGGCGGACGCCGCGCGCGCGAACGGCATAAAGGTGCTGCTGTCGGGCGTCGGCGGCGACGATCTCTTCACCGGCTACGGGCGGCACACGGCAGCGCTGATCTGGTCGGCGGCAAACCGCATTCCCGCCGGGCGCGCGCTCGGCGGCGCGCTGCTGCGCCTCGCGAAACCGACCAGCGTGCGCGGACGCAGGCTCCGGCGCATAGGCGAGCTTCTTTCCATGGGCGAGGATGCGATGCTCGCCGACGGGATGAGCTTCTCGTCGGTCGCGCCGGCGCGCCGGCGTTCGCTCCTCGCTCCCGGCCTCAGGGAGGCCATGGCCGCCGATGGAATTGCCGAGCCCCTGCGCCGGCTTCTCGGCGAGACACGCGGCCGGCCGCCGGTCGAGCGCTTCCTCGATCTCGAGCTCAACGCGTTCATGCCCGACCACAATCTCAACTACACCGACAAGATGGCGATGGAGGCGGGGGTCGAGGTGCGCGTGCCGCTCGTCGACCGACGGCTCGTCGCGTGGGCGATGCAGTTGCCGCTGGCGGCCAAGATCTCGTTCGGAGAGACCAAGCGCATCCTGCGCGCCTCGCAGCGGGATCGATTGCCTGCCGAAATCCTCACGCGCCCGAAACAGGGCTTCGGCGTGCCGATGCGCGGCTGGCTGCTCGGTCCCGCGCGCGAGATGATGGCGGATCTCACGTCCGCCGCGACCGTTTCCGCCCGTGGCCTGTTCGATGCGGAGGCCGTGGCCGCGCTCCGCGACGATTTCCTCGCGCAGCGAATCGACGCGGCCTTTACCCTGTTCCCGATGATGGCGATGGAGCTGTGGTGCCGCGCGCTCGACGCGGCGCCGGCGGAAGAGGCGGCCGAATGAGTTTCAGGCTCGGCAGCGATCCGACGGAATCCCTCCGCAAGGTCGAGAAATTCCTCCTGATGATCCGCTTCGGTTGGCGCTTCCCGCGCATCAAGGGGGCGTGGCCGAAATACGAGTTCCTCAAGCCCTGGATCGTCGATCTCGCGCCCGCCACGGTGGTCGATGTCGGCGTCAATCACGGCCAGTTCCTGCATCTCGCCACGCGGCTCTGGCCGAAGGCGCGCTTCCTTGGGATCGAGCCCAACGCGGTGCTGGTCGACAAGATGTCGAAGCTCTATGCGGGCGATGCGCGCGTCCGCATCGAAGCCTGCGCGGTGAGCGACCGCGAGGGCGAGGCCGAGCTCTTCCTCGCGCGCGACGACCAGAGCAGCTCGATCCATGCGCCCGCCGCGCACTATTACGACGACCGCGAGGGCGATGCGATCGTGGGCTCGGCGACGGTCCCCCTCAAACGCATGGACGCGCTGCTCGCGGGCTACGACGCGCCGATGTTCCTCAAGATCGACGTGCAGGGCGCAGAGCTCGAGGTGCTCCGCGGCTTCGGGGATCGCCTCTCCGACGCGGCCGCCGTTGTTATCGAGGCGCCGTTCGAGGAGGCCTATGTCGGTGCGGCCGGGTTCGACGAGATCCACGACTACCTGTCGTCGCACGGCTTCCGCTACGAGGGCTCTCTCGGCCAGCTCACCTCCAACCGCACGGGGCGCGTGCGCCAGCAGGACGCTGTCTACGTGAAACGGGCGCCGAGGTGAACTGGGCCTATGTCCGCGAGGTCGGCTTGGTGCGCTATGCCGTCCGCACGGCGGTCCGCCAGTTCTTCAAGCGCGTGCTCGGCCGCGGCATCGACTACCGGCTGCCGACTGGCGTCTCAATGCACCTGCCCGCCGCCAGCCGGTTCGGCAGCGAGGTCTATGTCACCGGCGCGCGCGTCGACAGTGGCGCCGAGGCGCTGTTCGTCCGTCATCTCGACGCCGCCGGCGATTTCGTCGATGCCGGCGCCAACATCGGCTACTACGCGCTCTACGCCGCGCCCCGCGTCCGCCGTGTCTGGGCGTTCGAGCCCAATCCCGCGACCCTCGAAATCCTGCGCGCCAACGCACTGCGCGCGGGCAACGTCGAGGTCGTGCCGCAGGCGCTCTTCTCGCGCCCCGGCCGGATGACGCTCGACGTCGGTTCGGAAGCCGAGATCAGCCATCTCGTCACCCCGGGGGCAGGGAGCGTGGGCGGCACCGCGACCGTCGAGGTCGAGGTGACGACGCTCGACGCCTTCACGGCCGCCCGTTCCGACGTCCGCATTACCGGCATCAAGATCGACGTCGAGGGCGCCGACCTCGCCGTGCTCGAAGGGGCCAGGGCGACGATCGCCCGCGACCGGCCGCTGGTGCTGACCGAGTTCAGCGAGAGCGCGGGCAACCGTCCCGAAGACATCGCCGCCTTCGCAGCGGGCCTCGGCTACGGGATGCACGCCTTCGTGCGCACGGACCCCGCGTCCGCGCGCTATTCGCTCCGCGCCGTCGATGCCGGCGACATCGCCGCGGGGCGCTGCAAGATGATATTTCTGGTCCCCGAACGGCTCGCTGCCGCCTTTACGTCCGAAGGCCGCTAGCGATGCGTCGCATCCCCGGTTGCGCAGGACTCGTGCAACGTCATAAATTGCGCTTGGATTCAAAGGCTTGGACCGTCCCCGTATGAAGCAGGTCGTACAGAGCGCACGCTCGGGCAAGCTCGCCCTCAAGGAAGTGCCGGAGGCGCGGGCCGGTGCCGGGCAACTCCTCGTGCGTACGCGCGCCTCTCTGATCTCGGCCGGCACCGAGCGCATGGTCGTCGAGTTCGCGCGCAAAAGCCTCGCCGGCAAGGCGAAGGCGCGCCCCGATCTCGTCCGGAAAGTGATCGACAAGGCGAAGCGCGACGGGCTGGGCGCGACATTGCGGGCGGTGATGGCGCGGCTCGACGAGCCGCTGCCGCTCGGCTACTCGGCGGCGGGCGAGGTGGTCGAGGTCGGCGCCGGGCTCGAAGGAAAATTCAGGGTCGGTCAGCGCGTCGCGGTTGCGGGCGCCGGTCTCGCGAACCACGCCGAGCTCAATTCCGTGCCCGAGAACCTGTGCGCCCCCGTCCCCGACGACGTGAACTGGGAGGAGGCGTGCTTCGGCACGCTCGCCGCCATCGCCATGAACGGCGTGCGGCTCCTGGAGGTGCAGCTCGGCGACGTCGTCGCGGTCATCGGCGCGGGCCTCGTCGGCCAGCTCGCCGCGCAGCTCCTCGATCTCGCGGGCTGCCGCGTCATCGTGCTCGACTACAACGACGCGCGGCTCGACCTCGCGCGCTACGGCCGGGCCGAGCTCGCGCTCAATCTCGGCGCCGGCGATCCGGTTCCCGCGATCATGGACCTGACCTCGGGGCGCGGCTGCGACGGCATCCTCATCGCGGCGGCGACCGAGACGAGCGAGCCCTTCGACCTCGCCGCCGGGATCGCGCGCGACCGCGCCAAGATCTCCCTTGTCGGCCACACCGGCACCGAGCTCGACTACCGGCTCTTCATGAAGAAGGAGCTCTCGGTCGTCGTCTCGCGCTCGTACGGCCCGGGCCGCTACGACGCCGACTACGAGGGCCGCCACGTCAAGTACCCGCTCGGCTTCGTGCGATGGACCGAGACGCGGAACCTGGAGGAAGCCGTGCGGCTGATGTCGCGGCGGCGCGATCACCGGCTCGCGGTCGAGCAGATGATCACCCACCGCTTCCCCTTCGCCGACGCCGAGACCGCCTACGAGATGGTCACCGGCAACACCGAGCCCCATCTCGGCGTGATCCTCGAATATGCGGGCGAGTCGCAGGCGAAGACGCCGAAGCTCAGGACCCCCGTCGCGGTGTCGTCGGGGAAAGCGCCCGCGGGGAAATGCATCCTCGGCGTCGTCGGCGCGGGCACCTTCGCGCGGACCGTGCTGCTGCCGCGCCTCGCGAAGACGGACGGCGTCGTTCTCAAGACGCTGGTCACCAAGCGCGGCATCTCGGCCGACCACTCGCAGGAGACGTTCGGATTCCAGGAGGCGGCGACTGACGAAGCCGCCGTGTTCGACGATCCGGAGATCAACGCCGTCCTCGTCGCGACGCCGCATTCGACGCACGCGGACCTCACGGCGCGCGCGCTTGCCGCTGGCAAGAACGTGCTGGTGGAAAAGCCGCTCGCGCTCGACCGCGAGCAGCTCAACCGCGTCATCCGCGCGCGCCTCGCCTCGGATGCCTTCTTCCAGGTCGGCTTCAACCGCCGCTTCGCGCCGCTCGCGGTGAAGGCACGCGACCGGCTCGCGCAGGCGGGCGGCACGCGTTTCGTGCTGCTCAGGGTGAATGCCGGCGCGCTGCCCGCGGAAAGCTGGCTCAACGCGCCCGAGGAGGGCGGCGGGCGCATCCTCGGCGAGCTCTGCCATTTCGTCGATCTCGCGCGCTTCCTCGTCGGGACCGACATCGCGTCCGTGCAGGCGAGCGCGGCGGCGGTGAAGCAGGGTACGTGCGACGACCTCACCGTCTCTCTGAACTTCGCGGACGGCAGCCTTGCGACCATCGCCTACACCGCGCTCGGCGATACCGCCTATTCGAAGGAGCTAGTCGAGGGCTTCGCCGGCGGCACCGTCGTCACCGTGAACGACTTCCGCTCGATGACCGTCACCGCCGGCGGCAAGGAGACCAAGGCCGGCCGCGGCATGGAGCAGGACAAGGGCCACGCTGCGGAACTCAAGGCGTTCATCGATGCCGTCGCCGCCGGCGGACCCGCGCCGGCCGACGAGGCGGAGCTCGTGCAGTCGAGCTTCGCCACCATCGCCGTGCTCGAATCCCTCCAGCGGGGCGGGCCGGTCGACCTCTGATGCAGCCGGGCCGCCTCTGGCGCACGGTCCGCCATCTCAGCGCCGACCAGTGGGTCTGGCGCCTCGTCTGCCGCGGCAGGCGCACGGTCCGGGCGCGTCTCCCCGGTCTCGCGCGGGCGCGCATTGAGGCCGCTTCGAAGCTCCTGCCTCTCGCCGATCCCGCGGCGCAGCCCATGCAGGCGATTGCCGACGCGATCCTTCTCCTCCAGCGGACCGTATACGGCGAGAGCTTCGGCGATACCGCCGAGGGCCGCTTCCGTCTCCTCGGCGAAGAGTTCGATTTCGGTTCGATTGAAAAGATCGTCTGGCGCGGCGATTTTCGCGAGGGCACCAATCCGCTGCGCCGGATGACGCTGTCCTATCTTGGCTTCTCGGTACCGCTGCTCGCCACCGGGCAGCGCAAGGGGCTGGAGGCGACGGCGCGCTTCGTCCGCTCGCTCGAAAAAGGAAACCCCTGGTCGGCGCCGGGCGCGCTCGGCGACGTCTGGAATCCCTACGCCGCCAGCCACCGCATCCTCAACCTGCTCTCCGGCATCGCGCTCTACCGTCGTGAAAAAGGTGCGCCCGATGCCGGGACCGAGGGAGAGATTCTCGAACATGTCCGCTTCTGCGCGGCGCTCGTGCGCGCGTCGCTCGAACGCGACATCCAGTTCAATCACCTCCTCAAGAACCTCGTCGCGTTGTCGGCCTATGCGTCGGCCTGCGGAGAGGTTCCGCCCGCCTTCGCGTTCCTCCGCCGCGACGTGCCGAAGGCGCTGGCGCAGTGCGTGCTCGCCGACGGCGGCCATGCGGAGCGGAGCCCGATGTACCACGCGCTCGGGCTGATCGACGTCCGCGTGCTCGCCGCGACCGGCCTGTTCCCCGATGCGGCGGGGACCGTCCGGCGCATGGAGCACGCGCTCGGCGTCCTGTCGCTGGGCGACGGGGAGATCGCGCTGTTCAACGATTCGTGGATCGGCGAGGCGCCGCCCGCCGCCTCGCTCGCAGACGGGAGCGCGGAGCCGGTGACGCGCCTCCCGGTCACGGGCTACGTCCGGCTCGGTTCCGGCAGCGATTCCGTCGTCTTCGACTGCGGCCCCTGCGGCCCGGACGAAAACCCCGGCCATGCTCACGCCGACTTCCTCTCGGTCGAGGCGACCGTCGGCGGGCGCCGCTTCCTCGTCGATACCGGCGTGCCGAGCTACACCGCCGGGCCTCCGCGCGATGCGTCCCGGACGTCGGCCGCGCACAACGGCCCGCGCGTCGACGGCGCCGAGCCTATCGAGTTCTGGAAGTCGTTCCGCGTCGGGCGCCGGGGCGCCGCGGGCGAGCTCGATACCACCGCATTCGGGGACCTCGCGCCGCTTGTCGCCGCCGGCTGGCAGAGCGGCTATGCCCATGTCGGATCTCCTGGGGGAACGGACGTGCGCCGCCTCGTCGCGCTGTGGCCGGGCCGGGGCCTCCTGCTCGCCGACCTGTGGCGGGGCGAGGGCGCTTCGCGCGCCGCCGCCGATTTTCTGATCCCCGCGAACTGGCAGGCGGAGGCGGGCGGCGTGTTCGCGGGCGCCGGGCTCCGCGTGCGCGCGTCGGCCCTCAAGGGCCGCTTCGGCGCGCCGCTCCCTGCATCCCACTGGATGCGCTACGCCGTCGCGCGGCCCGCCCACCGCCTTCCGCTGCACCCGCTCCACAACGGCACGATCGCGCGCGCCGCGGTCTTCTTCGCCTGGTCCGCCGATGCGGCGCCGCCCGGCGACGCGGCGGTGGAGGCCGCGTTCGCCGCGCTCGCCGCCGCGCCCCATAGGCCGAAAGGGGGCGGCGGCGCGTGAGAATCCTCGTCCACGACTATTCGGGCCATCCCTTCCAGGTGCAGCTGAGCCGCGAGCTCGCGCGCCGCGGCCACGAGGTCCTCCACATCTTCGCGTCGTTCTTCCAGACGCCCAAGGGCGCGCTCGAGGTCGGGCCCGCCGATCCGCCGACGCTCGCGATCGAGGCGCTCGGCATCGGCGAGGAGTTCGCGAAGCACACCTTCGTGAAGCGCGTGCGCCAGGAGATCCGCTACGGCCATGTCGCCGCCGCGCGGCTCCGCGCATTCTCCCCCGACGTCGTGCTGTCGTCCAACGTGCCGCTCGACCCGCAGGCGATCTTCCAGCGCGCGGCGGCGGACGCGGGCGCGGGCTTCGCCTTCTGGCTCCAGGACATCTACAGCGTCGCCATCGACCGCATCCTCCGCCGCAGGTTCCCGGGCCCCGGCCACCTCGTCGGTGCGCGCTACCGGGCGCTCGAAGCGCGCCTCTTGCGGAACAGCGACGCCGTCGTCGCCATCACCGAGGATTTCCGCCCCGCCCTCGAAAACTGGAACCTGGAGCCGGAGCGCATCCACGTCATCGAGAACTGGGCGCCGATCGAGGAGCTGCCCGCGCTTCCCCCCGACACGGAATGGCGGCGCGAGCAGGGGCTTGCGGACAAGCGTCTCGTCCTCTATTCGGGCACGCTCGGGATGAAGCACAACCCGGCGCTGCTGCTTGAGCTTGCGCGCCGCTTCCGCGACCGGCCCGACATCGCCGTCGTCGTGATCTCGGAGGGGCCGGGCGCGGACTGGCTCGCAGAGCATGCGGCGGCCGAGGGGCTCGCCGGTCTCCGCCTGCTGCCGTTCCAGCCGTTCGCGCGCTTCCCCGAGGTGCTGGCGAGCGGGGACGTGCTCGTCGCCATCCTCGAACCCGATGCGGGGGTCTTCTCGGTCCCGTCGAAGGTCCTGAGCTACCTCTGCGCCGACCGTCCGCTGCTGGCCGCCATGCCGGGCGAGAACCTCGCTGCGCGCATCGTCCGCGACCATGGAATCGGGAAGGTGGTGGCGCCGGACAATCTCGCGGGTTTCGCCGACGCGGCCGAGGCGCTCCTCGCCGATCCCGGTCTTTCCCGGTCCTGCGGCGCCAATGCCCGGGCCTACGCCGAATCCCGGTTCCGCATCGCCGACATCGGCGACCGGTTCGAAGCCATCCTCGCCGGGATAAACAACCATTGACCCGGACCCGGGACGTTCGTAGGCATTACGCCGTACCGTCCGCCGGAACATGAAGGACACGCGGCCTTGGACCTGAACGCCTATTTCGACGCCGAGCTCGACGAGCACGAGGCCGTGGTCCGCGCGACCCGGGCGCTCAAGGCCCAGTTCGTCCGCCTCGCCGACATTTCGGTCGCGGCGATCGGGGCGGGCAACAAGCTCGTCTTCTTCGGCAACGGCGGTAGCGCGGGCGACGCGCAGCACCTCGCGACCGAGCTCGTCTGCCGCTACAAGGTCAACCGTCGCGCCATCCCGGCGATCGCGTTCACCACCGACACGTCGCTGTTGACCGCCGCCGCCAACGATTTCGGCTACGACACCGTCTTCGCGCGCCAGGTCGAGGCGCTGTGCCGTCCGGGCGACGTCGCGATCGGCATCACCACGTCGGGCAAGAGCCCGAACGTCACCAAAGCCTTGGAAACCGCGCGCGCCATGGGCGTCGTCCCCGCCGCGCTGTCGGGCAAGAACGGGGGCGATCTCGTCGGGCTCGCCGATCCGCTCCTCGTCGTGCCGTCCGACACCACCGCGCGCATCCAGGAGATGCACATCACGCTCGGCCAGATGCTGTGCGACGTGATCGAACAGAAATGCGGGTGAGGCGATGACCGCGACCGACCCCGCCATCCTCCTCGCCCACATCCCCGCGCTCGCCTCGGCGCGCGTCGCCTGCGTCGGCGACGTGATGCTCGACCGCTTCGTCTACGGCGAGGTCTCGCGCGTCTCGCCGGAGGCGCCGATCCCCGTCTGCCGCATCCGGAACGAGACGGCGATGCTCGGCGGCGCGGGCAACGTGGTGCGCAATCTCGTCGCGCTCGGCGCCTCGGTCGATTTCGTCAGCGTCGTCGGCGACGACGAGGTGGCGCGCGATGTCGGCGTCCTGCTGCGCGACCTCAAGGGCGTCGAGCCCGTGCTCCTCGTCGAGGCAGGGCGGCCGACGACGACCAAGATCCGCTACGTCGCGGGCGGCCAACAGCTGCTGCGCGCCGACCGCGAAGTCACCTCGGCGATCCCGGACGACATCGCCTCCAAGCTCTGCGCCGCCGCCGCGAAGGCGCTGGAGACGGCGGGCGTGCTCGTGATCTCGGACTACGGCAAGGGCACGATCACCGACGATGTCGCGCGCGCGCTGATCGCCGCGGCGAAGACGGCGGGCCGCCCCGTCGTCGTCGATCCCAAGTCGCGCGATTTCAGGCGATACGCGGGCGCGACACTGATCACGCCGAACCTCAAGGAACTTGGCGAGGCAGCGGGCGGAGAGCCCCAGTCGGCCGACGACATCGCCGCCGCCGCGCGCCGGCTCATTGCGGAGGCCGGGATCTCCGCGATGCTGGTGACCCGCGGCCCGCAGGGCATGACGCTCGTGACCGCCGACGCCGCCGATCATTTCCCGTCGCGCGCGCGGGAAGTGTTCGACGTCTCGGGCGCCGGCGACACCGTGATCGCGACGCTCGCGGCGGGAATTGCCGCAGGGCTTCCCGCGGTCGAGGCGGCGCAGATCGCGAACGCCGCCGCGGGCATCGTCGTCGGCAAGACCGGCACGGCCGTCGCCTACGCCGACGAGCTCCGCACCGAGCTCGGCGGGCGCAACGGCGAGCCCGGCCGCAAGACGGCGGCGACCTTCGACGCCGCGGCGGATCGCGTGCGCACCTGGCGCGACCGGGGCGAGACGGTGGGCTTCACCAACGGCTGCTTCGATCTCCTCCATCCCGGCCACGTCTCGCTGCTGGCTTTCGCGAGATCGACCTGCGACCGGCTCGTGGTCGGGCTCAATTCCGACGCGTCGGTGAAGCGCCTCAAGGGCGAGAAGCGGCCAATGCAGAACGAGGCGGCGCGCGCCGCCGTGCTCGGCTCGCTCGAGACGGTGGACCTCGTCGTGATCTTCGAGGAGGACACGCCGGAGAATCTCATCCGCGCGCTCCGCCCCAACGTGCTGGTGAAGGGCGCCGACTACAGGATCGACCAGGTTGTCGGCGGCGACTTCGTGCAGTCCTACGGCGGCAAGGTGGTCCTCGCCGAGATCGTGCCGGGCTTCAGCACGACCGCGACCATCGCGCGGATGAACGCGTCCTGACGGTGGACGCCGGGCCTCTCTGGTCTGCCCATCTCTGGTACGCGGGGGCGTGGCTCTCCTTCGGTGCGCTCCATTCGGTTCTCGCCGCGCGCACGGTCAAGGACGGCGTCGGCCGCCTCCTCGGACGCTCCTACCGTCTCGCCTATAACGGTTTCGCCATCGTCCATCTCGGCGCGGTGTGGCTCGCGGGGCGCCACCTGTTCCGCGCCGCGCCGGCGCTCGATCTTCCCCCATGGCTCGCGACGGCCGGCGACATCGCTTTCGCCGCCGGGCTGATCGTCCTCGCGGTGGGCATGCGCGAATACGACGGCGGCCGCTTCCTCGGGCTGACGCAGCTCCGGACGCCCGATGCGCCCGAGGACGAGCCGCTCCGCGTCGCCGGGCTCCACCGCTACGTCCGCCATCCGCTCTACAGCGGCGCGTTCCTCGTCCTCTGGGGGCATGCCCAGACGCAGTCGGGCCTCGCCACCGCGGTGTGGGGCAGTCTCTATCTAGTGATCGGGACGTATTTCGAGGAGCGCCGGCTCATAGCGCTCTACGGGACGGACTATTCCGCTTACCGGAAAGCGGTTCCGGCCTTTTTTCCCTGGAAGTTCGGGCCATGGAAGGGGCGCGCGGGAGCTTAGGGGCCCGCCGTTAGATCTCGACGCAGCGGGAGACTTCGTAGGTCGGGCGGGCGACGCAGACGCCGTGGCGGTTCGCGGCTTGGCGCAGCAAGGTGTCGGCGCGGTCGGCCATGCGCTGGCCGTCGCGGGCGATCAGGGCGCGCATGCAGTCGTAATAGGGATCGGATTTCCGGGCGAAGCCCGCCTTTCGGCAGGCGAGCGCGGCGACCTTGCGCTTCTGGACGATGGAATTGGTTCCGTCCATCTCGGTCATCGCGGCATTGTGGACGGCAAGCGGCATCCGCGTGCTGCCCTCGGCGACGCACCCGGCGCCGAGCAATGAAACGGTGATTGCGAAAACGATCCGCCGCATAGCCAACCCTTGTCCCCGAACCGGCCGTTATTGTGATTTTCGCCGGATATCTTCGCTCAGGACTATGACAGGGATACGACAGTCATACAATCGTATACAGTTTCTTAACCGATATTTCTGAGGCGCTCGCTCGCGACCAGCGCGAAGCGGATCAGCTGCTGGCGCTTGCGATTGGTGTTGAGGCGCCGCGGCACGGTCTCGCGCCGGACGGCGGCCTCGTACGGGTCGGCCACGATCACGCCGCAGTCGTCGGGCAGCAGGCCGGTCGGGAATCCCGGCGGCACCGCGAAGTAGAAGCGCTCGCAGAAGGCGAGATACTCGTGCCATTTGCGGTCGCCGCGGTAGTCGGCGACCGTGCTCTTGACCTCGACGATCACGAACTCGCCGTTCCGGTCGATCGCCATCACGTCGACGCGGCGCCCGTTCGACAGCTTGAACTCGGTCAGCGTGCCGAAACCGAGCCCGCCGAACAGCCGGCACACGCCCCGGGTCAGCAGGGCCGTGGTCTCCGCGGGGTCTTGGGCGGGGAACCGGAATTCGGCACGGGGCAGGGGCTCGGAGTTCGACAGGGCCATGACGAGAACATACCGTAAACACACCCCGTCGAAACAGGCGAAAAAGGCGCTTTCAATCGTCGATTTTCGCCTTATTTACCAATTGTAAGCCGCCTGTCCTGCACCTTGAAGGACGGGTTTGCGAATGCGCCCGCGTATGGTTAACTCCGACCGTTAACCGGGCGGGTGCGATCGGGCCCCAGCGAAGCCCCCTTTTTAAGCTTAGTCGAGGGTAGTCAAATGACGGACCGGAAGACCGATCAGCCCAGCCCCGGACGCAAGAGGTCCGGATCGCCCGCCGATCCCGGACGACGGGCCGCGCTCGCGCGTCTCGGCCTCGGCGCCGCCGCCGTCTACGTCGCCCCCACTGTCC
>JAYOEF010000002.1:44550-62381 GCA_038106605.1 Alphaproteobacteria bacterium
GCGCTCGCGCGTCTCGGCCTCGGCGCCGCCGCCGTCTACGTCGCCCCCACTGTCCTCCATCTCGACCGCAGCGCCCGCGCCGTGCAGCCGTCCTGCACGGGCAAGGGGGGCGGCAAGGGCAATCCATGGTGCAAGGCGAGCGGCCAGCAGGGCTGACCGCCCGCAAGAAGATCCCCGACAACACCGAGCGCTTCGTCCGCGCCACCGAGCTCGCCGCCACCGGGCGCGATGCCGAGGCGGCATCGCTGCTGCGGCGAATCCTCGACAGCCAGCCGAAGCATCTCGCCGCGGCCCAGGCGCTCGCCGACATCGTCGCGGCTGGGCGCGCGCCGGGCGACGCCGACGCCGCTCGCCACACGGCGCGCCGCATCGAGGCAGAGGCCGCCTACAATGTCGGCAAGACTGCGCTCGACGTCGGGCGCTACGACATCGCGCTGCGCTGCTACCGCAAGGCGGTCGAACTCGACCCGGAGCACGACGACGCGGTCTGGGGCCTCGCGCAGGCGTGCCACGCCGACGGCAAGGCGGACGAGGCGATCCGCTGGTACCGGCACTATCTCGCGCGCCACCCGGATGAACCCGAGACGCTACATATGATCGCGGCGCTCGGCGGCGCGCCCGCGCCGTCTCGGGCGAGCGACGCCTATGTGCGCGAAGTCTTCGACAACTTCGCCGAAGACTTCGACAAACAGCTTTTGGAGGATCTCGACTACCGGGCGCCGAAGCTCCTCGCGGAAATCTTCCGCGACAGCGCGCCGGTCCGTGCGACGGACCTCGACGTCCTCGACGCGGGCTGCGGCACCGGCCTCTCCGGCCTCGAATTCCACGCCTGCGCAAGGACGCTCGCGGGCGTCGACCTCTCGGGCGAAATGCTGAAGCGCGCGCGCGAGCGCGGTATCTACGACGCGCTGGAGGAGGCGGAGATCGGTGCGTATCTGCGCGCCCATCCCGATGCGTACGACCTGATCGTCGCTGCCGACGTGTTCTGCTATCTCGGCGATCTCGGCGAGGTTCTCGCCGCCGCGGCGGGCGCGCTGCGTCCCGGCGGCCGGCTCGTCCTGTCGGTCGAGGCGGGCGAGGGCGAAGGTTACGCGCTCACCCCGTCCGGGCGCTACGTCCATGCCCCCGCCTATCTCCGCGCCGCCGCCGCCGCGGCCGGACTGAGGGAGATTCTCGGCCGGTCCGACCGCCTGCGGAACGAGTACGGCGTCCCCGTCGCGGGGTATCTCGCCGTGTTCGAACGCAGAGCGTCCTGATCCCGTTTTCCCGGGCTCCGGTTTAACGATCGGTTAGAAATATCCGGCTAGGTTTTCCGCTGTCGTTGTGTCGCCGCCGGTCGCGGCATCCCGCTCAGCAAATTCGGACGAAGACTATGAAAACCTGCCTCGTCGTGGACGACTCCAAGGTCGTGAGAATGGTCGCGCGCAAGATTCTCGAAGAGCTCGGCTTCGAGGTCACGGAAGCGGAGGACGGCCAGGTCGCGCTCGACAAATGCATGGACTCCATGCCGGACGTCGTCCTGCTCGACTGGAACATGCCCGTCATGTCGGGCATCGAATATCTTCGCGCGCTGCGCGTCACCGAAGAGGGCAAGCGCCCGATCGTCATCTTCTGCACGACCGAGAACGATCTCTCCCATATTCAGGAAGGCATCGCCGCCGGCGCGAACGAATACATCATGAAGCCCTTCGACAGCGATATCATCCAGTCGAAGTTCTCGCAGACCGGGGCCCTCTGACCTCCGGGTTGCGGGCAGATCCCCATGCATATCCGCCGTCATCATCTCATCGAGGAGGCGAAAGCCGAGCTCGATGTGACCTATGAAGAGGTCAAGCGCGCCGAGAACCAGCTCATCGCGCTCGATCTCGAATACGGCGAGAAGATTTCCGAAGTTCGCCGCGCCAACGGCACGCGCATGCCGGAGAAGGTCGAGAAGCTCGTCGCGGAGCGCGAGAGCCGAAAAATCCATGTCGACGTCGCATCGCTCTACCGTCTCGAAAAGGCGGCCCTGGAGCGGTTCTCGATCCTGACCGCCGCGTTCTCGTCGGTCTGCGTCCATGCCGAGGACGAGCATGCGATCGAGAAGATCGGCTACTACGTTTTCCGTCCCAAGGAATTCGACACGCTTCCCCCACACGTCAAGCAAGCGGTCGGCGATTTCGTCCAGGGCCTCCGCGCCTACACCACCGAAGCGGCCTCCAGCGACAACGACCGCATGGTCCGCGAGGCCTGGGGCGTCATCGAGGACACGCTGCGCGGCTTCGGGCGGACTATCTGAGGGTCGGCTCTCCGCCGGCTGCGCGATCTGAGCGCGAATACCGGCCCCCTCGCCCGGAAATCAGTTCCCTTCCGGCGTCTTCGGCGCCGCCGCCGGGTTCCACTGTCCGCGCCGCATCCGCGATACCGTATAGGCCTTGAACAGACCGGCCTTGTTGAAGGGCTCGTTGGAAGCAAAAGCGTCGGCCGCTTCGCGCGACGGCACGTTGATCACCAGCAGGCTTCCGGTCCGCGCGTCGGATTCGTCGGCGAGCGTCGCGCCGCCGAGAACCAGAATATTCTCGTTCTTCTTGAGATAGGCGAAATGCGCCTCCCGGTTTTCCGCCCGGATGCGGTCGGCGTCCGGGGCGTCGACGCCGTAAATCATGTAGAGCATGGTGGTCCTCGCGCGGTTTCCGCTGGGGGAGGGAAGAGTACCGGACGGATCCGCCCGGCACCGGTCCGTTTATAGCCGATCCGGTTTCGCGGCGAAGGGCTTTCCTAGCTCCCGTCGGGGAGGCGCGCGGCATCGAGCCAGAAGCCCTCGAAGGCGCGCATCGTCGTCATGAACCCGTCCATGTCGATCGGCTTGACGATGTAGCTGTTCGCGCCCTTGTCGTAGGCGTCGCGGATGTCCTCGGGATGCTCCGACGCGGACTGGACGATCACCGGAATCCGTTTCAGCGCCGGTGCGGCCTTGATCCAGCCGAGGAACTCGTGGCCGCCCATGCCGGGCAGGTTGAGGTCGAGCAGCACGATGTCCGGCCGCGGGGCAGAGCTGTAATCGTCGCGGCGCTCGAGAAAGGCCATGGCCTCGGTCGCGGAGCCGACGATCGACAGGCGGGACGTCGTGCCGAGAATCCGGAAGGCTTCGCGGGTCAGGCCCGCGTCGGCCGGATTGTCCTCGATGAGCAGGACTTCCGCGGGCCGGTTGCGTCGGTACATTCGCCATCTCGCTCGGCGGCGGACCGGCTGCAAGCTTCCCTGCGGACGGAAAGCGGACGGGATACCGGCCCGTCGTTTGCCGTTGTATGCAGCAACTTCAGCGATCACACTGGCGCGGTAACCCCGATTTGGCAAGGCCGGCCATGCAGCACAGCGCCCAGTTCGTCCCCTACCGGGGCGCCACCGTCTACACCGACATCCTCGAACCCGCGGGCGGCGGGCGGCGGCGGCCGGTCGTCATGGTCCATGGCGGCGGGCATACCGGTTCGTGCTACCTGCTGACCGCCGACAACCGGCCGGGATGGGCCTACCGCTTCGGCGAGGCCGGCTTCCCGGTCTGGCTGCCCGACTGGCCCGGCTGCGGGCGGAGCGGCGATGTGGCCTTCGAAGAGCTGGGCGGCGAGCTCGTCGCCGGCGCGATGGCCGCGGTCGTCGATGCCGCCGCGGCGACTTCGCCCGACGGCAAGGTCGTTCTCGTGGGCCATTCGATGGGCGGCGCGCTGTCGTGGAAGATCGTCGAGCTGACCGGGTCCGAGATCGCGAGCGTCGTCGCCGTCGCGCCGGGCCCGCCCGGGAACATCCAGCCGCATGCCGATGTGGTCTCGCGCACCGAGGACGAGATCGTCGTCCGCAGCTTCGGCATGACGCGCACCCTGTCGCGCACCCGCGCCTATTCGGGCGGCGCGGCGTTCGTCTCGCACAAGCTGGTGGGCAAGTCGGCGCGCTTCCCGCGCGAGAACATGGAGATGTATGCGGGCCACGTCGCCGCGGTGCCGCCGCGCCTCCTCATCGAGCGCCAGAACATCGACGGCGGCCAGATCCGCATCGAGGGTACCTCTGCGTTCCGCGGCCTTCCCGTGCTCGTCTTCACCGGCTCCGACGACACCGACCATCCGAAGGACGTCGACGGCGCGGTCGTCGACTGGCTGCGCGAGTGCGGCGCGGACGTCGAGTTCTGCTGGCTGCCCGACCGCGGCGTCGTCGGCAACGGCCACATGCTGATGATGGAAGACAATTCCGACGAGCTCGCCGATATGATCGTCGCGTGGCTGGACAACCACGCCGGCTGACCCGGCGTAGGAAAACAACCACGCCGGCTGACCCGGCTGACCCGGTTTCGCCCGAATCGGGGCGCACGATCTTTCGCACGCCTGACGCGCTCTCGTGCTATTGACCGGGTTCGCGCAGTACGGAAAATGAACCGCCACGCTTCGCCAGCGACTTCGGACGGCGACTTCGGACAACATGGGCCTCGGACTTAGACAGAGCAGATATCACGATCGCAAGCGGCGGCGCTCCCGCGTCTTCCGCTGGGTTCTCGTGCTGGGGGCGCTCTCCGCGCTCGGCGCGGTCACCTACACCTCGGGCTCCGAGCTCGCCGAGCGCGAGGTGCGCCGGCTCGAGCGCGACATGGCGGCGCTCACCCAGCAGATCGACGCGCTCAAGGCGCAGAACGCCAAGCTCGCCGGCGACAACGGCGCGGCGATCCTGCGCCTTCAGGATCTCCAGCGGCGTTACGATGCCGAGGTGCCGGCGGGCCCGGCACTGGATCTGCTCGCCGCCGTCAATGCGCGCCTGAAGGAGGGCGTAAGCCCGGAGCGCATCCGCTTCATGCTCGACGCGGCGTCGCAGAGGCAATCCTGCGACGGCAAGCCCCAGACCAAGCGCTTCATCGTGCAGACGCAGATCACGAGCGGCGCCAACGCGTCGGTCGGGTTCGCGAACAGCGCGATCACGGTGACCGCGCAGGGCGAATCGGCGGTCAGCCAGAGCGGCGCGCCCGAGGCGTGGTTCGACCCGGCGAAGCCGGTGACGCTCAGCTTCGCCGCGCTCGGCGGCGAGAAGGTGCAGGTATCCGGCACGCTGCCGGTCCACCGCTCGGTCGTCTACAACGGCGTCGAATACCGCTTCACCGCGACCCAGGCGGAGACGCGCGGCTTCGTCACGGTGACCGCCGACCGCTGCGCGCTGCCGAAGTAAACAACCGACGCCGGAATAAACGACCATGGCCGCGGCCAGGAACACCGGCCAGGAACACCATCTGCCTGTGGTACGACGACGGTGCCGAGGCGGCCGCCCGCTTTTACGCCGCCACTTTTCCGGACAGCCCCGTGGGCGACGTCTTCCGCGAGCCTGCGGACTATCCGGGCGTCTCGTGGCAGATCACGCCGCGCGCCCTCACCGAACCCTGGCGCTGGGCGGCGACGAGGCGAAGCGCGCCTTCGGGGCGATGCTCACGATGACGAAGATCGGCGTCGCCGCCATCGAGGTCGCCCTGCGGGGTTAACTTCGGCGGGGGCCGGTGAGGCCTGCGGTTCGAAGGCTCGCGGCGTACCGGCAGCCTGATGCCGGGGCCCGGTCGGCTCCGCGGCGGCCGCATTCCGCTCCGATAGTCTTCGTTCCGGTGATCCATAACCGTAAGGTTTGCGTAAGCAGGGAAAAATATTCACTCCGATATCGGATGAGAAGACGGCGTAGTCATTGGTAAATGGAATAGCATCGCATGGAGAGTTAGCCGCCCCGATGCCATCACGATGGGATGGCATTCAGGGGTATATCGCGCCGGGAAATGATGGGCGGGGCACTTTCCGCCCTTGGCCTCTCGCTCTTTCCTGTTCCAAGCGCCGGCGCCGCCGGTCGCGCGATTTCCGGAGCGGACTTCGGTCAATACCGCTCCTTTCTGCTGAACGGGCAGTCGCACCGGAAATGGCGCGAAATGTCGAACCGCCACGCTCTGCAGGAGGAGCGGTCGAGCCTTACAGGCCGGAATTGCCACTGGGCCCGATTCTGCCGGGAAGGGAGCGGCGGGCGCGATTTCGAAACCGCCATCCGGATCAATCGCCTGGTGAACGCGATGCCCTACCGGTCCGAGGGCGAAGGCGCGGATCTCTGGAAGACTCCGCGGGAGTTCGCGAACGGCGGAGGGGGCGACTGCGAGGATTTCGCGATCGCCAAGTACTACCTGATGCGCCGCGCGGGATGGACCGACGACGACTTGATATTGTTGGTCGCATTCATGAGAAAAACCCCGGGCGTTGCTCATGCGGTGACAGTATTCAGGAGTGGTAATTTTGTGTACGTTATGGACAATATGAATAAAAATATTCTCAAATTTCATGATATTCCGATGCGAAAACCGGTTTATTTAATAAACGATGAACGCTATATAGGGTTTGTGTAGTGCGTTTTGTCTTTAGAGGATGCGGAGTATGATCCAGTACATGTCATCGCCCCAAAGGGGTATGCCGCCCAGTGCGGTCTCTGCTCCGCGCCATGCCTTCCGGCTCCTGATCGTCGAAGACGAGCCGATCATCGCCGATGAGCTGGCCGATGCCCTGCAAATGACGGGCCTCGCCATCGCGACCGCCGGCGACGGGGTTGCGGCACTCGAATGGATCGCCGCGAACGGGGTACCCGATATCGTGATCGCCGATATCCGTATGCCGCGGATGGACGGCATCACGTTCGTGACGCGGATGATCGCGAACCTGCCCAAGGGGCACCAGTGCGCCGTGATCTTCGCCTCCGGCCACGGCACGGTCCCGCACGTCGCCGCCGCAATGCGCCTCCAGGCGCTCGACTTCCTCGAAAAGCCGATGGACCGGATCCAGATCCGCGCCGCGGTGGATCGCGCCCGCCGCCGCCTTTCGGAGCGCCAGGCCGATGTGTCGCGGCAGATCGAACTGCTCGGCGAGATCCGCGATATCCGCGACCGGACGGACGCACTGATGGCGGAGCTTTCCGCCCGACCGGTGCCCGATGTCCCCCGCCTGTCGAAGGAACGGTCCCTGCGCACCGACGCGGCGCCCGAGCCCACCGATATCTATACGGACGTCACCGGCCTCCTGCAGCGCATCCAGCGGGCGAAGAAGCGTATTCTCGGGGAGGACACGCTCGACGAAACGACGTGGGAGATGCTGCTCGATCTCATGGCCGCCCATCTCCGCGGCGAGGTGGTCACCGTGACCAGCCTCTGCATGGTGTCCGCGTCGCCGCAGACGACCGCCCTCCGGCGCATCGAGCAGATGGAGGAGGCGGGGCTCGTCGAGCGCCTGCCCGACGAGGGCGACCGACGCCGCCGGATCGTCATCCTCACTCCGAAGGGTCTCGACGGCATGTCGCGCTACCTGTCGGCGGTTTCCGCCACCCTCACCGAGGAGGCGCGGCCGTGACCGCCCGTTCGTCGTTTCCAGGTTCCGAGCCGCAAGTTAAGTTCCGGCGCCATATCCCTTACGACGTCCCCTTCCTGCTGGTGGTCGACGACGAGGAGTTCCTGTGCCGCGAGATCGTCGAGTACCTGCGGTACCACGGGCTCGCCGCGAACTACGAGACGGATCCCAACGAGGCGGTCGCGATCATCGACCGCGAGAGACCGCGCGCGATCCTCATCGATATCAACATGGACGGTCTCAGCGGACGGCGCGTCGTAGAGATCGTGCAGAACATGGGGTTCAACGGCGGCATCCTCCTGATGTCGGGCGATCCCAATGCCGTCTACCAGGCGAATTTTGAAGGCGCGAACGTCCTCCACGTTCTGGAGAAGCCCATCCCGCTTCCCGCGCTCGAGCGCTTCGTGCGCGGCGTGCTGCGGTAAAGCTGAAAATGCAGGCTGCGTGGGTTCCGTCGCCCGGTCCGCGCAGGGAACGCGAACAGCGAATGAGCGGCAGCCATGAGCGGATTGAGGCGAAGGTATAATGACCGGCAATGAACTGCGAAGTCAGGCCTGGATCAGACCGGGCATGCTCCAGTACGCCGCGGGTGCCGGGCTCGGCGCTGCCGGCTATGCCCTCAACCTCGTTCCCGCCGACATCGCGTTCGGCCTCAGCTTCGTCTTCGGCGGCTATTTCGCCTTCCTCGCGGTCCGGCTGCTCGACATCGGGCCGGCGACTCTCGCCGGGGCGATCTCGGGTGCGGCGATGTACCAGCTGTGGGGGCATCCGTTTGCGAGCGTCGTCTTTGCGCTCAACATCGCCTTCAGCGCCTGGATGTTCCGGCGCGTCACGCGCGTGCCGCAGATAGCCGAGGTCGTCTACTGGGCGCTGTTCGGCGTGCCGCTGCTGTGGGCCGGATACCGCTTCGGCCTCGGCATGAACGCCGCCTCGGTCAATCTAGTTGTCGTCAAGCAGGCGATGAACACGTTCCTGCTGTCGGCCTTCGCCTCCGCCACGGTCTATGCGTTGATACGCGTGCTTCAATGGAGCAGGCGATCGAGCCATCTCGTCCGCGGGCGCCAGTTCTCGCTCCGCGGCTTCATCACGATTCTGATCGTCGCCTTCACTGCGATCCCGCTGATCCTCAGCGTCGTCCGCGCCACCAACCAGGACCAGGCCCAGGTTGAGCTGCGCGCGGCGACGCTGGTCGATCTCGGGGCCGCCGAAATGCGCTCCGAATTCGCTAGGGTCCGCGCAGCACATCCCCTTTCCTTCGCTCGCGCCTATCGCGACGGGCTGGTGCAGGGTGCGCCGAACCTCGCGGCGGGTACCGCCGATGCCGTCTTCGATGCGGGCGCGGCGCGATACCGGTGGGTCGACGGAAAACCGGGCGGCGAGGGACGCCATTTCGTTATCGCGACCTTCAACCTCAACGACGCGCCCGATGCCACCCTGCGGGCCGCCCGGCTCTGGCTGCCGTGGACGCTGGTCGAGCGGGAGATCGAGCATGTGCGCTCGCTCGGCTCGGTCGGGGTCGAACCCGGCTATGGACGCTGGCCCCGTCACGACGTCATTCCCGTCTCCGGCGATGCGGACGCGGCGGCACAGACTAAGGCGCCTGCTGCAGACGCGGAGCGCCGTGGGATCGTCCTTCCGGATCTGCCCGGCAAGTCGCTGATGCAGCGCTGGCGCGCCGGCGCGGTTTTTCGCGAGGTGCGGTTTCCCGAAGCGACGGACACGCCCTTCGTCGTGCATGCCGGGTTAGCTCCCCAGATCGGCACACTCGAGACTTCGTTGTTCGACACGATGCTGGTCGCGACGCTGCTGCTGTTCGCGACGCCGATGCTCGCCTGGGGCCTCACATCCGGCCTCGTGAAGTCATTCCGCAGCCTGCCGCCGCGCATGGCTGCGGTCATCGACGGAAGACCGGAAGACGCCACGGCGGAGCGGCCGGCTTCGGTCTTCGTCGAGGTGTCGAGCATCGAGGACACGATGATGCGCTTCTCCGAGGCTATCGCCCGGGAGCGCGCTGCGACGGCAAACTACCGCAACCGGCTCGAAGATGCGATGCACGCGTCGGCTACGATCTTCTACACCATGCGGCTCCGGACGGTCGATCCGGCCTTCAACCGGCTCGCGCGGCCGGATTTCGTCAGCCGGAGCGTCTTCGAGGTTCTCGGCTACACGGTCGGCGAGGCGCTGGAGCCCGACTGGTTCGAAAGCCATATCCACCCCGATGACATGGCGGTGCTCTACGAAGAGCTCGACCGGCGCGACGAGCTGCTCCTGCGCGAAGGGCGCTGGAGGAGCGCGCTCCGCCTGAAGAACGCGGAAGGGCAGTGGCGGTGGATGTCGAGCGAAATGTTCCTGCCGCCGGACGCCGTCGTGGACGCCGACGAAAATACGGTCGAGGTGATCGGCGTGCTGACCGATATCACCGAGCGCAAGCAGGCCGAGGAGCAGATGGTGCATGCCGCGCGCATGGCCGATCTCGGCGTGATGGCGACTGGCATCGCGCACGAGCTGAACCAGCCGCTCGACATTATCAAACTCGCCGCGACCAACATGGCGGAGCGGGTGAAGGACGACGACTTCACGAAGGAGTATGTCGGCGCGAAACTCGACCTCATCGTCGGCCAGGTGATGCGTGCGGCCCGGATCACCAACCACATGCGGCTTTTCGGGCGCGCCGACAAGCAGCCGTCGACCGATATCGACGTCGTCGGTCTCCTCGCGGAAATGAGCGAGCTTCTCGATTCGCAGATGATCGGCCGCCACATTTCGTTCCGCCTCGACCTGCCGGAAGACAGGCCGGTCGTGAGCGGGCAGACGAACCGGCTGGAGCAGGTACTGCTCAACCTCATCGTCAATGCCATGCAGCAGATCGAGGAGATGCGCGAAGGGCTGCCGGAGGACGCGTTGCGCATGGCGAGCCGCATCACTCTCCGCGTCCGCCGTGCGGGCGGATGGGTCAGGATCGAATGCGCGGATGCCGCCGGAGGCGTCGACCCGCGCATCGCCGACCGGCTGTTCGAGCCGTTCGTGACCAGCCGCCCGGAGGGCAAGGGCACCGGCCTCGGCCTTTCCGTCGCTTACGGCATCGTCAAGGACATGGGCGGCCGCCTGTCGGTCGAGAACCTCGAGGGCGGCGCGACGTTCACGATCGAACTGCCGGCGGCGGACCCCGTCACGCCGCCCGCCCGGGAGGCGGCGTATGGCGAATAAGGTTCCGCGCGTCCTCATCGTCGACGACGAGAGCTTCATCGTCACGGAACTGGGCGAATACCTCGCGCACAAGGGGGTCGACGTGCTCTACGCCGATTCCGGCAACGCCGCACTGGCCCTGCTTTCGGCGCAGCGCGAAACGCCGCTGACGCACATGGTCGTTGACCTCCGTATGCCGCCGCCCGACGGGTTCGCGGTCATCGAGGCGGTGGCCGGCAGCGGCGCTCCGGCGCCGGTGATCGTCGCCGTCTCGGGTCATGCCAGCGCCGGCGATGAACAGCGCGCCCGGGATCTCGGCGCCGTCCATTTCCTGCCGAAGCCTTACGATCTCGGCGCGCTGACCCGGATCATCCGGGGCGAAGTCTAGCCCAGCGCGGCGGTCCTTTCCCTAGGTCGTGCGACGGTTTTCCAGCGTTCGCCGGCATTCCCGCCCACCTGTCGCGGCGCGGCCGCCGCCGGATACAATTCAATTTGACTGTCATCGTATAGAATTGAAATTCGCGATGAAAAATATGAAGTTATGATCCAGTAACGACGGTTATGCTTTGGCGAAAAATAGAGCGCAAGCAGCAATCGGCTGCCCCAGCAGTAGTAAAGGGCGGAGACCAATACGGTGGGCGTGAAGATTCCCGCGGCAACGTTCGAGCCGATGACGAGCCCGATCGTCCCTGAAGACGTCAGTCCCCCGGCCCGTTACGTCGAGCTGGACGATTTCAGGTCGATCCTCGCCGCCATCACGGCGGCCCGTCTCGAATGGCTCAACGCGATGTCGCGGCCGCAGACGGACGAAACCCTGCGTTACTGGTTCGCGAACCGCGATCGCGGGGCGATTCTCTACGCGCTGATGTCAGAGTGGTTCCGCGGCAACTGGCCGTACCGCTCGGAACTGAGAGCCGCCGTGCCCTCGGTCAGCGAGAGCAGCCTGGCGCGCTGCCTCAAGGAGGCCGTCGGCGGCCATTACATCGAGATCGAGAGCGCGGGCACGGACGGACGCAGGCGCCTGATCAAGCCGACGCGGAAGCTCATCGTCGCAGTGGAGCGCGCGCTGACCGATCATTTCCGGATCAGCGCGAAGGCGATGCCCGAGGACAGCAGCTTCCGGCGCGGCCTGGAATACCTTGTGAACTCCTCCGAGCGGCTGGAGGAGATCCGGAGCCTGCAGGCGGTCATGCGCTAAGGCGCTCCGGGGCGCTCCTCCCCCCATCACGACGGGCCCGACTAGGCTTCCCTCCCGATCTTACGCTGGATTGGCCGTCACATTGGCGGTTTCTTTTGCCCGGCGGAGACACGTAAACAACTTCACAGATTGACAGCATCCGTCGGAACGGCGCGGGCGCAAGTCTGCGCGGCCTGAGGTTTCCGGCGGGCGCGCAGACACCGAGACGAATGAACCTGAACGATAGACTCTTCCGGGGTGGCGTCCGGGCGAGGCCCTGGATAGGGCCTCGCCTGCCAGCCTACGCGGTCGCTGCGGCGCTCGGCGCTGTCGGCTACGTCGTCAACCTCCATCCGGTCGATTTCGCCTTCGGTACCGGTTTCGCGCTCGGCGCCGTCTTCGCCTTCGCCAGCGTGCGGACCTGCGGCACCGGTCCCGCGATCCTCGCCGGGATCGTGTCCGCGGTCGCCCTCTACCAGGTCTGGGACCATCCTGCGGCGGCCGTCGCCTATGCGCTCAACATCGCCTTCAGCGCCTGGGTCTTTGCGCGCCGGCCGACGATCCCGCAGCTCGCCGAGGCGGCATACTGGCCGGTCGTCGGCGGACCGCTGATGTGGGGGGTCTACCGCTACGGGCCCGGCACGGACCCCGCCGACCCTGTGCTCGCCATCCTGGCGATGGCGCTCAACATGATCGTCGCGGCGTCGCTCGCAAGTGCCGCGCTCGCCGCGCTTCCGATGGCGCTGCCCGCCGCCCTCCGCCAGAGGATCGTCGACCCGGCCGGCAACATGAGCATCCGCGCTTACATCACCGTGATCGTCATCCTGTTCACATCGCTGCCGCTGATCGCCCTCATCGTGCACCACGAGAGAGAAGACATCCGCTACGCAGAGGCCGACGCGACGCGCCGGGCGGTGGCCGCGGCGCTCGAATTCGACACGCAGGCCGGCCGCCTCGCGGACCGGCAGGTTATTGCGCTCGCCGCGGCCCTCGGGACCGGTCGCCTCGAGGGGCTTCCCGTCTACGACGGGGGTGTCGCGCACATCCTGTCCGCGCCGTCCCGGGGGCAATTCCGCTGGCTGCCGTCGGCGCCGGCGCCGGACTCGGGTGTCGTTGCGCTCGCCGTCATGGACCGCCGCTACGTGCTGTAGGGCCTCTTCGGATTCGACATGGTCGAGGTCTGGATCGACCGCGACGAATTCCAGGGGGAGGTCGTCGAGATCATGCGCCGGATCGAAGAGCGCGACCGCGTGACCTTCGGGGCGAAATCGGCCTTTCACGGGGTGTCGGCCCGCGCCTCGTCGGCGTTGCCGATATCGGCGGAACCGCCGGACTGGCGCCGGTGGGAAGACCGGGCGGCCGTCCGCTCCGTCGCACTGCCGGGGTCGCGCGCGCTCGGCACCGTCACCGCCTCCTACGCCGACCGCCTTGATGCTATGCGACACGACCTGAGGCAGACGCTGGCGGTCGCGACTTTGACGATCTTTGCGACGCCGCTGCTGGTCATGCTCCTCATTAACGGGCTGCACCGACGAATGGCCGGCATTCGCAAGCGCATGGAGCGGGTGGTTGAGGGGAGCGTATCGCCGGCGGAGCTGCGCAGGGAACGGACGCTGTTCCGGGAGGCTGCGGCGCTGGAGGGGGGTATCCTCGCCTATTCCGCCGCCCTCGGGCGCGAGCGCCCGGCGCGCGACCGTTACCGGCGGCGCCTCGAAGCGGCGATGTCCGCGTCCTCCACGATCTTCTATACCCTGCCGCTGGCGCGCGACCGCCAGGGACACCTCCGTTTCGGGCGGCCGTCGTTCGTGAGCGCGAGCATCGTCGAGGTTCTCGGCTACAGCCTCGGAGAGGCGCTGGAGGAGGGCTGGTTCGAGAGGGCCGTGCACCCGGAGGACCTGCAGCGGCTCCGGACAGGGGCCACGGAGCGTGCCGAAGCACTCCTCGCGGAACGGCGTTTGCGCGAGGAGATTCGCTTGCGCGATGCGTCCGGCGAATGGCGGACCATGTCCCAGGAGCAGTTCGTCACGGAACCCGCCCCGGCTGCCGCCGGCGCGGAGGAGCCCTCCGGGCCGACCGAGGTGATCGGCGTGCTCACCGACGTCACGCAGCGCAGGCAGGCCGAGGCGCAAGTCCTGCAGGCCGCCCGGATGGCCGATCTCGGCGTGATGGCCAGCGGCATCGCCCACGAACTGAACCAGCCGCTGAGCATCATCCGGCTTGCCGCCGTCAACGCCGCCGAGCGGGTCCGCGAGGGCGGCGCGGACGAGGGCTACGTCGCCGACAGGCTCGACATGATCGTCGGCCAGGTATCGCGCGCGGCCCGCATCACCGATCACATGAGGCTGTTCGGCGATACCGATGACCAGCCCCTCGAAAACGTCGATATCGCGGGCCTTCTGGCCGAAATGGGCGACCTGCTGCGGTCTCAGCTGCGCCGCAAAGGGATCGTCCTCGAAATGGAAACGCCCGGCCAGTGTCCGGCGGTCGTCGCGCGGCCGGGTCCGGTCGAACAGTCGCTCCTCAACGTCATTCTAAATTGCGCCCGCCGGATCGCGCATTCACGGAGCGACGCGCGGCCCCCGGAGATGCTGGCCGGGCGGATCCGTCTTGCCGTCCGGATTGACTCCGGAGGCGGTACGGTCAGGGTCGAATGCACCGACGATGGGGGCGAGATCGATCCCGCCGCGATCGACCGAGTCTTCGAGCCGTTTGCGACGACCGGTTTCGCCGGGGAGGAAGCTCCGCTCGGCCTCGCCGTCACCTATAGCGTCATTCGGGGCATGGGCGGCCGCCTCTCCGTCTCGAACTGCGACGGCGGCGCGATGTTCACGATCGAGCTGCCCGAGGCGGATTCTGCCGCGCCCCAGCCCCGGCAGGCCCCGGAAACGGCGCGTGCCGGATAACGTCCGATCCGTCCTCGTCGACCCAGATTCCCTGCAAAAGCGCTAAAGACTGGACAGGCGGACCGGTATCGTCGCCGGCCGCGCCATTTTAAATCCGAATCCGGATGTAAATCGGCATCGCCCCCGGAAAGCGGACCGGATAGCGCGTGAACCCGGCCAGCGTGCCGCTAATTTAGGAAAACGAATTCCTAACAGGGGCACCTGATGGCAACCCGCATAGACTTTTCCAGAAAACCGGCCCACGATCCGAAGGGTGGAGCGATCACGGCGGCGGCGCAGCGCACCATGGACGACGACCTCCGTCCGGTCCGCGGCATGCTCAACGCCTTTATCATGTCGCTTGTCCTGTGGACCGCGGTCATCGCCGGAATCTGGTTCGTCTGAAGACAGTTTTCCTCCCTGAGCGCCCGGGGAGACGGAAAATGGCGCACCCGACACGATTCGAACGTGTGACCTCTGCCTTCGGAGGGCAGCGCTCTATCCAGCTGAGCTACGGGTGCAGACCGCGCCGAACATAGCGCGCGCGGCGTCCCGCTTCAATGATCTTGCGCCCGGGGCGGTGCCGCTTTCCGGTCCGATTCCGCGTCGGATTCCGGTGCTTTCGCCAGCATCCGCGCGGCCTCGCGGTCGGCGCCCGAGGGGAGCGGCGCCTTGGCGTTGGCGGTCCAGGCGAGGACGTCCGCCAGCACCGCCTCGGCGCCGAGGTCGCGCAGCAGCATGTGCCAGCCGCCGCGGTATATGGCGGCGCGGTGGCCCGCGTCCGCCGGCAGGGCCCGGATCGCATCCCATGTCGGCTCCTCGGGGATCAGCTCGTCGCGCACGCCGTAGAGGACGAGGGCGGGCACACGCAGCCGCGGCGCAGCCTCGATCGCCGCATCCATCAGGTCGACCAGGCCGCGGATCGTGTCGATGCGCGCGCCCTTGATCACCAGCGGATCGGCGCCGAGCGCCCGCAGCATCGGGATGTTGTCCGATGCCTGCACGCGGAGACCCTCGCCCGTCAGGATCAGCGCCGGCACGAGGCGCGAGAACAGCCAGAGCGAGGCGCGGGGAAAGGCCCCGAGATAGCGCCGCCCCCGGAGCGCGGGCGCGACGAGGACGAGTCCGTCGGCCTGCAGGTTGCCGTCCGCCGCCGCGACCATGGCGACCGCGCCGCCCATGCTCTCGCCGACGACGAAGAGGGGGATGCCAGGGTGCCGCGCGCGGAGAAGTTTCGCGGCGGTCTTCGCATCGCCCGTCATCGCCGCCGTGTCCGACCAGATCTTCGGGTGCGGGCCCGCGCCGAAGCCCCGCTGGTCGTAGGCGCAGGTCTCGATGCCGTGCTTCGCCCAGTATGCGCCCGGCGTCTCGAAGGCGCGCGAATAGTCGTTGAAGCCGTGGAGGCCGAGGAACACCGCGCGCGGTTTCCCCTCCGGGCTCCAGCACCGCAGCGGCAGCGCCGCACCGTCGGCGGCGACGATCTTCATGGGAGAGGCGGCTTCGATCCGGGGCGCGGTCGTCGCCGGGCCCGCAGGCTCGTAGCGCGGCGCGCAGGCCCCGAGCGTAAGGGCGGCCAGCAGGGCGGCAGCGCGGAGTCTCACGGGAATAAACTTACGACCAAGTCGTCATGGCCAGAACTCACGGGCGGGGCGTCGAGCGCAGCCGTTCCATCGAGCCCGCCATCGGGTCGTCGCCGCGATCGGCCAGCGGCTCCTCCGGCGTCTTCGCGGTCAGCGTCACGAAGATGTCCTCGAGGTCGGTGTCGCGCGTCGAGAGATCCTGGATGTGGAGGCCCGCGCCCTTGACCGCATCGAGGAGCGCGCCCATCCGTACCTGGCTCGGCGGGAAGCGGACGAGGATCTCGCGTCCGTTCTCGATGGCGGCGTCGATGGCGGGCCCGAGCCCGTCGAAGATACCGGCGGGCACCGCGTCCAGGTCGCGGTCGACGACGATGCGCGCCTCCTTGCGGTCGAGGCGGGCGAGCAGCGCCGGCGTAGTGTCCTGCACCACGATCTCGCCGTGGTTGATGATGGCGATCTCGTCGCACATCTCCTGTGCTTCCTCCAGGTAATGCGTCGTCAGCAGGATCGTCGTCCCCGCGTCGTTGAGTTCGCGCATGTAGACCCAGAGCTCCTGGCGCAGCTCGACGTCGACGCCCGCCGTCGGCTCGTCGAGGATGACGACGGGCGGGTTGTGGACAAGGGCCTTCGCCACGAGAAGCCGCCGCCGCATCCCGCCCGACAGCGAGCGCGGCGGCACGTTCGCCTTGTCGTCGAGCGACAGCGCGCGGAGGATCTCCATGGTGCGCCGCTCGCGCTTCGGGATGCCGTAGAAGCCGGCCTGCAGCTCCATCACCTCGCGCGGCGTGAAGAAGGCGTCGAGGTTGAGCTCCTGCGGCACGACGCCGATCGAGGCGCGCGCCTTCCGCATCTCGGTGTCGATGTCCCAGCCGCAGATGCGCGCGGTGCCCGCGCTTTTCACGACGAGCCCCGCGAGGATGTTGATGAGGCTCGACTTGCCCGCGCCGTTGGGGCCGAGGAGGCCGAAGATCGAGCCCCTGGGTACGCGAAGATCGACCGACTGCAGCGCCACCTTCGGGGGCGTGCGCCCGCCGGCATAGACCTTGCGCAGGCCCTTCGTCTCGATCGCGGGGGCGTCCCGCGACTCCGTGTTCCTGCCGCCGCTTGCGTCCATCTCCCACCCCCGGGCCCGCCGCCGAATTGCGGCTCGCGGCTTTCGCGCCGCGCCCGGTTTGGGTATCATCCGCGCCGTCTTTAGGTCAACCAGCCGAGGGGGCCCTCACATGGCCGACGCGCCCGCACCGCCCGAAACCATCGAGGTCGAGCAGCTCAACGTCTCCTGCGACGGGGGCGGCGGCGCGCTCGGTCACCCGAAGGTGTTTCTCACGCTCCAGGACGGTTCGGTCGAGTGCCCGTACTGCGACCGCAAGTTCGTCCTCCGGCCCGGCGCGAAGGTTTCTTCGGCGCACTGATCCGAGAGCACGCTCCGCGCACCGGTTGCCGGGCGCTTCGGTCCCCAAGCCTTTTTCCCCTCTCCCCGGCCCTGTTCCCGTTTCCCGCAGAGCTATTCCCCCGGCCTTGTGCCGGGGGCCCATCGGAATGGCGAACGCGATCCCACCCTGGACCCGCACCACAAAAACCAAACAAAAAAAAAAAAACAAAAAAAAAAAACCAAAAAACAAAAAAAAAAAAAAAA
>JAYOEF010000002.1:62391-67793 GCA_038106605.1 Alphaproteobacteria bacterium
TTACCCGCAGTGCATCCCCCCCGGCCTGGTGCGGGGGCCCCAGCGGATGGGCGACCGCGACCCCGCCATGGACCCTCGGGACAAGCCCGAGGGAATAGTTTTTAGGGGGATCGCGGAGCCCGAGACGGTAGAGGTCGAGCAGCTCGACGTCTCCTGCGACGGGGGCGGCGGCGCGCTAGGGCGAACACGAGTTCGCGCGAACCGCGCAAACGAAAAGGGCCGGTCCAACCACCGGCCCTTTTGTGTTTTCTGGTATGGCCCGCAAAGCGAGGGCCCGCCGCCTATTTCGGCGCGAGCACCATCACCATCTGGCGGCCTTCCATCTTCGGGAACTGCTCGATCTTGCCGAGCTCCACGAGGTCGTCGCGGACGCGGTGCAGGACGGCGAGGCCGAGATCCTGGTGCGCCATCTCGCGGCCGCGGAAGCGCATGGTGACCTTCACCTTGTCGCCCTCGTCCAGGAACTTCTTCATCGACCGCATCTTCACGTCGTAGTCGTGATCGTCGATGCCGGGCCGCAGCTTGATTTCCTTGACCTCGATAACCTTCTGCTTCTTCCGGGCCTCGTTCTTCTTCTTCTGCTCCTCGTACTTGAACTTGCCGTAATCCATGATCTTGCAGACCGGCGGATCGGCGTTCTCGGCGACGATGACGAGGTCGAGCCCCGCATCCGCCGCCCTGTCGAGGGCATTTTCCCGGGTAACCACGCCGACCTGCTCGCCGTCGGCGCCTATCAGGCGCACCTTCGGCGCCTGGATCATTGCATTAATGGGCCGGTCGTCGCGCGACGGCGGCTCCATCATAGGGGGTCTTGCGATGGACTTTCTCCTCTAGTTTCGACAATCGGCCGGGCCCCGGCCCTCAAGCCGCGGGCATCCGGCCTTCCTTAGAAAGGATAGCGACCGCCTCGTCCAGCGCAAGGAATTCCTGTTCCTGGCTGCCGAGGCGGCGGAGCGCCACCTTCCGTTCCTCGACCTCGCGGCGGCCGACGACCAGGATGGCCGGGACCTTCGCGACGCTGTGCTCGCGCACCTTGTAGTTGATCTTCTCGTTGCGGACGTCGACCGTCGCCCGCACCCCCGCCGCGTCGAGGGCGTTCCGCACCTCGAGGGCGTAGGCGTCGGCGTCCGACGTGATCGTCGCCACCGTCGCCTGCACGGGCGCGAGCCACATCGGCAGGCGGCCGGCGTAGTTCTCGATCAGGATGCCGATGAAGCGCTCGAACGAGCCGAGGATCGCGCGGTGCAGCATCACCGGGCGGTGACGCGCGCCGTCCTCTCCGACATAGGACGCGTCGAGGCGTTCGGGCAGCACGAAGTCGACCTGCAGCGTGCCGCACTGCCAGTCGCGGCCGATGGCGTCGCGCAGCACGAATTCGAGCTTGGGTCCGTAGAACGCGCCCTCGCCGGGATTGAGCGTGTAGTCGAGCCCGGCGGCGGCGACCGCCTCCTTGAGCGCGCCCTCGGCGCGGTCCCACACGGAATCCTCGCCCGCCCGCGTCTCCGGCCGGTCCGAGAACTTCACCCTTACATCGGTGAAGCCGCAATCGGCATAGACGCTCATCAGCAGGTCGCAGAAGTCCCTGGTCTCCGCGGTGATCTGCTCCTCGGTGCAGAAGATGTGCGCGTCGTCCTGGGTGAAGGCGCGGACGCGCATCAGCCCGTGCAGCGCGCCCGACGGCTCGTAGCGGTGGCACGAGCCGAACTCGGCCATCCTTAACGGAAGATCGCGGTAGCTGGTGATGCCCTGGCGGAAGATCTGCACGTGGCCCGGGCAGTTCATCGGCTTCAGGGCGAAGATGCGCTCGTCCTCGGTCTCGGCCGTGAACATGTGCTCGCGGAACTTCTCCCAGTGGCCGGAGGCTTCCCACAGGCCGCGGTCGATCAGCTGCGGCGTCTTCACCTCGACGTAGTCGGAGCGCTTCAGCCGCGCGCGGATGTAGCTCTCCAGCACCCGGTACAGCGTCCAGCCCTTGGGGTGCCAGAACACGCTGCCGATCGCCTCTTCCTGGAAATGGAACAGGCCCATCTCGCGCCCCAGACGCCGGTGGTCGCGCTTCTCGGCCTCCTCCAGCATCGTCAGATGCGCCTGGAGCTCCTTCTCGTCGCGCCAGGCGGTGCCGTAGATGCGCTGGAGCATCGCGTTCTTGGAATCGCCCCGCCAGTACGCGCCGGCGAGCTTGAGGAGCTTGAAGCCCTTGCCGACATGGCCGGTCGACGGCAGATGCGGGCCGCGGCAGAGGTCGTGCCACGCGCCCTGCCGGTAGATCGAGATCGTCTCGGTCGTCGGCAGGTCGCGGATCAGCTGCGCCTTGTACTTCTCGCCCATGTCCTGGAAATGGCGGATCGCGTCCTCGCGGTCCCACTCCTCGCGGACGAAGGCCTCGTTCCGCGCCACGATCTCCTTCATCTTCGCCTCGATCTTCTCCAGATCGTCGGGCGTGAAGGGCTCGTCGCGGGCGAAATCGTAATAGAAGCCGTGCTCGATCGCGGGGCCGATGGTGACCTGCGTGCCGGGATAGAGCTCCTGCACGGCCTCGGCCATGATGTGCGCGGCGTCGTGGCGGATCAGCTCCAGCGCGTCGTCCGACTTGCGCGTGACGATCTCGACCGTCGAATCCCGGTCGATGGTGCGGGACAGGTCCAGCACCTCGCCGCCGATCTTGACCGCGAGCGCCGCCTTGGCGAGCCCGGGGCCGATGTCGGCCGCGAGCTCCGCGCCCGTGACCGGGCCGGCGAACTCGCGCACGCTGCCGTCGGGCAGCGTGATCTTCACGCCCTCTGCACTCATGATGTCCGTATCGCGTCCACGCGTTGACCTTTAGAGCCGGGCGTTTAACGCAAACTTAACGCGTCGGCAACCTCCGCGACCCCCAGATCGGCGAGATTCTGCCGTCTGAGCACGGTTACCGAGGCCCCGCGCGGGGCCGTGAGGGCCGGATCGGAGTCGCCCGAGAACAGCACCACCGACGGGCATCCGGCGGCCGCCAGGATATGCATCGGCCCGGTGTCGTTGCCGACCGCGCCCGCGGCCTTGCGGGCGAGCGCCGCGATATCGGCGAATTTCGTCCGCCCGGCGAGCGAGATCCCGCCGCAGGCCTCCGCGATATGGGAGGCGAGATCGGCTTCGGCGGTGCCGCCGGCGACGACCGGGACCGCTCCCCGCCGGGCGATCTCGGCGCCGAGCGCAATGAAACTTTCGGCAGGCCAGCGCTTCAGGGGCCGGTGCGGCGCGCCGCCGGGTATGAGGAGGGCGAAGCGGTCGGGCAATTCGAACCGCGATAGGTCCCCGTCTGCCCACGACAGATCGGGAAGCGGCGTCTCGGCGATGCCCGCCATGGCGAGCTGCTCGGCCTGGCGCTCGACCGTGTGCATGCGATCGCGGTCCGGGTTGGCATGGGGGTGCGAGCAGCCCGCGGCGATCCCCGACCATTCGGGCTTCGCGTTCGCCGGGAACAGCCGGAAGTACCAGCCCGACCGGTCCGAGGTCTGGAGGTCGTAGACCCGGCTGAAATCTCCGTTTCGCAGCTTCCGGCGGAGGGAAAGAACGCCTCCGATGTTCCACCAGCGCGGCCGGTCGTCGGTCCACACTTCGTCGAACAGGCCGGTGGCCTTCCCGAACGCGGCGAAGGGGGCGGTGGTCAGCAGGGTGATGTGCGCGTCCGGGTGGGCTTTGCGGATCGCCGCGAACGGCCCGAGGGCGAGCACGAAATCGCCGAGCGCGCCGAGCTTGATGACGAGGATGCGCGTCGGCGTTCTATCCGCGGCAGCGCTCATCGCGGGCGCGCGGCGAGGAGCTCCTCGTAGACCGCGAGGGTCGCCGCGCACATCTGCGGCTTGGTGAAGTTGCGGACGATGTGCTCGCGTGCGCGCCGCGCCACCGCCTCGCGGTCGCCCGGCGTCATGGCGAGTGCGGCACGGAGCGCCCGCGCCAATCCATCTGCGTCGCCCGGCGGCACCAGCCAGCCGGTCTCGCCCTCGATCACCGTCTCGCGCGCGCCGCCGTGGGCGGTGGCGATCACCGGCCGGCCCATTGCCTGGGCTTCCGCCGCGACGCGGCCGAACGCCTCGGGGTCGGTCGAGGCCGAGACGACGACGTCGGACAGCATGTAGGCCGCCGCCATGTCGCGGCACGGGCCGGTCAGGTGGATGATGCCCCCGGCGCCGATGCGCGCGATCTGGTCCTCCAGCTCCTCGCGGTAGCCGGTGCGCCCCTGGTCGTCGCCGACCAGGAGGACGCGCACGTCCTGCCGCCCCAGCCGCCGCGCCGCCTCGATCAGCACCGACTGGCCCTTCCAGCGGGTCAGCCGTCCGGGCAGCATGATCACCGGCGCGCCGTCGGGCAGCCGCCATGCGTGCGACAGCTGGATGATGCGCTCGGCCGAGACCTTGTCCGGGTTGAAGGTCGTTTCCGTGTCGATGCCGCGCTGGATGACGCGCACCTTCTCGGCGGCCACGCCGTAATTCTCCATCACGTGGCGGCCGATGAACTCGGAGATCGCGATCACCAGATCGCCGCCCGCCATCACCGCGTTGTAGGCCTTCTTCAGCGGGTTCGAGAAATTGTAGGTGCCGTGGAAGGTTGTGACGAACGGAATGCCCGATTTGCGCGCCGCCGCGCGCGCACTCCACGCCGGCGCGCGCGATCTCGCATGCACGATGTCGACGCCGTGAGCGGCGATGACGTCGGCAAGCGCGCGGACGTTCTTCCGCATGATGAAGGGGTTCTTGCGGTCGACCGGCAGCGTCACGTGGATGCCGCCGACGCGCTCGATCTCGTGCACCATCGGCCCGCCGGACGACACGACGACGGCGCGCCAGCCGGCGGCCGTGAGCGCCGCGGCGATGTCGGCGGCACCGCGCTCGACGCCGCCGGTCACGAGGCTCGGCAGCACCTGCATCACGGTGCGCGGTTTCGCCGCCGCGCCGGACGGGGTATGACTGGAGGGCGAGGCCGCTTCGGCGGGCGTCATGACCGGTCCGGAGTCCCATGAACGAGAGTGTCGAAAAAAAGCCCGAGACTTTATCACGCGCGGGCGGGGCAACAATCGCCTACAGACGCCTTCCGGGCAAGTCGCCCGGCGTGATGTTTCTGGGGGGCTTCAATTCGGACATGCAGGGCACGAAGGCGGTCGAACTCGAACGTTTCTGCCGGGCCGCGGGCCGCGCCTTCGTCCGTTTCGACTATCTCGGCCACGGCGAATCGTCCGGCGAATTCGCCGACGGCACCATCGGAAGCTGGACGGAGGACGCGCTCGCCGTCCTCGATTCGTGCACCGAGGGCCCGCAGATCCTGATCGGCTCGTCGATGGGCGGCTGGATCATGCTGCTCGCCGCGCTGGCGCGCCCGGATCGCGTCGCCGCGCTGATCGGCATCGCCGCCGCGCCCGACTTCACCGAGGA